>JAUZRU010000116.1 GCA_030950185.1 Paracoccaceae bacterium | reverse complement strand
CCCGTCGGGCGACATGACAACAATGGCCGCCTGCGCGCGTGATCCCTTTTTGACCTTGTTCTTGAACACATCGGCAAGCGCCTCTTCGGCCGCTTTCTGTATGCGGGGGTCAAAGGTAGTCTTGATGATCACATCTTCCTTGGTGGCCTTGGTCAGAAAGCCGGGAACGCTTTCCATCACCCAGTCGGCAAAATACCCCCCCGCCCGCGCGGCGGCCGCCTGTGACAGTTGCGCGGGGTGACTGCGGGCGTAATTGGCCTCGGCCGGGGTCAGATAGCCCTGCTCTTCCATCAACCCGATGATCACGTTCGCCCGCTTCTGCGCACGCGCCAGATTTCGGGTCGGCGCATAGCGTGTCGGCGCACGCAGAAGCCCCGCCAGCATGGCCGCCTCGGCAGCGTTCACATCGGCCGCCGACTTGCCGAAATAGCGCTGGCTGGCCGCCTCGAACCCCTGCGAGCCCGCCCCCAGATAAACCCTGTTCAGATAGATGGTGAGGATCTGGTTCTTGGTATATTTCAGCTCCAGTGCAAAGGCATAAGGCACCTCTTTCAGCTTGCGCAAAAGGGTGGACTGACGGCAATCGGCCTCGAACTGCTTTTGGGTCATGCCCGAAGTCGGGTCATATTCGTGCCCGAAGCATAGCAGCTTGGAAACCTGTTGCGTGATGGTCGAGCCGCCATTGCCGCGAAACGGCCCCCGCCCGGCGCGCAGATTGATCACCATGGCACCGACGATGCCGCGCGGGCTTATGCCGAAATGCTTGTAAAACCGTTTGTCTTCGGTCGCGATGACAGCGTTCTTCAGATATGGCGAAACCGTTTCGGCGGTGATGACCCCACCAAACTGCTGGCCCCGCCAGGCAAAGACCTTGCCGTCGCGATCCAGCATCGTGACCGAACCCGCCGCCCGGCCATCAACCAGATCAAAGGCCGAGGTTGGCAATTGCATATAATAATAGGCCGATGCGCCCATCAACGTCAGAACGCCCAGCAATACCGCGCGCAGGCTGACCCACAGCGTCAGGCGCAGCAGGCGCTGTCTGAGCTTGCGCAGGCCCGCGCCCACCCATTGGCGCAGTGTCTTGCGGCGCTTCCGCATGGCTGATGGCCTGGATGGCCGAGGGGTCTTGCCCGCACCTCCACCGCCGCCACCACCCCGACCGCCGCTGTTGCCGCCGTTACCGCCGGACATGCGCGATGATTTGCGCGTCTTTTTCGCTGCCTTCGCCGGAGGCACACGCCGCCGCGCAACGAGAACCGGCCTTTTTCCGCCTGCCGAGGTCATGAAACTGCTGCCTGCATTATTGTGTTTTGCCAAGAATAGACCGAACCGCCCCGAATGTGGAGAGACACTCGGCCCCGCGCGGCACCTACATAGCGCCTATTTTTTCATCTTTTCGTTACTTTTGTGCATTTTTTGTGCGTTATCCCGCTTTTTTCGACATATTCAACTTTGCACATCCTTGCCTTGCCCCCCGATTCTGCGGGTTTTGTCGCCCCATGCAAATGCGGGCACGCGGAAACGCGGCCCCGAGGGGAAAGGAAAATGACGTGAAACTCATAATTGCAGCTATCAAGCCCTTCAAACTTGAAGAGGTCCGCGAGGCGCTGACAACCGCCGGCGTGCGCGGCATGATGGTGACCGAGATCAAGGGCTTTGGCGCACAGTCGGGTCATACCGAAATATACCGTGGCGCCGAATATGCCGTGAACTTCGTCCCGAAAACCAAGATCGAACTGGTGGTCGCGGATTCGCAGGCCGACGAGGTGGTCGAGATCATCCAGAACACCGCCCGGACCGAAAAGATCGGCGACGGCAAGATCTTTGTTCTCGACGTGACACAGGCCGTCCGCGTTCGCACCGGCGAAACCGGCGAAGACGCGCTCTGACAATTCCGAAAGGTAGGAAAAGATGAAACTCAAACTTGCAAAACTTGCCGCGGCGAGCCTGTTGACCACGATCCCCGCCACCTCGTGGGCGCAGGCAGCCGGTGAAACCATGGACAAGGGCGACGTCGCCTGGATGCTGGTTTCGACGCTGCTGGTCCTTATGATGATCCTTCCGGGCCTCGCGCTGTTCTACGGCGGCCTGGTGCGCAGCAAAAACATGCTCAGCGTGCTGATGCAGTGCACCATGATCACCGCGGTGGTGATGGTTGTCTGGGTGCTTTACGGCTATTCCTTCGCCTTTGGCGGAGCCGGCACATATTGGGGCGGGCTGAGCAAGCTGTTCCTGTCGGGTGTCACCATGGATTCGATGGCCGCGACCTTCACCGATGGCGTTGTCATCCCCGAATATGTGTTCATCGCCTTCCAGATGACCTTTGCCGCCATCACCCCGGCCCTGATCGTTGGCGCATTTGCCGAACGGATCAAGTTCTCGGCCCTCATGGTATTCACCCTTGCGTGGGTGACGCTGGTCTATTTCCCGATCGCCCACATGGTCTGGGGCGAAGACGGCCTGATCCTGGGCTGGGGCGCACTTGATTTTGCCGGCGGCACCGTCGTGCATATCAATGCGGGCATCGCCGCACTGATGGGCGCCATCGTGATCGGCCCCCGCATCGGCTTTGGCAAGGACATGATGGCCCCGCATTCCATGACGCTTACACTGGTTGGCGCGGGTATCCTGTGGGTCGGCTGGTTCGGCTTCAACGCGGGCTCCAACCTCGAAGCCAATGGCGGTGCGGCGCTGGCCATGATCAACACCTTCACCGCAACCGCGGGCGCGATCGTTGCCTGGTCGGTGATCGAAGGTGTCATGCGCGGCAAGGCCTCGTTGCTGGGTGCTGCGTCGGGCATGGTTGCAGGTCTGGTTGCCGTTACCCCCGCAGCCGGCACCGTCGGCCCTGTGGGCGCCATCATCCTGGGCGCGATTGCCTCGCTGGGCTGCTATATCTTCGTCGGCCCGGTCAAGAACAAGCTTGGCTATGACGACAGCCTGGACGTGTTCGGCATCCACGGGATCGGTGGCATCATCGGCGCTATCGGCACCGGCATCTTCACCTCGACGGCACTTGGCGGCGTTGGCTATGGCGACGGCGTCACCATGCTGGGCCAGACCCTGATCCAGGCAAAGGCCGTGGGCGTGACCATCCTCTGGGGCGGCGCGGTCAGCTTTGTGCTGTTCAAGCTGATTGACATGATCATCGGCCTGCGCGTCACCGAAGAGGAAGAACGCGAAGGGCTTGACCAGTCCAGCCACGGCGAAAGCGCCTACCACTTCTAGGCACAGCACATCTGCATGACGATCAAGGAAAGCCCCGGAATCCTCCGGGGCTTTTCAATTTTGCGCTGCCGCCCACCTTCCCCCGACTGCCACAAGCAACAGCACAAGTGCTGCGACCACGATGCTGGGGCCGGTCGGTGTATCCAGGGCAAACGACACGAACAGCCCCAGCATCGCCGACAGCACTCCGCAGAACGCGGCCAGAACCGCCATGCGTTCAGGCGTCGCCGAAAACTGCCGGGCGGTGGCAGCCGGCATGACCAGAAGGGCCGAAATCATCAGCGCCCCGACCACCTTGATGGCAACAGCCACCAGCACGGCCAGCATTACCGTAAAGATCAACGCCTCTCGACGAGGTGCAAAGCCATGCGCCACCGCCATTTCACGATCCACCGATGCGACCAGCAACCCCTTCCACCGCCAGACCAGCAAGCCCAGCGCAACTGCGCCGCCAATCGCGATCTGAAACAGGTCCGCCGTGCCGACAGACAGAATGTCGCCCATCAGATAGGTCATCAGATCGACGCCAACGCCCCCCAGCAGCGACACCGAAACAAGGCCCAGCGCCAGCGCCGAATGCGAGGCGACCCCCAGAACCGTATCGGTATGGTGAAACCTGCCTCCAGCCTGCAACACCACAACCGATACCGCCAAAGCCACCAGCAACACGCCCGCAGTCACGGGCAGATCGGTAGCAAGCGACAGCGCCACACCCAGCAGCGCGGCGTGTGAAATCGTATCGCCAAAAAACACCATGCGGCGCCACAGCACGAAACAGCCCAGCGGCCCTGCGGTCATCGCAACAAGAACCGCAGCCAGCCCCACGCGCATCAGAAACGGATCAATCATGCTGGCAGACCTCGCCTTCTTCATGCTTGTGATCATGCACATGGCGATACAGTGCCAGCGCGCCTTCGGTCCCATAGCCAAACAGCTGCCGGTATTCCGGCGCCTCGGAAACCACCGTCGGTGTTCCCTCGCAGCAGATATGCCCGTTCAGACAGATCACCCTGTCAGACGCGCTCATCACCACATGCAGGTCGTGGCTGACCATCAGCACTGCGCACCCCATTTCGCGGCGCAGCTCTTCGATCAGATGATAGAACCCGGCCACCGCGGGCTGGTCCAGCCCCTGCGCCGCCTCGTCCAGTATCAGCAGATCGGGTTTGCCCACCAGCGCATGGGCCAGCAACACCCGCTGCAACTGTCCGCCAGAAAGCCCTGCCACCTGCTGGCCCAGAACCGGCGCAATGCCCAGTCGGGCGATGACCGAGTCAAGCTCTTCGGCGGCGGGTCGGCGGGTCAGCGTCAGAAACCGCCGCACTGTCAGCGGAAATACCGGGTCGAGGTGGAGCTTCTGCGGCACATAACCCATGCGCAACCCCGGCCGGCGCCATATGCCCCCACCAGCGGGCACCAACGCCCCGACCACCGCCTTGAGGAAGGACGATTTGCCCGAACCATTGGGCCCGACAATGGTCACGATCTCGCCGGCATCAATATGGAAATCCACGCCGGACAACACCCGCCGCCCGTCAATTTCCAGCGTCAGCCCTTTGGTCCTGACAAGGGTTTCACCGCTCATGCTGCAGCCTCGCGGCAAGACGGGCACAGGCCAAGAACCTCGACCACCCGCGATTGCGCTGAAAATCCCAACGCATCGGCATGATGGTCGATCTCGGCGCTCAGCGTACCCAGAGGGGCCTCGGCCACCTGCCGGCAATCGCTGCAGATCAGGAAAAGCGGCTCGTGCCCATCGGCACCATGGGCGCAGGCGGCAAAGGCATTCAGGCGTTCCAGCCGATGCACAAAGCCCTGTGCCACCAGAAATTCAAGGGCCCGGTAAACCACGGGCGGCTGGCCTGGGCGTCCTTCCATGCGCAACCGCTCGAGGATGTCATAAGCACCCAGCGCCCGGTGGCTTTCCAGCAGGATATCCAGCACCCTCTCGCGCGTTGGCGTAAGACGCACCCCGCGCGCCACACACAGCGTGCGCGCCTCTTCCATTGCGCCGGAACGGCATTTTCGATGGTCGTGCTTTCTGAAAACATTGTCCGCCTCGGCAGACAAGGCCGCGACTCTATCGGGATTTGAAACCGACATGGGGGCACCCCTATTGTTACCTTATAACATATCATCTATATGCCTCCATGCAACCCGACCACAAGAGGCGATACCATGTTCAGAAATGCTATGATCGGCCTGATGCTGCTTGTTCTTCAGGCAATACCCGCCGTGGCGCGCCCGCTGAACGTCGTCACCGATATCGCCCCGATCCGCGCCTTGGTCGCGGCGATCACCGGCACGGACATATCCCCCAGGAACCTGATCCCCGCAGCAATATCACCGCATGATTTCGTTCTGAAACCCTCGCATATGCGCCAGCTGGCCGATGCCGACCTGATCATCTGGCTTGGCCCGCATTCAACCCCTGCGCTTGCCCGTCCCCTTTCGCGCACCAATGCCGGAAAGCGCCTGCTGACGCTGAACCAACTGCCCGGCACGCTGCTGCTTCCGCTGCGCAGCCCCGGGCTTTTCGGCACTCGGCCCACGGGCATAACCCGCCTTGCGCCAAGGCCCGAAAATATCGATCCCCATAGCTGGCTTGCACCTGAAAACCTGCGCCTCTGGGCTCGCGCAATCGCCCGGCGACTGAGCGCGCTCGACCCTGACAACAACGCCACATATCAAGGTAATCTGAAACAATTCCTGTCGCGCCTCGGCAAGGCCGAGCGCGATATCCGGCAAGAACTCCAGCCTCCGCTGAAACCTTTTGTGCAGTATCACGACTCGTTCCAGTATTTCGAACGCGGCTTTGCACTGTTGCCGCTAGGGGCCGCAACCACGGGCGCGATGGAATCGGCCAGCCTCGGCACCATCATCGGGCTGCGCGATGCGCTGGCAAACCAGGGCGATGCCTGTGTCTTCGTCACCTCGCCCGCACTGAAGAATCGCGCGGCCCCGCTTCTGACCTACGGGGCCACCCTTGCCGTGGTCGATCCCCTTGGCCGCGACATCGACCCGGCCGACTATACGCCAACCGCCCTGCTGCGTCATATCGCAGGCCGAATGGCCAGCTGCCTGCGCACGCCCTGATCTTCTTCTTTGCCCAAATACTCCCGCCGGAGGCATCCCTTCCTGTCAGCCCTGCACCGGCCTCAGCGCCGATAGGCCACCATGGTCAGCAGCTCGTATTCGGCAACCTGCTCGTCATCCTGGTTGAACAGGGTCACATTCCAGCGCACCTCGCCATATTCATCTGTCCGCCGCGTCTTGCGCTTGACCGTCAGGCGCACATGGATCTCGTCGCCGGGGCTGACGGGTTTCTGGAACGACAAGCCGTTCAGCCCCGTATTGGCCAGCACCGGGCCGGGGCTGGGTTCGACGAACAGGCCGGCGGCAAAGCTCAGCAACAGATAGCCATGGGCGACACGGCCCGGAAAGAACGGGTTGGCGCGCGCGGCCTCTTCATCCATATGGGCATAGAATGTGTCGCCGGTGAATTCGGCGAAATGCTCGATATCCTCCAGCGTCACGACACGGGGTTCGGTCACGATGGTATGGCCGATCTCGAGTTCGTCAAAGGTCATGGTAAACGGATGCGCGGGCGGTTCGACCTCGCGCGCGCCCTTGACCCAGATCCCCCCGATCGCCGTCAGCATGTCGGGGCTGCCCTGCACCGAGGTCCGCTGCATATAGTGCAGCACCCCGCGGATACCGCCCAGCTCTTCGCCGCCGCCGGCGCGCCCCGGCCCGCCATGGGTCATATGCGGCAAGGGCGAGCCGTGCCCGGTGCTTTCGGCCATGGAATCGCGGTTGTTGAAATACAGACGCCCGTGCCATGCGGCCGCCTCAAGCGTGATCTCGCGCGCGACCTGCGCATCGTTGGTGATGACCGAGCCCACCAACGAACCTCCGCCGCGGTTCATCAACTCGACCGCATGTTTCAGGTTGCGATAGGGCATGATGGTGGAAACGGGCCCAAAGGCCTCGACCTCATGCACGCGGCGCGCGCTGTCGGGGTCGTCGCAGCGAAACAGCATCGGCGGCAGAAAGGCGCCGCGGTCGCGATCAGCCCCCTGAACGGTGAAATTGTCGACATCCCCATACAGGCGTGTGCATTCACCTGAAAATGCGGCGACCTTTTCCAGCACGTCACGCTTCTGCGCGGCGGACGCCAGCGCGCCCATGCGGGTTTCCTTGTCGGCCGGGTTGCCGATCACGGTCTTTTCCAGCCGCGCGATGATGGCATCCGACAGATCCCCAACCACGGATTCGGGCGCGATGATCCGGCGGATCGCGGTGCATTTCTGCCCGGCCTTGGCGGTCATCTCGCGCACGACCTCTTTCACGAACAGGTCGAATTCCGGCGTCCCCGGCACCGCATCGGGACCCAGGACAGATGCGTTCAGACTGTCCTGTTCCGCCGTGAACCGCACCCCGCGATTGATGATATTGGGGTTTGCGCGCAGCATCAGCGCCGTGTCGGCCGAGCCGGTAAAGCTGACCACATCCTGCGGGCCGAGCCGATCCAGCAGATCCCCTGTGCCCCCGATGATCAGCTGGAACGCACCTTCGGGAAAGATGCCGGATTCCTCCATCAGGCGGAACGCCGCCTCGGTCAGATAGCTGGTGGCGGTCGCCGGTTTCACGATTGCGGGCACACCTGCAAGCAGGGTCGGCGCCAGCTTTTCCAGCATGCCCCAGACCGGAAAGTTGAATGCATTGATATGCACCGCCACCCCGCGCAGGGGCGTGGCCACATGCTGGCCCAGGAACGAGCCCTTGCGCGACAGCATCTCGACATCGCCATCCAGATAGACATGGCCATCGGGCATTTCGCGCCGCCCTTTTGACGCAAAGACCAGCATGGTGCCAATTCCGCCATCAATGTCGATCCTGCTGTCAGCCAGCGTCGCGCCAGTCTGGTATGACAACTCGTACAGCGCGTCGCGGCGATCATTCAGATACAGCGCCAGCGCCTTGAGCTTGCGCGCGCGATCATGGAACGTCATCTCGCGCAGGGCCGGCCCGCCCCGCTGCACGGCGAAATCGATCATCCCCTGAAAATCCAGCGCGTCTGATCCGGCCTCGGCGATCTGCTCGCCGGTGACAGCGGAAAAGACCGGCCTCGTGCGCCCCATCGGCGCAACCCATTTGCCTTGCGCAAAACTGTTGAGCTGCATGATCGTCATGTGATCTTCCTTCCCTGCGGGTCATTGGGGGGGTTCGGCGGCGCCTACTATTGACCAACCGGTCGGTTTATGCAAATCCTTTTCGCAAACACAGGACAGGACAGCAGATGACAGAACTTTCAGCTCAGGAAATCGCCGAACGATCCGCCGCCTCGATGCAGGCCCGCGACAAGACGACGCCGGCCATGGGGATCACGCTTGAATCCATCGGCCCCGGTACCGCCATCATGTCGATGGTGGTGCGTGAAGAGCAGCTGAACGGCCACGGCATCTGTCACGGCGGCATCATCTTTACACTGGCCGACAGCGCATTCGCCTATGCCTGTAACAGCTACAACCAGACGGCGCTGGCCCAGCACAACGTGATCAGCTACATCTCGCCCGGCCAGCCCGGCGAGCGCCTGACCGCCACCGCGGTCGAGGTCAGCAAGACCGGGCGCAACGGCATATATGATGTGCGCGTGACCGGCGAGGACGGCCGCAGCATTGCCGAATTCCGCGGCTTTTCCCGCGTGATCAAGGGCACGCATTTCGACGACAGCAAAGGATGATCCCATGACCGAGGCCTATCTCTGCGAATCGCTGCGCACACCGATCGGGCGCTATGGCGGTGCCCTTTCATCGGTGCGCCCCGACGACATGCTGGCCCATGTGATTCGCGCGGTCATGGCGCGCGCGCCCAACCTGCCGCCCGAGGCCATCGACGATGCCATCATGGGCAATGCCAATGGCGCCGGCGAAGACAACCGCAACGTGGCCCGCATGGCGGTGCTGCTGGCCGGCCTGCCCGACAGCGTGCCGGCGGTCAGCGTCAACCGGCTGTGCGGTTCCGGGCTGAACGCGATCGGCATGGCCGCCAACGCCATCCGCGCGGGCGAAGCCGAGGTGATCCTCGCGGGTGGCGTCGAAAGCATGAGCCGCGCCCCCTTT
>JAUZRU010000115.1 GCA_030950185.1 Paracoccaceae bacterium | reverse complement strand
GAGTTTTGGATGAGCGAAAATCAACTTTTCCATTTGCTGGGTACGATGTTCCGCTCTCCATGGTTTACGGGAAAAATTTTGATGGTAACCCATCAAATGACGCCCCAAATGGTACAGTTCGATGGGACGGGAAGTTCATACCTGCGGAACCAACACTCTTGCAGGAAATCGCCCGTGTAAGCGCGGCGCACGCGCTGTCGGTTGGCTCGAACGGCACCGCCCCCAACTCCGCCCCCCAAGCCAAGGCGCAGGCAGCACTTGCGACGGGGATTTACCCTGACGCGATTCTGCGGGGCGCGGCGGGGCATGGCGGCGGCGGCGGTGGGTCGACCTCGCCTAGCAGCGCGCCCAGTTCCACCCCCGGCAGCTGCACGGGCCCCGGGCTCACCTCGCCGAGCCTGCCGGGGGCAAGCACGTCCTCCAGCCCCAGCGGCATGGGCCTTGGCATCGGCCCCAACGGCATCACGCCGAGCCTCCCGGTTGTCCTTGACCTGAACGGCAACGGGGTTGAGATCAGCCTGAGCACCAAGGCGGCGTTTGACTATGACGGCGACGGTTTTCGCGAACCGACGGCCTGGGTTGCCCCGGGGGATGGCTTCCTGGTGATCGACCTGAATGCCGACGGCACGCGCGGTGCGGGCGACGGCAAGATCGACCAGGCCAAGGAGCTGGTGCTGAGCATGTGGGGGCCGGCGGGCTCGACGGATCTGCAGGCGATCGCGCAGGCGACGGACGCGGCGGGCAACAAGATCTTCGACACCAATGGCGACGGGCTGTTGACGGCGGCCGATACCAGCTTTGGCGAGTTTAGGGTGTGGCAGGACCTCAACCAGAACGGGACGGTGGAAGCGGGCGAGCTCAAGACGCTGACGGCGATGGGGATCAGCCAGATCGGGTTGTCCTATGACACGGCCTCGCCGTTTTCAAGCACGGCCAATGATGTCAGCGTGGGGCTGGCAACGCTGAAGGGCAGCGCCAGTTTCGTGCGCAATGGCCAGACGATCAAGGGCGGTGTCGGCGACATGATGCTGGCCCATCAGAGCCTTGGCTGGCGCAAGGTGGTGACGGCGACGGGCTTCAGGATCGAGTTCGAAAGCGGGGCCACGGCGGCACACCGTGCCTTGGCTGCGACGGAGACAAACTTCAACCTTGGCGATGACACGACCGACTGGGTCAGCGCGGCGGGCAATGCCGGGGCGAATGTGCTCGACGGCAGCGCCAAGAGCGGCAGCGTGTTTCTGGACGGCGGCAGCGGCAATGATACGTTGCTGGGGGGTGCCGGCGATGACGTTCTTGTTGGCGGCACCGGGGCGGATGCCATGCATGGCGGTGCGGGCAATGACGTGGTCTATGCGGATGCGGCGGATGTGATCGGGGCCGGGGCCGGTGCTGCGGTGACGGGTGGCGCGGGCTATGACCGCCTGGTGCTGAGCGCGGATGCGGCGTTTTCCGGCGTGGACATCGACGCGCTCGGGTTCGAGGCGGTGGTGGCCAGCGACCTGGCCAACGTGATCGCGGGCCACAAGGATACGGTTGATTACTACTTCGACGGCAAGGGTGGTAATGACGTGCTGACCGGCGCGGGCGGCAGTGACATGCTGATCGGCGGGGCTGGCGATGATACGCTCAGCGGCAATGCCGGCAAGGACGGCCTGTTTGGCGGCGCGGGCAATGATACGCTCAGCGGCGGGGCCGGCGATGACGTGCTGGCCGGGGGCACGGGCAACGATACGCTTGAAGGCGGGGCCGGTAATGATACCTACCTTTACAACCGCGGCGATGGCACTGACACGATCCATGATCATGCGGTGGGAACCTATGCCGCGAAGTACAATTACCATGAAAGCGTCAGGCATGGCTCGGGCAAGAATGCCAGCTATGTGAACGAGCTGCGCACCGGCTACCAGACAAGGACCGGCGCAATTGACGGCGGGATCGACACGCTGCAATTCGGGGCCGGGATCGATCTTTCGGACATCATCCTGAGCCGGGTCGGCACCGACATGGTTGTCGAGCTGCGCGACAGCGCGAATGCGGACCTTCTGGCCACGGGCGATCGGATCACGATCCGGAACTGGGCAGACCAGAAGAGCCGGATCGAGAACTTTGCCCTGTCGGATGGCACCAAACTGGATTTCAGCGACATCATGCAGGCCCAGCACGGGATGGGCGGCAATGACGTGCTGACGGGCACCAATGAGGGCGATTTCCTGAATGGCGGCAATGGCAATGATACGCTGAGCGGCGGCGCCGGCCACGACATCATCACGGGTGGTGCCGGAATCGATGTGATCGATGGGGGCGCGGACAAGGACTTTCTGTTCGGGGATGCGGGCAACGACACGATCACGGGGGGAACCGGCAACGACTACCTGATCGGGGGTACGGGCAACGACCTTGTGCAGGGCCAGGCCGGGGATGATGTGCTTTCAGGCGAGGACGGCGCCGATACGCTGAAGGGCGGTGCCGGCAATGACCTTCTTCTGGGCGGAACGGGTGCTGACAGCCTGTTCGGCGGCGCGGGCGACGACACCTATATCTATTTCCGGGGCGACGGCCACGACCTGATCTACGACAACGCAACCACACTCGAGACCTATCAGCAGCCGACCGGCCGCATGATCTATCAGCGCAGCGGCAAGAACGGGCGCTATGTGGCCGAGACCCGTACGGCAACGCGGATCGTGCAGGTGGATGGCGGCAATGACAAGCTGCAATTCGGGTTTTCGATCGGGATCGAGGATCTGTTCGTCGCCAATTCCGGCAATGACCTGAAGATCGGCATTCGCGACCTCAATGACCCGACCATCGGGCTTGCGCAGATGAGCGACGTCGTGACCATCCAGGACTGGGGCAACGCGATGAACCGCATCGAGCGGTTTGCCTTTGGCGATGGGCAGGTGATCGACATGTCCAATGTCACCCACGCCGCATCGGGCCTGGCGGCGGCAGACAGGCTGACCGGCACGACGGGCGGGGATTTCCTGTCGGGTGGCGCAGGCGATGATGTGCTGAGCGGGCTGGCGGGCAAGGATTTCCTGGTGGGCGGCAGCGGCAATGACACGCTGAGCGGGGGTGCAGGCGATGACGACCTTTACGGGGGCGCCGGCAATGACACGCTCAAGGGTGGCGACGGGGTCGACTATCTGCTGGGCGGTGCCGGTGATGACACCCTTTCCGGCGGCGCCGGCGACGACGTCCTGACCGGCGGGCTGGGCAATGACACGCTGAACGGCGGGCTGGGAGATGACATCTACATCTTCAACCGCGGTGACGGCAAGGACGTGATTGACGAAAGCGCCTACCAGCAGGTCACCCAGACCTACAGCTATCAGACCGGCAACAAGGTGCAAAAGACGGTGGGCTCGGGCAAGAGCGCAACCACGGTCTGGGTCAACGAGGTCAGAACCGGCACCCGCCAGGTGACGCAAGCGGTCGAGGGCGGCCACGACACGCTGGAATTCGGGCAAGGCATCAGCATCTCGGATCTTGTGGCCAACAGTGTCGGGGCCGATCTGGTCATCGACCTCCTGCCCCTTGCCCCGGGGGCCGCGATCACCGATGAGGTCACCATCAATGGCTGGACCACACCGCAGTTTCGCATCGAGACACTGCGCTTTGCCAATGATTTTGTCGTCGATATCAGCCAGATCGACCACGCCCAGACGGGCACGGCCGCAAATGACACGATCTCGGCCGCCCCCGGCCAGGCAAGCTGGCTGGCCGGCGGGGATGTCAATGACATCCTGAACGGCTCGTCCGGCAACGATATCCTGATGGGTGGCAGCGGCGATGACACGCTGAGCGGCGGTGCCGGCGATGATGTCTATATCGTTGCACGCGGTGACGGGGCTGACGTCATCAATGACAGCGGCAGCACGGCTGTGGGCACCAGCACGACAGCCCCGGGCGGCGACAAGCTGCTGTTTGATACCGGCATCACGGTCGAGGATCTGGTGCTCGAGCGCGTCGGCAACGATCTCAAGGTGCATATTGGCGACAGCGCCAACATGACCACCCCGCTGAACGCGATGACCGATACGGTCATGATCCAGAACTGGGGCACCGCGGCCAACAGGGTCGAGATGTTCCAGTTTGCCGACGGGATGGATTTCGACTTCTCGAGCCTTGCCAATACCTATCTTGGAGCCGACTTGACGGGAACCGGCACCACCGTGGCGTCGAATGACGTGCTGACAGGCTCGAACCTGGCCGACTGGATCGACGGATTTGCCGGCAATGACACGCTGAACGGCAATGGCGGCAATGACTTCCTGCTGGGCCGCGATGGCAATGACACGCTGAACGGTGGCAATGGCGACGACGTCATG
>JAUZRU010000114.1 GCA_030950185.1 Paracoccaceae bacterium | reverse complement strand
CCCCTCTTGCCTGCGGCAATTCACCCCCGCGAGTATTTGGACAAAGAAGAAGGGCTGCGCGGGCGCGCCTACCAGCGGTCCAGCGCCTTTTCGTCGGTTTCCCGCGCCGCAACCCATTCGGCGCTGTCGGAGGTGACCTCTTTCTTCCAGAAGGGGGCGCGGGATTTCAGATAGTCCATCAGGAATTCGGCCGCAGCAAAGGCATCGGCGCGGTGGGTCGAGGCAGTCGCGACCATCATGATGCGCGCGCCGGGCGCAAGACGGCCATGTCGGTGGATGATCAGCAGGTCACACAGATCCCAGCGGCTGCGGGCCTCGTTGGCGATGGCCTCGATCGCGCGCTGGGTCATTGCCGGGTAGTGCTCGATTTCCATGTATTGCAGGTTGCCGGCGTCATTGTTGCGCACGATGCCGGTAAAGGTGACGATCCCCCCTGCCCCGCGACCGAAGTCGGCGAGCTCGGTCGCAAGGTCAAAGTCGCCCTCCTGCACGCGCACTGTCATGTCAGCATCCCGCATGTCAACCGCCCGTCATGGGGGGGAAGAAGGCAACCTCGCGCGCGCCTTTCAGGGGCGCATCAAGATCGACAAGGGTCTGATCCACGGCCGCGCGGATGGCGCCGCGATCGGAAAAGGCCAGCGCATAGCGTTCTTCGCGGGCGCTGAGTTCGTCGATCAGCTCGGCCACGGTTGTTGCGTTCGTTTCCACCTGTTCCCTCGGCAGGCCGATGCGTTCACGCACCCAGGCAAAATAGACGACGTCGATCATGGCGCTTCCTCTTCTTTCAATAGTGGCATCGCCTTGCGGAAATAATCGACCCCGGTGATGCCGGTCAGCAGGGCGGACAGCCACAGCAGGATGATACCGGCATATTGAGTAACGAAAAACCCGTCATACTTCCAGCGGAGCCCGAACAGATCTTCCTCGGCGCCCCTCAGGATGGCCTGCGTCATTTCCTGGGTAAAGCCGAATGCCAGGGTGCCATAGTAATGCTCGAACAGGCCCTGAACGAACAGCACGACGATGGCCACCATCTGTGCAGTCGTCTTCCACTTGGCCAGCCGGGTGACCGCCAGCCCCGACGAACGGTTGCCCAGATATTCGCGCAGGCCGGATACGAAAACCTCGCGAAAGATGATCAGCGTTGCCGGAATCAGGATCATGGTCGCCTCATCGACATAGAAGCTGCCCATGGCGAATGGCCGACCATTCATAAGATAGACCAGCAGCACAAGTGCAAGGATCGTCATGGCCTTGTCGGCAATGGGGTCCATCATCCTGCCAAAGGCCGTGATCTGCTGCCAGCGACGCGCCAGCGCGCCATCGACGTAATCGGTGATCGCGGCAAAGGCGAACAGAAACACCGCAAGCCAATCGGATATGGGGCGCGGAAAGGCGATGAACACGACAAGCAGCATCGGCGCCGCAACAAGCCGCAGGATGGTCAGGATGTTTGGCAATGTCCAACGCATGTATCGGGGTCCCCTGAGAGTGTTGCAGCCTGTTTAGCGCAAGCCGCCGCGCTGCGGAACCGTCCTGTTGCCTTGGGCTGCCAACAATTCGTGACCTGCACGGATAGCGGGCTCAGCCCAATTCCTGAAAATGGTTGTAGATCGTTTCGGCCAGCCGGTCGGACACCCCCTCGACGGCCTTCAGGTCGGACAGTGACGCGCGCGCAACCGCCTTGGCCGAGCCAAAATGCGCCAACAGCGCCCGCTTGCGGGCCGCCCCCACGCCGGGGATGTCGTCCAGCGGGCTGGCCCCGATCGCGCGGCTGCGTTTCGCCCGGTGGGCACCGATCACGAAACGGTGGGATTCGTCACGCAGGCGCTGGATGAAATACAGGACCGGGTCGTTATGGGGCAGGGAAAAGGGCCGCCTGCCGGGGATATGGAATTCTTCCTTGCCGGCATCGCGCTCCTCGCCCTTGGCGACACCCACCAGCGGCACATCCCGCACCCCGAGATCGTGCAATATCCCCGCCACGGCCGAGACCTGCCCGGCCCCGCCGTCGATCAGCAGCAGATCGGGCCAGTTTTCCGACTGCCGATCGGGGTCTTCTTTCAGCAGACGGGTGAATCGGCGCGACAGAACCTCGCGCATCATGGCAAAGTCATCGCCCGGGGTCAGCTTGTCGGACTTGATGTTGAACTTGCGATAGGCCGATTTGACGAAACCCTCGGGGCCGGCGACGATCATCGCCCCCACCGCATGCGCCCCCTGGATATGCGAGTTGTCATAGACCTCGACCCGGCGCGGGGTTGCGGGCAGGTCGAACGCCCTGGCCAGCCCTTCCAGCAGGCGCCCCTGTGCCGCGGTTTCGGCCAGCTTGCGCGCCAGCGATTCGCGCGCGTTGCGCCGGGCGTTTTCGACCAGCTCGGCCTTTTCGCCGCGTTTGGGCACGATCAGAACCACCTTGCGGCCCAGCTTGTGGGTCAGGGCCTCGGCCATCAGGTCGGCATTGTCGATGGGATGCGAAAGCAGGATCAGCCGCGGCGGCGGGCGGCGGTCGTAGAACTGGCCGATGAAACCCTCCAGTATCTCGGCGTCTTCCGCGCCCGAACCCGTGCGCGGGAAATAGGCGCGGTTGCCCCAGCTTTGATGCGCGCGGATGAAAAATACCTGAACGCAAGCCTGCCCGCCCTGGCTGTGCAGGGCGATGATGTCGGCCTCGGCCACATGGCGGGGGTTGATGCCCTGGCTGGCCTGGACCTGGGTCAGCGCGCGGATGCGGTCGCGCAGGGCGGCGGCGCGCTCGTATTCCATCGCCGCACTTGCGGCCTCCATCTGGGCGGCCAGATCGGCCTGGATACGGCTGGAACGCCCCGACAGGAACGCCACCGCATCATCGACAAGGCGGGCGTAATCACGTTCCGAGATCTTGCCCGCGCAAGGTCCGGCGCAGCGGGCGATCTGGTATTGCAGGCAGGGGCGCGTGCGCGACTGGAACATGGCATCCGTACAGTCGCGCAGCAGAAACACCTTTTGCAGCTGGTTGAGCGTGCGATTGACCGCGCCGGCACTGGCAAACGGGCCGAAATAGTCGCCTTTTTCGCTGCGCTTGCCGCGGTGCTTGGCAATGCGCGGAAAGGGATGGCTGCGCGAGATCATGATATGCGGAAAGCTTTTGTCGTCGCGCAGCAGCACGTTATAGCGCGGCTTGAGCTGCTTGATGAGGTTCTGTTCCAGCAACAGCGCCTCGGTTTCGGTGCGCGTGGTCAGGAACATCATCGAGGCCGTCGCCGCCACCATCCGCCCGATCCGCGCCGTATGCCCGCTGGCGCGCGCGTAAGAAGACACCCGCTTGCGCAGGTTGCGCGCCTTGCCAACGTAAAGAACCGCCCCCTTTTCATCGAGCATCCGGTAGACCCCCGGCGAATTGTCGAGCGTGGGCAGATAGGACTGGATGCAGCGATAGCCCCGGGGGCGACCGTCATCAGTGGGCCGCCCCTCTTCTTCCAGCGTGGATTTGTCCATGTCTTCGCGCGTCATGATCGGGCCTTGCTGATTCTCTTGCTGCGTGGGCAATGGCGCGGCAAAAATCAAGGAAAAATCTGTCCACCATTTCTGTGGATAACTCTGTGGGAAGTTTTGCCCGACTTCCTTTTTCACCTTGAAAAACGGGGGATTCACCTGTTTGCATAAATTTTAGGCAGTATTTTAACCCATTGTTTTAACAGGGAATATTATTTGGCCCGCAACCAAATTCTTGAAATCATTACAAAATCTGAACCGATTGAGCGCCATGTTCATGTGGGTGGAAAACCCGTGGATCCCAGCGATCCAAAATGTTCTCGGGGCTCACTCGACACCCAGGACATCCGGCGTCTGCCATGCCAGGTGCTGGCCGCCATCCACACAAAGCAGCTGCCCCGTGACAGCGGGAGCATCGAGAATATAGTTCATGGCCCCGACAATATCGGAAGGGTTCGCCCCCCGTCCAAGAATGGTTGCACGACGTTGGGCAGCAAAGTGTTCTTCCGACTGGCGCGCGCCCCGCAATGTCGGCCCAGGCCCGATGGCGTTGACGCGTATCCGCGGGGCAAGCGCGCGGGCCGCTGTCTGAGTAAAGGCCCACAGCCCCATCTTGGCTATGGTGTAAGACATGAAATCGGGTGTCAGCTTGCGCACCCGCTGGTCGATCATGTTGATCACGCAGGCGGTCGCGATCGGTTCGCCGGCCGGATCCAGGACAGGTTCGCCGACCTGTGCGGCAAATGCCTGCGTCAGGACAAAGGGCGCGCGCAGGTTGCTTTCGACATGGCGGTCCCAGCTTTCGCGGGTCGCGGTTTCAATGGTGTCGTGTTCGAAAATCGATGCGTTGTTGATCAGAACCGATAGCGGCTTGCCCAGCGCATCGGATGCCCGTGACACCAGTGCCGCGGTTTCTTCTTCGCGCAGCAGGTCGGCCTGCAAGGTCACGGCGTTCACGCCCATGCGGCGGGCCTCGCCAGCCGTCTTTTCCGCCTCGTCCCGTGACCCGGCATAGTGGATCGCAACATCAAACCCGCGCGCGGCAAGCGCAAGCACCATTTCCCTGCCCAGGCGTATTGCGCCCCCGGTTACCAGCGCCGCCCCAGCATAATTCATGTCTGCCTCACCTGTGTCATGCCAACAGGAAGAACACATAGCAGATATACAGCGCGGTCAACACCGCCCCCCAGAACCGCGAAATGTTCAACCCGAAAAAGACAAAAGGCCCGATCAGCAGCGCGCTGCCCAGCATTACCCACAGATCGAAATGAAGAATGCCAAGCGGAATGTCCAGCGGGCCGAAAAAGGACGTGATCCCCATGATGCCCAGAAGGTTGAACATGTTGGAACCGATGACATTGCCCATGGCCACATCGCCATGCTTGCGCAGGGCAGCCATGATGGTGGTCGCAAGTTCCGGCAGCGATGTCCCCACGGCAACCAGTGTCAGACCGATCACCGATTCAGATACGCCCAGTTCGTGCGCAATCTCCAACGCACCATTGATCAGCAGCTCGGCGCCAGCGGGCAGACCGATCACGCCAAGGATGATGTATAGCCAGATTTTCCAGTACGGCATTTCCGGATCGACACCCTCAAGCTCTTCCGGCAGGGCGCAGGGTTCACATACTATCTCGGGCTCGACGACAAGGGCGGCGCCGTTGCGCCGGTGATTACGGGCGGAAACGAACTGGTCGGCCAGCATCATCGCCAGCAACGCCAACAGGATCACGCCATGCAGGAAATAGAGCGGCCCCATGAAAGCCAGCGCAATAAAAACAATGGTTGCGATCAGCATGAAGACATAGGTCTTGCGACTGTCGCATTTCGAGCTGTTGATCCCGGCCATGAGTGCCGGCAACCCCAGCACCATCATGATATTTGCAGAATTCGACCCGACAACATTACCGATGGCAATGCCCGGCAACCCCTCGATCGCGGCCTTGATCGCAACCAGCAACTCGGGGGCAGAGGTTCCGAAGGCCACAACCGTAAGACTGACGATCAGGGCGGGAATCCCAAGCCGCAAGCCAAGATTCACGGCGCCACGCACAAGCGTGTCACCCGCAACCAGCAAAAGGGCCAGACCGGCCAGGGTAGACAATATTTCCATGACGATTTCTGCCTTGCTTCCCTGGGGTTACTTTGCAGTCTTGTTACAGGGGCATGTGCCGTCGCCAAGAACATAACTGCCGCATTTCGGGCATTTGCGGGCCTCCAGCGTCTTTTTCGCGGGCCCTTTTCGGCCCGGCTTTTTCTGAACCCTGAAGCGGCCGAACATCGCCAGCAGCAACATGCCGATCAGAAACAGGGAAACGGCCTTTATCACCATGATTACAATCCGTATTGCGCCCAGAGCGCCCTTTCCTCGATGCTGACCAGCGCATCCGCGACCACCTGTCCGCCCAGCTTGCGCAACAGCGATTTCCTTTGGCCATGAACCTTGAACACTGTCTCGTCGCCAAGGATTTCCTTCATGCGGGGAACCAGATGGCCAAGCCCGTCGGCAAGGCCGACCTCGATCGCCGTTTCGCCAATCCAGACTTCGCCGGTAAAAAGATCGTCGCCCGAAAGACGTGCGCCCCGGCGTTCGGTGACCTGGGCGATGAAAGCCTCGTGAATCTTCTTTTGCAGTGCCTTGAGGCGCTTGACGTCCGCCGGTCTTTCCGGGCGGAAGGGATCCAGCATGGATTTGTCCTTGCCGGCTGTGTAGACGCGCCGCTCGACACCGATCTTTTCCATCGCCTGATGAAACCCGAAAGACGCGGAAATCACGCCGATGGACCCTATGATCGAACTGCGATCGACAAAGATCTCATCCGCGGCCGTGGCCAGCCAGTAGCCCCCCGATGCCGCTACATCCTCGACAAAGGCGTAGACGGGCGTTGACGTTTCCTCGGCCAGGCGGCGAATGCGGGCCGCGATCAGGGATGACTGCACCGGCGAGCCGCCGGGCGAGTTGATCACCAGTGCGACAGCCGCGGGCTTGCCCTTGCGGAATGCCTTCTCGATCAGCGGGGCGAGGCCCTGATCGTTCAGCGCCCCCATGCCCAGACGCCCGCCACTGGCAATCATGCCGGAAAGGCGAATGACCGAAACAAGAGGAGGCCGATTTATGAATGGAACGCGCATCTTCATTCACAGGGATTTAGGGGCTGGCCGGTTCAAGAACAAGGTGAAAGGCAAAAGCCCCCCGATTTCGTGTCTCCTGTGCCGCATTTTTCCGCCCGCAAACCGAAACCGGGGCGATTTGCCGGAAACGCCACTCAGTTGACGTGATAAAACGTGACGTAAATTGCCAGACAGGTTTCGCATTTCCCCTACAAACCGGAACATGATTGCCTTAAATCGGGTTGGACGATTCTTTTTAGTTTGTTCCACAAGCAGGAACTTGCAGACCAGGAGAGACGCGAAATGAAGGTATTGGTACCTGTCAAGCGCGTGATCGACTATAACGTCAAGGTCCGTGTCAAGGCGGACGGAAGCGGTGTTGATCTCGCCAACGTCAAGATGTCCATGAACCCGTTCGACGAAATCGCCGTGGAAGAGGCGATCCGCATGAAAGAGGCGGGCAAGGCAGATGAAATCGTCGCCGTTTCCATTGGCGTCAAGCAGGCGCAGGAAACCCTGCGCACCGCGCTTGCCATGGGTGCCGACCGCGCCATCCTGATCGAGGCAACCGACGACGTGCACCAGGATATCGAACCCCTTGCCGTGGCCAAGCTGCTCAAGGCCGTGATCGAGGAAGAAAAGCCCGAGCTGGTGCTGCTGGGCAAGCAGGCCATCGACAACGACATGAACGCAACCGGCCAGATGCTGGCCGCGCTGCTGGGCTGGAGCCAGGCAACCTTTGCATCCGAAATCAACATCGAGGACGGCCACGCCACCGTCACCCGCGAGGTCGATGGGGGTCTTCAGACGATCAAGGTCAAGATGCCGGCCATCGTCACGGTCGATCTGCGCCTGAACGAGCCGCGCTATGCCAGCCTGCCCAACATCATGAAAGCCAAGCGCAAGCCGCTTGACATCAAGTCGGCTGCCGATCTGGGTGTGGATACCTCGGCACGGCTGGAAATCCTCTCGACCCGCGAACCTGAAACCCGCAAGGCGGGCGTCATGGTCAAGGATGTCGACGAGCTTGTACAGAAACTCAAGGAAGAAGCGGGGGTGATCTGATGGCTGTTCTTCTTCTTGCCGAGGTCCTGGGCGGCGAAATCTCGATGGACCAGACCGCCAAGACCCTGACCGCCGCCAAACAGCTGGGCGACGTGACAATCCTGTGCGCCTCGGCCGGCTGCGGCGCGGCCGCCGAACAGGCCGCCGAACTGGAAGGTGTCACCAAGGTGCTGTGCGCCGATGACGCCGCCTATGGGCACGCGCTGGCCGAACCGGTGGCCGACCTGATCGTCAGCCTTGCCGGCGACTACGACCATATCGTTGCCCCTGCGACCGCGCTGGCCAAGAACATCATGCCACGCGTTGCCGCGCTGCTGGATGTGATGGTGATCTCGGATGTCTCGGGCATTAATGATGCCGACACGTTCGAACGCCCCGTCTATGCGGGCAACGCCATCCAGACGGTGAAATCGAAGGATCCGAAAAAGGTTCTGACGATCCGCACATCCACCTTTGACGCGGCCCCCGAGGGCGGCAACGCGCCCGTTGAAAAGATCCAGGCCGCAGGTGATCCCGGCCTGTCGGAATGGGTCGAGGACAAGGTTCAGGAATCCGATCGTCCCGAACTGACCAGCGCCAAGATCGTGGTGTCGGGCGGGCGCGGCGTGGGCTCGGAAGAAAACTTTGCCCTGATCGAAAAACTGGCCGACAAGCTGGGCGCAGCCGTGGGGGCCTCGCGCGCCGCAGTGGATTCGGGTTTTGCGCCGAATGACTGGCAGGTGGGTCAGACCGGCAAGGTCGTGGCACCGGATCTGTATATCGCGGTTGGCATCTCGGGCGCGATCCAGCACCTTGCCGGGATGAAGGACAGCAAGGTCATCGTCGCCATCAACAAGGACGAAGAGGCGCCGATCTTTCAGGTGGCCGATTACGGCCTTGTCGCCGACCTGTTCGAGGCCGTGCCAGAGCTGATCGAAAAGCTCTGACCGTGCGGTCATGTGTCTGACGAAACCCCGGCCCAGCGCCGGGGTTTTTCATTTTGCAGACATGTTATTGGACAACAGATCCGAAATGACCGGCGCCAGAGCCTCGGCCACCTGCCGATGAAAGGCCGGCGTAGGCATGTGGCTGGCGGCCGCGACATCGCCACCGGCAAGAACCATGCCCCTGTCGCCCTGGCGCAGGGTTTCCGGTGAGGGGCACAGCTCGACAAGGCGGCAATTCGGGCCCCGCAGCTCGTCCAGCATTTTCGCATCAATGAACAGGGGGGCATCCATCGTCAGCTGATACACCCCGTCAGAGGCGGCATTGTCCGGGATTGGATGCGGCGCCATCCACAACAGCAGGACCTGCCCGTCGATTGTCTCGATCAGGGTCTTCATCCGTGCAAGCCATGCAGTCCGCAGCTCGTTCACCACGTTCGGGAACTTCATTTCGTCCTGCGCCAGAACCGACAACAGATGACGCGTGAAATGGATCTCGGTGAAATCGACCTCGGGGTAGAGCGTGCGCAACAGGTTTGATTCCCCGACAAAGCGGTCGTTGCGGCGGGGGTGCACCCTGTAATAGCGATTGGACAGGTTGATCGCCCCGCTGATGGCCAGAACCGTCACCCTGGCCCGAACACAGGCAACCAGCACGGCCGGGTCGCGCAAGGCAAGATCTACCCCCGCATTCACGGCGGAAAGATTGGCACATCCGACCCCCAGAATGTCACCCAGAATTGCCGGAAACGGCGCATGAACAAATTTGCCGAATGTTTCGCTTGAACCAAGAAATGCAACATATGGCCGGTCGAAATCGGGCCCCGGGCCCCGAAAACGGTTCTTCGAGCCGGGCAATCCGAACCACCGATAATCAACACCCTCGACATCGGGACAGCTGAGACGCATCTTTCCCCACCCTTTCCAGTTACACCCGGCGCCAAGGGTGAGGGGCAAAGCTTGAGATTCGGCTAAACGGAAAATTCGAAATGCATCTGAGGCCGACTATGGGCTTGCAACCCCCCTTGGCACGGGCATATGCTGCGCCGCAGAACCGGACCGGATCAGTGTCGGGATCAGCAGGAGAAAACCATCATGAGCATTTCCAAAGTCGGTATTGTTGGCGCAGGCCAGATGGGTAACGGCATCGCGCATGTTTTCGCGCTGGCCGGTTATGACGTTCTGCTCAACGATATTTCAGCCGAGGCCCTGATGAAGGGCATGGAAACGATCAAGCGGAACCTCGCGCGCCAGGCCGGCCGCGGCAAGATCACCGAAGACCAGATGAACGCCGCGCTGAACCATATCTCGACCACCGAAAAGCTGGCCGATCTTGGCCAGTGCGACCTGATCATCGAGGCCGCGACCGAACGCGAAACCATCAAGCAGGCGATCTTCGAGGATCTTCTGCCCCATCTGAAACCCGAAACGATTCTGGCGTCGAACACCTCGTCGATCTCGATCACCCGCCTTGCCAGCCGCACCGACCGGCCCGAAAAATTCATGGGCGTGCATTTCATGAACCCGGTACCGGTGATGGAGCTGGTCGAGCTGATCCGCGGAATCGCCACCGACGAGCAGACCTTCAACACCCTGAAAGAGGTCGTGCTCAGGCTTGGCAAGGTGCCTACCTCGGCCGAGGATTTCCCCGCCTTCATCGTCAACCGCATCCTGATGCCGATGATCAACGAGGCGATCTATACGCTCTATGAAGGCGTCGGATCCGTCGAAGGTATCGACACCAGCATGAAGCTGGGCGCCCACCATCCCATGGGCCCGCTGGAGCTGGCCGATTTCATCGGGCTGGACACCTGCCTTGCCATCATGAACGTGCTGCACGAGGGTCTGGCAGATACCAAATACCGCCCCTGCCCGCTGCTGACCAAATATGTCGAGGCCGGCTGGTACGGCCGCAAGACCGGGCGCGGGTTCTATGACTATCGCGGCGACAAGCCGGTTCCCACACGCTGACCATACGGCTTCTTCTTTGCAAAAATACTCTCGGGGGTGCGGGGGCAGACAGCCCCCGCCTGCGCGGCCGGAAATCGCGGGCGCCTCCGGCGGGAGTATTTGCAGCAAAAGAGAAGCAGCCTATTCCTTGAGGCCAAGCGTGAGCTCACGCAGATGCGCCATGAAACCGCGCGGATCCTTTGCCCAGGGATCAATCTGGTCGCGGTCGATCACCGGGCCGATCACCGGTTTCTGCGGCTTGTTCATGGCATAGGCGATTTCATGCAGCAGCAGCCCCTGCCGGATGGTGATCGACAGCTTGTTGGCAATCTGGAAGGCACGGCTGTTCTGACCGGGGAAATAGATCGGCACGACACGCGCCTTGCTTTTCAGAATCATCTTGGCGGTAAAGGGCGACCATTCCGGTTCGACCGCGCGGCCGAACCAGCCCGGCGAGGTTGCGACCTGGCCTGCCGGAAACAGGATGATGACCCCGCCATCGGCAAGATGTTCCATCGCCTTCTTGCGCATGGCAAGATTCGATCGCACCGAGTTCGGCTCGTGCGGAAAGGCGACCGGCAGCATGTGATACTGGATGATCGGCACATTGGTCAGCAGCGAGCGGGTGAGGATCTTGTAATCCTGGCGCACATGGCGGGTCAGTTCCGCCAGCACCATGCCATCGACCAGCCCGTGCGGGTGGTTGGCCACGATCACCACCGGCCCTTCCTTGGGAATACGGGCAATCTGTTCGGGCGGAGTCTGGATGTCGATGTTCAGCAGATCCAGCGCGCGGCGCCAGAACAGGCGATCCTCGACCGGGCCGGCGGCCTCGAAGGCGCGCACCAGCTTGAGCAGCTTGAGCTTGCCTGTCAGCAGCTCGATCACCCTGATGGTGTTGGCCTTGAAGGGGTTGGTGAAGGTTCCCGCATAGGAAAGGTTGCGGCCGTCATAGGGCCTTTCATCCAGCGGGGTCGGGTTGTCTTGCACTGAAATCGTCCTTTCGGGGTCCGGCCCCGTTACCGCGGGCTTCACGCTTCTTCTCCAAAGCGGTTTTTCACCAGTTCTTCAAGCGCATCCGCCAAGGCCTCGGCCTGATTCCCCTGAGTGCGTAACTTTATCTCGGTTCCATTGGCGGCAGCAAGCATCAGCAGCCCCATGATCGAATCGCCGGAAACGGTCACGCCATCCCTTGTCACCTGTGCCGTGGCATCGAATGCCTCGACGGTTTCGACAAACCTTGCCGAGGCGCGCGCGTGCAGCCCCTTGACGTTGATGATGGGCAACACCCGTTCCACGATCTTTTCAACCTGCTCCACTCAGCCCTCGTCCCCGCCGCAACAATCCATGTATTTCCGCCCTGCGATCAGCGCGGCCTCGATTGACTGCTCTAGCGGCAATTTTCTGCTTTTTGCAAGCTTTACCAGCATGGGCAGGTTTGCCCCGTACAGGATCCTGCGATCAGCTGCGCGACAGGACGGCAAGGACAGATTCGACGGGGATCCGCCGAACATGTCGGTTACCACGACAACGCCGTCGCCCTGATCGACAGCATCGGTCGCTTCGCGAATTTCGGCCTTCTTGGCCTCGCGGTCGTGATTGGCGTCTATGGAAACCGCCCGGATTCCGGCCTGTTTGCCAACCACATGCTCGACGGCGGCAAGATATTCCCTTGCCAGACCTCCATGGGCGACGATGACGATTCCTATCAAGCTGTTACCCTGTCATTCATACCCCGTCAGGGGCCTTGCCGGTCAAGTTCCCGGTGCCGAATAGACACCTGCCAGCCCTGGCGTGCAAGGGCCTTTGCAAGTACCTCGGCCACAAAGACCGAACGGTGTTGCCCCCCGGTACAACCCAGCCCCAGAGAGAAATATGATTTCCCCTCTTCCCGATAGGCAGGCAGAAGGAAAAGCAGCAGATCCATTGTCTGTTGGATAAAGCGCTCGTAACGCGGATCCTGCGCCACATAGCGCCCGACCTCGGCCTCCAGCCCGGTCAGGGCGCGCAATTCTTCCTGCCAGTGCGGGTTGCGCAGAAAACGGCAGTCAAGCACCATGTCCAACCCCAAGGGCATTCCGCGCTTGTACGAAAAGGACTGGACGGAAACCGCCATTGCCTGTTCGAAATCGCCGCGAAACCATTTTGCCAGCTCGGCCCTGAGGTCATGGGGTGTCAGGTCAGAGGTATCGATCAACAGATCGGCCCGATTGCGCAACGAGTGCAGCAACTCTATCTCGCGCTCGATGCCTGCCTGCGGGTTTTCTGCCGGGGCCAGGGGGTGGCGGCGACGGGTTTCCGAATAGCGCCGCAGCAACACATCGGTGTCGCAATCAAGATAAACCAGCGAACAGTCAAATGCAGCCTCGCGCGAGATGATGTCCGCAACCTCGATCAGCCCGGCAGCGCTGAAATCACGATTTCTGACGTCTATCCCAAGGGCAAGGTGGCGCGTCATCGGCGGGCCGGAAAGCAGGCGCGGCAACAGGGTCAGGGGAAGGTTGTCGATTGCCTCGAAACCCAGATCCTCCAACGCGCGGATGGCGGTCGAGCGGCCAGCACCGGACGGGCCGGTCAGCAACACAACCTTCAGTGGGCCCTTGATGGTGTTTTCCATCGGGTCATCTCCTCGCGTGCCAGACCATCAATCGGCACGGCCGCCCTTCAGGTAAAGGATGACGGCAGGTGCCAGTCCGGGATGCCGTGCCCCATGTATCACGGGGACCGGAATATCGCAAAACTCGGCCATGCGTCGGGGTGGAAGGCGTTCGCTTTCTGCCCTGTCAAGATCAACCGCCAGGGAAACCATGCAGGGGCCGACCGTCGGGGCCTGCAAAAGGCCGATCCCCCGCGCCTCGATCCTGCCCCTTATCGGGGCAGGTGCGCCGGCCAGCAATACGCCATCGATTTCCGTCAGCTCTGTCCTGTCATCTGATACCAGATCGGCGCCCAGCGCCATGAGCTCCAGCGCAAGCAAGGATTTTCCCGACCCCGAGCCCCCGGTTATGAGAACCGCATGACCATCCAGCGCCACACAGCTTGCGTGAACGACGCAGGCCGCCGGCATTTACCCCGGCAACCCGACGACAAAGCGGGCCCCCATCGGTTCGGAGGTGACATCTTCGGGCGTCGGGCGAATGTTTTCGGCCCAGATGACACCGCCATGAGCCTCGACAATCTGGCGGGAAATGGCCAGCCCAAGCCCCGAATGCTTGCCGAAATCCTTGCTGCGATCGGAATAGAACCGCTTGAAGATCTTTGTCAGCGCCTCTTCCGGAATGCCGGGGCCGGTATCCTCGACCACGATCAGAACGCGCTTGTCCCGCTTGCGGGCCCAGATCCTGATGGCGTCGCCTTCCTCGCAAAAGGAAATCGCATTGCTCAGCAGGTTCACGACCACCTGTGCCAGACGGGATTCAAGCCCCCGCATCATGATGGGCTCGGAGGGGAAGTCCGCGATGAATTCGATCCCCCGCTCGGCGGCCTCAAGGCGCTGATGCTCGACCACGAGATCAAGCATCTTGACCAGATCGAAGACCTCCATTTCCTCTTTCACCAGCTCGGCATCAAGACGCGAGGCGTTGGAAATATCGCTGACAAGGCGATCCATCCGGCGGACATCCTGTTCGATCACATCAAGCAGCCGGTTCAGCTTTTCCTCGTCACGCACCACGCGAAGTGTCTCTACCGCTGAACGCAACGATGTCAGGGGGTTCTTGAGTTCATGCGAAACATCCGCCGCGAATTCCTCGTTTGAATCGATACGATCATACAGGGCCGCCACCATGCCGCGAAGCGCGCCTGACAGGCGGCCGATTTCATCGGGTCTTGCAGTCATATCGGGGATTCTAACCTTTCCGGGGCTCATCTTGCGCGCGTTTTTCGAGCGCCCCAACTCGGCCGCCATTGCGAGATCGCGCAACGGGTTGGCAATAGTGCCAGCCAGCACCAGTGACAAGCCGATCGACACCAGAATGGCAACCAGAAACATCTGAAGCACCTGCTCGCGCTCGTTCCTGGCCATCTCGCTGATTTCGCCTGCGGCGGTGGTGACGACAAGCGCCCCCAGAACCTTGCCGTCCTTTTCCACCGGCGTGGCAACGGCGAACAGCGGATCGCCCCTGGCATCGGTCACGTTGTCAACAACCGTCTTTCCGGCCAGGGCGTGTGGCACCACACGGCGGGCCAGTTCTTCGGCGCCGACAACCCGTGTCGATGACAGCGATCCAAGAACGCCGGTCACCTTTTCCCATGCCGCATTCAGGAAACCGGTGATGAAGGTACCATAAGGTGCCTTGGCGCGGGCATCCGACGCAATGATTGGCGAGCCATGGGATTTGGTGATCAGGGTTTCGGTCTTGTCGAAAAGATACACGCCAACGCCATCGGGGATATCAAGCCTTTTCAGCGCCTGCCCTACCATCCTGGCGCGTTCATCCGGCATCTGCGCCTGATCCGTGGGCGCCTCGGCAGCCACCACCCTGGCAATGAGCTGTGCCTCGACGACAAGGGATTTCTTGCGCTGCTCGACCAGCCCTTCCCTGAACTGGTTCAGGTAAAGGACCCCCCCCACCAGCACCACAAGGGCAAGCAGGTTGAAGGTGATGATCTTGCGGGCCAGCGGCGAGCGGTTGAGGTGGATCCACCTGCCTCCTTCAGAGGGGGGGCGCGTGCTTTCCTCGGTCTCGTCGGATCTTGCCCTTTCTTCCCAGTCTTCTCCGAGAATGATGTCAGGCGGATCGGCCCGACCGACCTTGCTTATGTCGAGTTTCGACACAGCCTTCATGCCTCGGTGTATCGATAGCCGATTCCGTAAAGCGTTTCGATGGACGAGAAATCGGGATCGACGGCACGCATCTTCTTGCGAAGGCGCTTGATGTGGCTGTCTATGGTCCGGTCATCGACATAGACCTGATCGTCATAGGCCACATCCATCAGCTGATCGCGGCTTTTCACAAAGCCGGGCCGCTGGGCCAGCGCCTGAAGCAGCAGGAATTCGGTCACCGTCAGGTTCACGTTCTTGCCCTTCCACGTCACCGAATGGCGCAGGGGATCCATCACCAGCGATCCGCGTTCGATCAGCTGTGCCTCT
The DNA here is from genome assembly GCA_030950185.1 of Paracoccaceae bacterium. Lineage (GTDB taxonomy): Bacteria > Pseudomonadota > Alphaproteobacteria > Rhodobacterales > Rhodobacteraceae > UBA5972. Next base: position 7,348 of record JAUZRU010000114.1, on the reverse strand, counting down.
TCACCGGTGCCTTCGGCATCTTTTGCCAGGGCTTCCTGCCGGCGCAGGATTGCGCGGATCCGTTCGACCAGAAGGCGCTGGCTGAAGGGTTTTCGCACATAATCATCGGCCCCCATTCGAAGGCCGAGAATTTCGTCGATCTCGTCGTCCTTGGATGTCAGAAAGATGACCGGCATGTCGGATTTCTGCCTGATGCGATGCAGCAGATCCATGCCGTCCATGCGCGGCATCTTGATATCGAGAACGGCAATATCCGGGTATTTCTTGCTGAACCCCTCAAGCGCAGCCTGGCCATCATTGTATGTGACCACGTCATAGCCCTCTGCCTCGAGCGTCATTGAAACCGAAGTAAGGATATTCCTGTCGTCGTCTACCAATGCGATGGTTGACATCACGCGTGCCCCTTTTTACTGCTCGACTTCTTATTTTTCACGCATTTTCGTTTTTTTCACGCTTGGAATCAACTGTTAACTGCGAATCATCGTGGTTCACCTTCGGAAACAAACGTTCTGATGGATAATATCTGACTAATTTGCCGCAGAAATCCGACAGTTTTTTGCGCACATGTTGCCGACTGCCCCCTTTCCCCCCCTGTATGGCATGGTATACAGGCGCCGTTCCCGGAGCGAGGGAACATTCCCGAGCGCATCCATCTTTTCGCACGCGCCCGAGGGAAGTCAGGAATCTTGAAAGCGGGCCCAATCGGCCAGGTCCGCGATTTTCGGAGCGAATACATGACGACAGGACGGGTAAACCCGACCCATACGCTGGAAGCTATGGGGATCACCGGGCTTTCTAACGTATACTACAACCTGCTGGAACCGGCCCTGGTACAACAATCTCTGGTCCGCAAGGAAGGAACGCTTGGCAAGGGCGGTTCGCTGCTGGTTGCCACGGGCCAGCACACCGGGCGGTCCGCCAAGGACAAGTTCGTTGTCCGCACCCCGGATGTCGAAGGCAATATCTGGTGGGAAAACAACCCGCCGATGGACGCGCAGGCCTTTGACCGCCTGCATGCGGACATGCTTGAACACATGAAGGGGCGCGACTATTTCGTGCAAGACCTGTTTGGCGGCGCCGATCCCGCCAACCGTCTGGACACCCGCGTCATCACCGAGCTTGCCTGGCACAGCCTGTTCATCCGTCACCTGCTGCGGCGCCCGGAACGCCACGAGCTGGACAACTTTACCGCCGATTTCACCATCATCAACTGCCCCAGCTTCAAGGCCGATCCCGAACGCCATGGCTGCCGCACCGAAACGGTAATCGCGCTGAACTTCGAGAAAAAGCTCGTGCTGATCGCCAACACGGCCTATGCCGGCGAAATCAAGAAATCGGTCTTTACCATTCTCAACTATCTGCTGCCGGAAAAGGGCATCATGCCGATGCATTGCTCGGCCAACCATGCACCGGGCAACCCGGCCGATACGGCCATATTCTTTGGCCTGTCGGGCACCGGCAAGACAACGCTTTCGGCGGATCCTTCGCGGGTGCTGATCGGCGACGACGAACACGGATGGTCGGATCGCGGCACCTTCAATTTTGAAGGCGGCTGCTATGCCAAGACGATCAACCTGTCGCCCGAGGCCGAACCCGAGATCTATGCGACCACCGAAAAATTCGGCACCGTGGTCGAAAACATGGTGTTCGACCCGGAAACCTTTGACCTTGATTTCGAGAATGACAGCCTGACCGCCAACATGCGTTGCGCCTATCCGCTGCACTATATCTCGAACGCCTCCGACAGCGCGATGGGGGGGCATCCGAAAAACATCATCATGCTGACCTGCGATGCCTTTGGCGTGCTGCCGCCGATTGCACGGCTGACGCCGGCGCAGGCGATGTATCACTTTCTGTCGGGCTTTACCTCCAAGGTCGCGGGCACCGAACAGGGCGTGACCGAACCGCAGCCGACCTTTTCGACCTGCTTCGGCGCCCCCTTCATGCCACGCCGCCCCGAGGCCTATGGCAACCTGTTGCGCGAAAAGATCGCCAAGCATGGCGCGACCTGCTGGCTGGTCAACACCGGCTGGACAGGCGGCGCCTATGGCGTGGGCTCGCGCATGCCGATCAAGGCAACCCGTGCGCTGCTGTCGGCGGCCCTGAATGGCACGTTGAACGGCGCCGAGTTCCGCAAGGATCCGAATTTCGGCTTTGACGTGCCGGTCGAGGTGCAGGGCGTGGCCGAGGTGCTGCTTGATCCGCGGCGCACCTGGGACGACCCCGACGCCTATGACCGCGCCGCTGCCAAGCTGGTTGCCATGTTCGCCGAGAATTTTGCCCAGTATGAGGATTACATCGACGAAGATGTAAAAGCCGTCGCCCTGGGCTGAGGCAAAGACCGAAAGTTTGAAAAAGGGGGGTGCATTTCCCGTGCCCCCTTTTTTATGGGTGCAGGCAGGAAATCGTGGCGCCGTTCATCTGTTGTCAACCGGTCGGCGCATAATACAAGGGATGACGGATACCGCACATGCAACCCGTTTTCCAACCCTGCGCAGCATCTTCGCGCTGATCCTGCGCGAGGTGGAAACCACCCATGGGCGCGCGCCCGGCGGCTATATTTGGGCAGTGCTGGAACCGGTCGGGGCGATCGCGATCTACACCCTGCTGCTGGCCTTTGGCCTGCGCCTGAGGCACCCCCCTCTTGGCACGGTGTTCATGCTGTTTCTTGCCACAGGGCAGCTTCCCTTTTCCATGTTCCAGAACATCACGCGCAAGCTGTCATTCGCGCTGCGATATTCGCGCCCCCTACTGCAACACCCGGCCGTGCTGCCATTCGACGCCATCATGGCGCGATTCCTGCTTGAAACGCTCACCAGCATCACGGTTTTCTGCATCGTGATCGGGGGAATCCACCTGACCTTTCACATGCAGACACAGCTGAACATGCCGGCGATCTTCCTCGGCCTGGCACTGACAGCAGCGCTCGGGCTGGGAATCGGAACGCTGAACTGCTGGCTTTTCATGTCCCTCCCCCTGTGGGAACAGATCTGGGCCATCATCACCCGCCCGCTGTTTCTGGTCTCGACAATATTCTATGTGTTCGAGGATATCCCGACAGATTACCGCGATTATGTCTGGTACAACCCGCTGGTCCATGTTGTCGGCCTCATGCGCAAGGGGTTCTATCCGACATATGGCGCCGACTATGTTTCGGTCGGCTATGTCCTGGCCATCGCAATGGGATGCCTGTTCACGGGTTTGCTGTTGTTGAGGTTCCATCCCCCCGATCCGATGCATTAGCAACGGTCGGGGGCACTGACATGCCGAACTCGTGCGAGATTCCGGTTCGCCCCGACACACCGTCACGAACAGCCCGCCAAAGCATCCGATAATATTGCCAACCGTCTTCCCTGTAATAACGCGCGTTCCACACCCATTTCATCACAAGCACCGGGAGGATCGGCCAAAAGAACCCCCCTGCCATTTCGCGCGACAGGATCAGCCGGTTTCGGTAATTGTAATAGGCCTTCCACAAGGGCCGAAAGACCCGCCGCGCACCCTGGAAGGTTGAACAATCGTGTACGAACCTGATTTCGGGATCAAACAGGATGGTCAGCCCCCTCTGGCCAAGGCGCAGCGTATAAAGCGCGTCATCACCATAAAGAAACAGCCTGCCATCAGGATAACCGCAGCGTTCAATCGCCTTGCGAGACAGGAACAGCCCGACAAATGTGGCGACATCCACTTTTTGACAGGCGGCCCCCTCATATGCGGCGTCGTCCAGATGCAGCCCCCCTCGGCGGAACAGGGCTCGCCCTATCGCCGACCACTTCCGGAACGGGTTGAGCAGAGGCCGGTTCATCTCGCATATCCGGCCATCGGGATAATGGACCGCGGCCGCCACCGCATCACATCCGCGGTAATCCCTGGAAAGAAACCGCCGGATTGCACCAGCCGCGGGGCGCGCATCGTCGTCCAGCACCACGATCCAATCGGGGTCATGCCGCGTGACCGCGTGGCGAATCCCGACCTCGAACCCGCCAGCGCCCCCAAGATTGCGCCCCGAAAACAGCAAATCGACCGCCTGGCCGACCTGCCCGAGCAACCATTCACGGCTGCCATCTGTCGAGCCATTGTCGACAACCACGACATGATCGACCGGGCTTTCGAACAGTCGCCCAAGACAGCGCCGAAGGTGCCCCAGCCGGTTGCAGCTTACAACCACCGCAACCAGACGTGGCCGGGCAATCTGCCGAGGGGCGTTGACCGCCTTCAGATCCTGATAATCGGCATTCTGCAAATGGGCGCCCTCTTGATCCGCGCGATAACAGGATCGCTGTTCAACACACCCTAATACTACCTTTGCGTGTATTTCAATGTAACTGACACCAACCAGGGCCTGTTGACGTTTTCCAAGGCCTATCTGGCTGCAGATTCTGAAAGCGCGCGCTCTACCATGCGGTCGGCCTCGTCATGAACATCACGGTAAACCTGAAGCACAATGTCCCGAATCCACATTGAAGCCGGGTCATTGACCAGTCGCGAAGACCAGAAGAAGCGCGCAGGAAACAGCGGCAAATCGACTGGCGGAACCAGCGGGCGCAAACCATAGGTCTGCATTTCCCAAGCCATGAGAACCCGGGGAAAGGTGCCGATCAGATTACTACTGGCCAAGAGGGGGCCCAGGCTGGAAAATTCCGAGATGAGCGCGCTGACATGGCGTTCGGGCATTCTGGCATCCGCTGGCTTGTCAAAAGGGCTGGGCGAGTCATTGGCAATTCTGACCTGTACATGACCATAATGCGACCATGCCTCACGCCCCCAGTGGGCCAGTGCGGGGTGACCGCTACGGACAAAGCTCGTCCACCGAAAACCGGGCACCTCGACCTGATCGAGCCCCTCTGGCAGGCGCGTCTGGCCCCCGAGATGCGCGATGTCAACCAGCCCTTCGGATACGGCCTCGTAAACTTCCCTTGGGGCCGAAAGCCATTCCAGTTTCACCCCCGGCGCGGCATGATGAACCCGGCTCAACACCTCGGACAGGAACCGCCCGGAAATGGGGCAGGCCACGCGAAAGACCCGATCGCTTGTGGCAGGATCGAACGGTTCAGGCAGGGCAAGGACCCGCTTGATGCTGCGCAGGATCGGGGTGACATCCTCGATCAACCCCAAGGCAAACGGGCTGGGCTGCATGCGCCCGCCGACCTTTACCAGAAGGGGGTCGCCAAGCTGTTGCCGCAACCGGGCCAGCGCATGGCTGATCGCCGAAGGTGTCTTGCCCAACCTTTCCGCAGCGGCCGCGACACTTCCTTCCGTCATCAGTGCCTCGAACACCACAAGCAGATTCAGATCGATCCGATGCAGCTGAATTTTTCTCATGCCCCCTGAAAACCTTTCGTTTGATCGCGCCCGTGCGGTCGCGCAGTCTTGCCCCACTTCGTGAGATCAAGCTTTACCGGCAGAAAGGATATATTCTTATGGGACTTCAAATTATCGGCTCCGGCTTTGGCCGGACGGGCACGATGTCGACCAAGATGGCACTTGAACAGCTGGGGTTCGGCCCCTGTCATCATATGGTCGAAGTCATGGGAAATCCAGAACAGCCTGCGAAATGGGCCGCGCACGCCCGGGGCGAGACCCCCGCCTGGTCCGAGGTTTTCGACGGCTATCGCAGTCAGATCGATTTTCCCGGCGCGTCGGTCTGGCCAGAGCTGTCGACAGCCTTCCCCGATGCCAGAGTGATCCACACCGAGCGCCCCGAGGATGAATGGTGGGCAAGCTATTCGGCAACGATCGGCAAGTTTTTTGCCCATCGCAAGAACATCACCCTACCACCGCCCATTGCCGCAGTCTTTGAAACCATGGAGCAACTTGTGGTGAATGGCGTCTTTGGCGGGCTGGACCGGAAAAACTCGATAGCTGCCTACCGCCGCAACAACGAAAAGGTTCGCGCGACGATTCCGGCGGAAAGATTGCTGATCTTTACCCCTTCAGACGGCTGGGATCCCCTCTGCCGTTTCCTGGGCGTGCCGGTGCCGGCCTCGGAATTCCCGCGCAGCAATGCGCGCGCAGAATTCTGGGCGCTCTTTGGCGGCGAACCGGTGGCAGTATAGTAGGCCCGTTCACGCGCGCCCGTGTCATGCGAACCGTTTTCCCCGTCAGAAAGACGGAAAATAACGGGTTCGCCATTCTCCCACCATCGCTTTTGGATAAGAATTAATGGTGGGCGACCCTGGAATCGAACCAGGCATGGGTCTCCCCGGCGGAGTTACAGTCCGCTGCCGCACCTTGCAGCACGTCGCCCATCCGGGCGGGGCCGAGGCCGCCGCCTGAACAGGGGCGTGGATACTGGCCGCCGATGCAGCCGTCAACAGGAAATTGCCCCTCCCCCGCCTTGCCCCCATGCTTTGGGCGTGCCATGCAGAAGCATCACACACGCCAAGGACATCACGATGGCAGACAGACGGCAGAAAAAGCCCCAATGGGTGGTGGAAAAGGAAAAGAACCGCAAGGGTCAGGGCAGCGAAACCCTGTGGCTTTTCGGCCTTCACGCGGTACGCGACGCGCTGCTGAATCCGCGCCGTATTCGACATCGGCTTGTCGTTACAAAGAACGCCCAGAACAAGCTGGCCGAGGCAATTGCCGCATCCGGCATGGAACCCGAAATTGCCGATCCGCGGCGATTTCCGGTTCCTCTTGATCCCAATTCGGTGCATCAGGGGGCGGCGCTCGAGGTGTCGCCGCTCGACTGGGGCTCGGTTTCCGAGGTCTGCGCCACACGCGGCGACGCCCCCATCGTGATGTTGCTCGACCGGGTGACGGATCCGCATAATGTGGGCGCGATCCTGCGCTCGGCCGAGGTCTTTGGCGCCCGGGCGGTCATCGCCCCGCACCGCCACTCGGCCCCCGAAACCGGGGCGCTGGCGAAAACCGCCTCGGGTGCGCTGGAACGTCAGCCCTATCTGCGGGTCCAGAACCTTGCCAACGCGATGCGGGCGCTGCGCGAGATGGGCTATTTCCTGATCGGGCTGGATGGCGAGGCCGCACAAACCCTGCCCGATATACTGGCCGAACTCCCTCCCGTGGCGACGGGCCTGGTGCTGGGGGCCGAGGGGCCGGGTCTGCGTCAACTGACCCGCGAAACCTGCCACAAGCTGGCACGGATCCCCTTTGCCGGAGAGTTCGGTTCCCTCAACGTTTCCAACGCGGCGGCGGTATCGCTGTATGCGACCCGTCACCGGCATGGTGCCTGACCACTTGGGGGGCCACCACAATCCACGTCATCCCGCGGGGGAAAAGACAAGGCCGCATCCAGCAGCACAACCTTTCACAAGTTATTTACCCCACCTTTAAAATTCCCCGCGTAAGCTTAACTGAGTTCACGAAGCGCGAATTCGGAACATGC
>JAUZRU010000113.1 GCA_030950185.1 Paracoccaceae bacterium | reverse complement strand
TGTGCCATCATTGGTGCGAACATAGATCTTTTCGCCGTCCAGAACGACGCTCTGCACCTCGTTGCGGTCAACCATCTCGATAAAGCTCGAAAAGCTCCGGCTTTGGTCTGACATCGACCCGGATGTCGAGCTGAACATGTTGAACAGCGCGACCATCAACAGGAAAAGGACGACCCAGAAGGCGATATTACGTGTGTTTTTCAAAACACCAGCTCCCATGAATGGAACCGGCTCGCGGGGCGAGCCAGGCTTGGGCATAACATAGGCATCCCCGGCGGGGATTCAATGCGATAAAATCGAAGTAAAGTAATGTTCAGCAGAAGGAATACGCTCGCAGGACGGGTTTGGTGCGAATCCCGTCACCAATCCCGCCATTGGCGCCCCAATCAGGTGATTCCCCCGCCAAAGGGCCGGTGACGCCAGCAGGGCGTTGCGCCGCAGGCCGGTTGCCCGCCAGTCGGGGCATTGCGCCAGCCCGTCCTCGCCCAGCGCCGCAACATGGCACCCGTCGGGCAGATCGGCGGCATTCAGCCGCCAGCGCCCGTCCCACAATGCACCGGGGGCGGCGATCATGCCCCGCACGGCGGCCGGCTCGCGGGCGACATGGATCACGTCTCCCGCGGACAGCTCGACAAGGCATCCGGCAAGGGTCGCCCCCCGCTGGCGGCCGATGGCATCAAGCAACCCGATCAGGGCATTCAGCCGCGGCCGATAGCTGCCGCCGCCCACCCATTGCAGGCTGTGCGCCATCAGGCGACGGCGGATTTCCTCGGGCAGCGCGGCAAAGGCGGTCACGTCGATTTCAACCGCCCCGGCGGCGTTGACGCGGGCAAGGGTGCGCGCGGCGCGCAAGGTTTCATCTTCCAGGGCCTCACGGGCAATGCGCAGGCGCGCGGCCGTATCGGCAAGCCCCGAAACCGACACCCCCAGATCCCCCAGCGCGGCCAGCGCGCGGCGCGCCCTGACGCGATCGAAACGGGGGTTGTCATTGCTGGGGTCATCTGCCCATTCCTGCCCCTGTCTGCGCAGATATTCGCGCAGCTCGTGCCGGCCGATCTCCAGCAGCGGCCGCACCCAGCGCAGACCGTCGCGCCTTGTCGCCGGGGCCATGCCCGACAACCCGTCAACACCCGATCCGCGCAGCAGGCGCAGCAATACCGTTTCTGCCTGGTCATCCTTTGTGTGGCCAAGCGCGATGACATCGATGCCCCGCGCACGCGCCCATTCCCCGATCAGACGCCGGCGCGCGTCGCGGGCCGCCTGTTGCAGATTGCCGCCCCCCTGCCAGCCGCGCCATTCCACAATGTCGTGGGGCACCCCCAGCCGCGCACAGGCACGCCCGGCCAGTTCGGCCTCGGCACGGGCCTCGGGGCGCAGCCCGTGATCCACGCTCACCGCCGCAAGGGGCACCTTTCCGGGGGCTGCCCATTCATGGGCAAGCAGCAGCAGCGCCATTGAATCGCCGCCGCCGGACAACGCGATCCCCAGCGCGCGCGGGGGGCTGTCTGCAAGGATGCGTTCAAAGCCGGCCAGAAGGCGCGGCATTTCATCCGTCGTCAACCGCTGCATCCAAGCGCGGTCATGGTTTGCGCCGCCTTGTCTATTTCGGCGTTCGCCGCCGGATAGCGGCGGGCCACCTCTTTCAGGGTCAGACAGGCGTCTTCGGTCTGGCCGATCTTGTCGAGACTGACCCCCAGACGATACAGCGCCTTGGGCGCATATTCGCCATCGGGCGCACCGCTGAAACTTTGCAGGAAGGCGCGCGCCGCATCCGGCCATTGACCAAGCTGGGCCAATGCCTCGCCCCGCCAGTATTGTGCCGCAGGCACGAGCGGGCCATCGGGGTACTTGTCGGGATAGGGCGCGAACAGGTCGGCGGCCTGCTGGTATTTTCCAGCATCATAGGCGGCCTTGGCTGCCTTGAAATCCTCTTCCTCGCCCACCGCAAGATCGGGCTTGTTCGGTCGGGGATTGTCGGCCACCACCGGCGGCGTATCCACATTGCCACCCAGCGTTGTCGTCTCGCCCAGTTTCGAGGTATCGCCGCCTTCCAGCTCGACCAACCTGAATTCGAGGTCGCCGATACGGTTGGTCCCGTCCTTGACGATGCGGTTGATGCGGAATTCAAGCCGCTCGACCTTGTTGGTGATGCGCTGGAGTTCCTGTTCAAGCGCGGAAATCTGTTCCAGCTCGGTCTGGGCCGCGGGCGGGGCCGGCGCGGGGCCGGTTGTGGACAGCTCCTGCTTGAGGCGCTGAATGGTGACATACAGCACGTTCAGTTCCTGCCGGATATCGGCAAGGGTTTCCTTGCGGCTCTGGGCCTGCAAGGGGCTGGCCGCGGCAAGAACAAGGGAAAGGATCACGAAAAGGCGCATCGGGTTCATCGGTCGGCTTTCGTCCTAGATGGTGCCACGGGTGCGCAGAACCGTCACCGCACGGCGGTTCTGGGACCAGCAGGATTCGGCCGAGCAGATCGCAACGGGGCGCTCCTTGCCATAGGTGACGGTAGAAAGGCGGTTTGACGCAACCCCCTGGCTGACAAGATAGGCCTTCACGGCCGCTGCACGGCGCGCGCCCAGTGCAAGGTTGTATTCGCGGGTGCCACGTTCATCGGTATGGCCCTCGATCACCGCGTTGAAGGCGGGGTTCTTTGCCAGCCAGTCCGCCTGGACATCGAGAATGGCCATCGCCGCAGGGGTCAGTATGCTCTTGTCCACGTCAAAAAATACCCTGTCGCCCACCGTGGCGGCGAAATATTCGGGTGTATCGGGCTTGTAGTTTCCGGCCTGCCCCAGCTGGCTGCCACTGTCCGGAATACCTCCGGTACAGGCCGCCAGAACCAGGGTTGCCACGGCCAAGATCGCTGCCAACCTGAAACGCATGTCCTTGTTCCTTTTTCTGCCCGTTATCCGGGGCGTTGTCTGCTCTGCCAATCTTATAACACCTGCGTCGCGATTTGGGAATCACGGCCCGTTTACCGAAGCACCCGCGACCAGGACGGATCAGAGGCGGCCGCCGGGGTGGGCACCTTCTTGAGGTTCCGCCCGCTGATATCGACCGACCAGATCGAGGGCGCGGCGCTGGCCCCGCGCCCCTCGCGGAAGAACATCAGAACCCGCCCGTTGGGGGCCCAGCTGGGCCCTTCGTCAAGGAAGGACGAGGTCAGCAGGCGCTCTTCGCTGCCATCGGTGCGCATCACGCCGATATGGAACCGGCCCTTGTTCATCATGGTAAAGGCGATCATGTCACCGCGAGGCGACCAGACAGGGGTTGCATAACGCCCTGCCCCGAAACTGATGCGCCGTGCCTCGCCACCATTTGCCGGCATGATATACAGTTGCTGAGAACCCGACCGGTCGCTTTCGAACACGATCTGCCGCCCGTCCGGCGAAAAGCTGGGGGCAGTTTCGATCGACGGTGCCGAGGTCAGCCGCGTGCGCCTGCCCGTTGCCAGATCGATACGGTAGATATCGACATTTCCGGCCTTGGACAGCGACAGCAGAACCGACTTGCCGTCGGGCGAAAAGCGGGGGGCAAAGCTCATCTCGGGCAGATCGTCCACGGCGCGGCGACGCAGGCTGCGCAGGTTCATCAGATAAACGCGCGGCATGCCGGTTTCATAAGAGGTATAAAGAATCGACCGGCCATCAGGCGAAAAGCGCGGCGCCAGCACCAGCGCGCGATCATCTGTCAGATAGCGCAGGTTGGCGCCATCGTAATCCATGATCGCCAGACGCTTGCGGCGCGCATTCTTGGGGCCGCTTTCGGAAACGAACACCACGCGGCTGTCGAAATACCCCTGCTCGCCCGTCAGCCGCTTGTAAACGGCATCGGCCACCTTGTGCGCCATGCGCCGCCAGTCCTTGCGCGTGCCCGAAAACCTCAGCCCCTTGCCAAGCTGGGACTGGGCGAACACGTCGAACAGGCGAAACTTGACCTCTAGCCGCCCGCCGATCCCGGTGGATACCGCGCCGGTAATGAGCGCCTGCGCATTAACGGCCTTCCAATCGGAAAACTGAACCGGCGCATCGAAATTCGAAATGCCCGAGATCTGCGCCGCCGGGGGAATTTCACGAAACAGCCCGGTGCCGACCAGATCGGCTACCACGAGCTGTGCAATATCGGTTGCCAGTTGTTTCGCCGAGGCGCTGTCGGCAACAAAATCGGGAACCGCAAAGGGCATCGGTTCTATCACACCCTCGGTGATCTCGATCCGCAGAGGCCCGTTCGCCCCCGGGGTCTGGGCCAATGCCGCTGTTCCGACAAGCGCAGAAAGCACGGCAAGGACGATCAGTCTGAAAACAGGCAGGGGGCTCATCTGTTCCTCATCTTCTCGGGATTGAAGGTAATTTCGATATTACGCCAGCTTTCGTACTTTGCCACAGGAAGTTTGTATCCCTTGACCCCACAGCGCAGAATTGCGCGCCTTGCGGCATTGAAGGCACTCTGCTGGGCGGATTTCGACCCCTGGGTTGCCGACTTCATCTTGATGGTGCGGGGGCGCGGCTTGCCGTCGGGGCTCATCGACACGGAAACCACCACGGTGATACGCGCCGATTCCGCGCTGGGATTGACGTTCCAGCATTTCTGCATGGCCAGCCGCAGCGCATCCTTTTCGCGGCCCGTCAAGGGCGGCCCCTTTGGGGCGGGCGCCGGCTCGGGGGTGGCTGGCGGGGTGGCAGCGCCCGCCGTTGCGGCTGCAAGCGCGGCGGCGATGTCCTGCTGTGCCGCGCGCCGGGCCTTTTCGGCCAGCTTGGCAGGGCGTCCGCGCGGCCTGCTGCTGCGCAGCGGGGCCGAGGTCTTCTTGCGTTTCTTGGCCTCGGTGACAATCTCGGTCGAGGCCTGCTGCGGCGCGGTTTCGACCTGGGGCTTGCCGGGCGTCGTGGCGTTCTTGTCGGGCCGCGTCGATTTCTGCACCTCGGGCGCCTTTTTCGCATCGGTCGGAGGCTTTGGTGCCGGGGTTGTGTCGATACGCGGCGAAGGGGCCTCGGCCGGGGGCAGCTTGGCCAGCTTGCGCGGCGTGGGCAGGCCGGCGCTGTCACGCGGCGCGATCGGCGCCACCGGCATGACAAGGGTCGCCCCCGGATCTGGCACTGCGGGCTGCGGGGCGATTTCCGGCGCGTCGATCTGCACATCGGGCCGCGAAACCTTGCGGATCGCACTGAGGTTCGGCGCAACGGGCTGATCTTGCGGCGGCGGCGCATCGGCCTTGCGCATCCTGGGCGGCGGCGCATCCGACGCGGGCGCGCGCGGCGCCTTGCCTGCATCGGGCCGCGCAAGGGGTTGTGGCACGTCAAGCGCGGCATCGGGCGCATGGCTTTGCAGCGCGTCAAAAGCGGCCTTTGATATGATCGATACCTCGGTCACCTGCATTTCAGGCTTTTTCGCGCTGTCCTGCAACACCGCGCCAAGAATCACCCAGCCGATCAGCGCCAGATGCGCGATGCCCGATATGTAGATCCCGGTTCGCACCCCACGCGCCTAGTTGTCCTGCCCGTCCAGTTTCGGGCCCCCGGTATCGGTGACCAGTCCGATGTCACGAAATCCCCCGGCATTGAGCGCGCCCATCACCTGCATGACAAGCGCATAGGGCACCGAACCATCTGCGCGCAAAAAGATCTTGTCATTGCGTCGCTCGGCCGCAATCGCCCGCAGTTTGGGGATCAGCTGTTCACGGTTGATCGGGGTCTTCTGCAGGATCAGCTGTCCGTCGGCCGAAATGGTCAGGGTCAGGGGCTGTTCTTCCTCGCTGGGCAGGGGTGTTGCCGCTGTCTTGGGCAATTTCACAGGCACCCCGACCGTCAGCATCGGTGCCGCCACCATGAAGATGATCAACAACACCAGCATCACATCGACCATGGGGGTGACATTGATTTCGGCCATGGGGCGCAGGCGCTGGCTGCTGCGGCCTCCCCGGCTGCTGCGGCCGCTCCGTCCCTGTCTGCTTGCTGTTCCGCCCGCCATCACTCAGCTATCCAGTTGCCGCGACAGGATGGTGGAAAACTCGTCCGCAAAGCTTTCCAGATCCGAGGTCATCCTGTCGGCATCGGCCGACAGCTTGTTGTAGAAGATCACCGCCGGGATGGCCGCAAGCAGGCCAAGCGCCGTGGCAACCAGTGCCTCGGCAATGCCGGGGGCCACGACGGCAAGGTTGGTGCTTTGCTGCATGGCGATTTCCTGAAACGCGTTCTTGATGCCCCAGACCGTGCCGAACAACCCGACAAAGGGCGCGGTCGAGCCCACGGTCGCCAGAAAGTTCAACCCCTGCGTCAGCTTGTCGGTTTCGCGCGTGATGGCGACATCCATCGACCGGTCGATCCGCGCCTGCGTTCCGGCAATCAGCGCCCCGTCGGATCGGTAGGATGCGGTCCACTCGTCCATGCCGGCCTTGAAAACCTTGGCCTTTGCGCCGCGCGGCTTGTCACCGATTTCCTTGTACAACAGATCCAGTGGCTCGCCCGACCAGAATGCCTTGTCAAACCTCGCAGACTGGTGTCGCGCGCGGCGGAAATTGATGAACTTCTGAATGATGATCGCCCAGGACCAGAAGGACGCGAATATCAGCGCAAACATCACCAGCTTGACGAGGAATGTTGCCCGCATGAACAATGCGAGGATCGAAAAATCTACTGTTTCCATCAGCCTGCTCTTTCAGTCACCGGAGCGATCAACGCCCTTTTTGCACAAGAGACTAGCAATTCGCCACCTCTCTTGCCACCCGATCAATCGCTAGTTACCGGCCGGCACGCATAATTGAGCCAGTTTTCGGCGAATATCCGCTGGAAACCGCACAGGCCGGCCGGATTCCGCAAGGCTGACCAGGGTGACAACGGCCTGCACAAGCACCTGATCCCGGCAATGGATGTCTTGCGCAAGCATCACCCGCGCCCCCGAAACCGCCCTTACGCGGGTTTCGACACGCAACAGATCGTCAAAGCGCGCCGGCACGAGATAATCGATCTCGACCCGGCGCACCGCGAACACGACACCTTGTTCCGCCCTGACGCGATTCTGATCGACACCCAGCGTGCGGATGAATTCGGTGCGCGCACGCTCGATGAATTTCAGATAGTTGGCGTAATAGACGATACCGGCAAGGTCGGTATCCTCGTAATAGACGCGGCAGGTGAATTCATGCTTCATCTTTGCCTGTTTCTTGCTGTTCGTCGCCTTCGGCCTCGAGGTTCTCGATCAATATCCGCGCGCGTGCAGCCAGGCGCATGGCGTGTGACGGATCAACGGCCGAGGGCGGCATGGCCGGGTCATAGGCCGCCCGGATCAGCGCCGCATATTCGGGCTTGACGATGCACATGCCATTCTCGGGCACGATGGCGATCGGGCTGTCGTCGTCAAAGGCGTTGTCGCCCCACAACAGGATGCACTGGGTCATCTGGCCGACACCGACGGTCTGGATGGTGGCGTTGGCCATGTGTTCATCATAGCGCAGCAGCACGATGCAGACACGGATCGCGCCCTGTTCGTCAAAGGAAAAGGTCCGGTACTGGTTGGCCCCCGTGCGCTTGAGCGACGATTTCAGGATATCGAAATCGGGCAGCAACTGGCCCAGATTGGGCACCATGTCCAGCTCGTCCCAGTCGGTGCAGAAAAACACCATCAGGTTGGCGCCAAGCTCGGGGTCGGTTTCGGCGAACTCGGCGCCCGAGATGTTGACCACCGACCGCATGGCGTCCTTGAGGTGGTCAAGCGTGTCATCATCGACCCCAAAGACGACCGGCGCGATCGGCCGCCCCCAACGTGAAAAGCGATAGCCGCCCTCGCGCGCGGTGAAAAGTTTCTCGACGCGTTCGGGGGTCAGGATGTCTTCGTTCAACTGTCTAGTCTCCAAACAGGTCGGCCTCGTCCGCCTTTCGCGGAGGGTTCAGGCCGAGATGGCGCCACGCACGGGCCGCCAGCATGCGCCCCCTGGGCGTGCGCTGAATCAACCCCTGTTGCAGCAGGAAGGGTTCGATCACCTCTTCTACAGCATCCCGGGATTCCGACAATGCGGCAGATATGGTCTCGACCCCGACCGGGCCGCCACCGTAATGTTCAGCCAAAAGGCGCAGATAGCGCCGGTCGGCGCTGTCCAGGCCCAGATGATCCACCCCCAGACGGGTCAGCGCGCCATCGGCCACTGCGCGCGTGACCGTTCCATCGCCATCGACCACGGCAAAATCGACAACCCGGCGCAGCAGACGCCCGGCAACCCGTGGCGTGCCCCGGGCGCGCCGGGCGATTTCGCGTGCGCCCCCCTCGTCGGCCGGCACCCCCAGCAGGCGAGCGCCGCGGGTGACGATTTCAAGCAACTCGTCCTCGGTATAGAATTCCAGCCGGGTCGGGATACCAAAGCGGTCGCGCAGCGGGGTCGTCAACAGGCCCAGCCGCGTGGTCGCCCCGACCAGGGTAAAGGGTTGCAGGTCGATGCGCACGGTGCGCGCAGCCGGGCCTTCGCCGATCACCAGATCCAGTTCGAAATCTTCCAGCGCGGGGTAAAGCACCTCTTCCACCGCGGGATTCAGGCGGTGGATTTCGTCGATGAACAGCACATCACGCGCATCCAGATTGGTCAGGATCGCGGCCAGATCACCGGCACGCGCCAGTACCGGGCCGCTGGTCATACGAAAATTCACCCCCAGCTCGCGCGCGATGATCTGCGCCAGCGTCGTCTTGCCCATCCCCGGCGGGCCGTAAAACAGCGTGTGGTCCATCGCCTGCCCGCGCGTGCGTGCGCTTTCGATGAAAACGCGCAGATTGGCGCGCGCCTCGGCCTGGCCGATGAATTCGTCCAGGCTCTGCGGGCGCAAGGCGCGGTCGGTGTCTTCGGGGCGTGCCTCGGGGCGCAGGGTCGGGTCGGGTTGGGTCATGTCGCTGTCGTTCATGGCTTACCCTTTTGGCGCCAGCAGGCGCAGGCATTGGCGGATCAGTTCCGGCGCATCCGCAGCCGCGTTGTTGGCGCTGGCCTCGGCAATGGCGGTGGCGGCTTCGCCCTGACCATAGCCCAGATTGACCAGTGCCGACAGCGCATCGGCCCGTGCCGCGGCGCCGAGCGCGGCATCATCCTGGGCCTGTTCGGGCGCAGGCGTGGGCGCGGGGGTTTCGAATGACGGCTCGATCACTGCGGCCTCGTCAGCGCGCGCGCGTGTGGCGCCTGCCGCCCCCAGCGCCATGATCGCGGGGGCCTTGTCCTTGAGCTCGACAATGATGCGCTGCGCCAATTTCGGCCCGACGCCGGGCGCAGCCTTGATTGCCGGCGCATCCCCCAGCGACAACGCGCGGGCAAGCCCCTCGACCCCCAGCGTGCCGGCGATGTTCAACGCGACCCTGGCCCCGACCCCCTGCACGCTGGTCAGCAGACGGTGCCATTCGCGTTCGGCCAGCGTCGGAAAGCCGAACAGCTGCAACAGATCCTCGCGCACGACCAGCTCGGTATAAAGCGACACCATGCCCCCGGGCGCGGGCATGGCTGCCAGCGTGGGCCCGGCGCAGAACACCAGATAGCCGACACCCTGAACGTCGATCAGAACGTGATCTTCGGCCTTGTAGTCCAGCCGCCCCGTAAGCTTGCCGATCATGCCAGCCCCCCATCGGCGCGCGCCAGCGCCGCATCCAGCCGGCCGGCAAACTGGGCGTGATGGGCGTGGCAAAGCGCAATGGCCAGCGCGTCGGCCGCATCCGCCCCGGCAATCTGCACGCCGGACAGTTGAAGGCGCACCATGTGTTCGACCTGCTGCTTTTGCGCGTGCCCCACCCCGACCACCACCTTTTTCACCGTGTTGGGCGCATATTCTGCCACCTCCAGCCCTGCCTGCGCCGGCACCAGCAGGGCAATGGCACGGGCCTGGCCCAGTTTCAGCGTCGCAGTGCCATTGCTGTTGACGAAAGTCTGTTCCACCGCCGCATGGGTGGGCCGGTGGCTGGCAAGGATCTGTTCAAGCTGGCCATGCAGCGACAACAGGCGCTGCGCCAGATCGGCCCCTTCGGAATGGCAGATCCCGTTTGCCACATGCGACAGCCGGCTGCCCGCCACGTCAATGACGCCCCATCCCATGTGCCGCAGCCCCGGGTCGATTCCGATCACACGCATCCTGCCCTGCCCCATTCGTGGTTTTTTCAAGGGCTAGCACGAAACAGGAACATTGGCCAGTGCCCCTTTGCAGACGCGGCGCATATTCGCGCCCCTGACGCTTTCAAGCCCCGGGATGTCGCTTGCAGATCTTGGCGCCAGGACACTTGCACAAAGCGCATCTCGGCCATGCAGAAACTTGGGTTGTTCGGTGTGCCCACCAGCCCTAGATGGGCCTTGAGAAACAGGATGCACGTCGCCGCCTGCATTGAAGAAGGGAAGAAGAACATGGCCTACCAAGGACTGACCCGCCCCGCACCCTTTGGGGCCGAAACCGTTTACCGCATTGTCTCGGCAGCCGAGGCGCTGTGGAACACCGCAATCGAGTGGAACGCCGCGCGCATCACGCGGCGCGAGCTGAGCCGCCTGAGCGTGTACGAGCTCGAAGATATCGGCCTGACCCCGGCCGACATCGACCGCGTTGCCCGCGCCACGGCCCGGCGCAGCTGAGCCACCCGAAACCACGTCAAAAGAAAAACGCCGCCGAAAACCCGTTTCGGCGGCGTTCCTGTATCCTGTTGACGGTGTCTTGCGGCCCGGTCAGCCGGCCATCAAGGGTTCGTTTTCCATCAGTTCCTTCCAGCGGTGGCAGGAAACCTCGTGCCCGTCACCGGCATGTTCCAGCTCGGGCTCCTGCTTGCGGCAGATATCCACGGCAAAGGGGCAGCGGCTCTGGAACTTGCAGCCCGGCGGGGGGTTGGTCGGCGACGGGATCTCGCCCTCGAGCTTTTGCGCGCGGCCCCGGTCATCGGGGTCAAGTGACGGGATCGCCGACAACAGCGCCCTGGTATAGGGGTGGCGCGGGGTGCTGAACAGGGTGCGGGTGGGGGCGGTTTCGACCAGGCGCCCCAGATACATCACCGCCACATGATCGCAGATATGGGCCACCACCGACAGGTCGTGGCTGATGAACAGGAAGGTCAGGCCCATTTCCTGCTGGATGCTTTTGAGCAGGTTCAGCACATCGGCCTGAATCGACACGTCGAGCGCGGCCACGCTTTCGTCGGCGACCACGAAACGCGGGCTGGAGACCAGCGCGCGCGCGATCGAGATACGCTGCCGCTGGCCACCCGAAAATGCATGCGGAAAACGGCGCAGATGTTCCAGGTTCAGGCGGCACTTGGCGGCAATCTCGCGCACACGTTCATCGGTTTCCGTGCGGTTTTTCGTCAGCCCCATGACCTCGAGCGGCTCGGCAATGATGTCGCGCACGGTCATGCGCGGGGAAAGCGCCGCATAGGGATCCTGAAAGATCAGCTGCGCGCGACTGCGGTAATCCTTGAGCTCTCGCCCCTCGATCTCGGGCAGGTCATAGCGCACCTCGCCATCGTCATAGACAACCTTGCCCTTGGTGATCGGCGCGGCCCGCAGCAATGCGCGGCCCAGCGTCGTCTTGCCCGAACCGCTTTCGCCCACAAGGCCGAAAAAGCTGCCCTTGATGATGTCGATACTGACATTTTCCACCGCCTGCACAACCGGCTTGGGGCCGAAAAGACTGCCGCGCAGCGGGTAATGAACCGACAGGTTGCGCGTGGTGATGAGGGGTTTGGCCTCGCTCATGCCTGGACCTCCTCTGACGTGTACAGGTGACAAGCGACCTTGTGCCCCTCATTGACCCTGGTAAATTGCGGAACCTCGCGCTGGCAGCGCCCCGCGATCGCCTTGCTGCAACGGGTGTGAAACACACAGCCCGAGGGCCGTTCCAGCGGCGACGGGATGTCGCCCGGCACCGGCACCAGCGGTGCGTCGAGGTCGTCCAGATGGGGCAGCGCCGCCAGCAGGCCCTGTGTATAAGGATGTGCCGGGGTGCGGATCACCTCGCGCACGGGGCCCTGTTCGACCAGGCGGCCCAGATACATCACCGCCACATGGTCGGCCGTCTGGGCAATCACGCCAAGGTCATGGGTGATAAAGATGATGCCCATGCCGAAATCGGCAACCAGATCCTTCATCAGGTCGATCACCTGGGCCTGGATGGTCACGTCCAGCGCGGTGGTGGGCTCATCCGCGATCAGCAGTTTGGGTTTGGTCGAAAGCGCCATGGCGATCATCGCACGCTGGCGCATCCCGCCCGACAGCTCGAACGCATATTGCCGGAACCGCTTGGAGGCATCCGAAATGCCTACCCGGTTCAACATCTCGATCGACAATTCGCGGGCCTGTTTCGCGCTCATGTCGGTATGGATCAGCAATTGTTCGACCATCTGGTCGCCAATGGTGATCGCGGGCGCGAAACTGGCCATGGGTTCCTGAAAGATCATGGAAATCGCGCCGCCGCGCACGACCTGCATTTCGGCCGCCGTTGTCAGCGACATCACGTCCACCGGGCCGCCGTCAAGATGCAGCGTGATCTTCGATTTCGGCCCATAGATCGCATTGCCCGCATTCAGCTTCATCAGAGCCTTGGCCGTCACCGACTTGCCCGAGCCGGACTCGCCCACAAGGCCCAGAACCTTGCCGGCATCCAGCGAAAAGGACACGTCATCGACGGCGGTGATCCGACCCTCGTCGGTATCGAATTGCAGGGTCAGGTTCTCGACTTCCAGAAGGCGCGTCATTTCTGATTATCCGAATAGGGGTCTGCCGCATCGCGCAGCCCGTCGCCGACAAAGACGAAGGCCAGCACAAGCGTGATGAAAAAGATGACGGGGATGAAATACCACTGATAATTCAGCAGCACATCGGCCTTGGTCACGTTCTGCAACATCACCCCAAGGCTGTTGACCGGATCCTTCAACCCCAATCCGATGAAGGACAGGGCCGTTTCCGAAAGCACCATATAGGGAAAAGAGATCACCAGATCGACGATGATATAGCTGGTGAAGCTGGGCAGCAGGTGCCGCCGGATGATGTGACTGGCCGAAGCCCCGCAAAGGCGGGCGGCCAGCACATATTCCTGGTTTCGTTCGCTCAGCAGATGCGTGCGCACCCGTCGCGCCAGCGTGGGCCAGCCAATCAGCCCGAGGATCGTCGAGATGAAAAAGAACCGCTGTTCCGAACTCCATGTATCGGGAATGAAGGCGGCAAGCGCCATGAACAGCGGAATCGCCGGCACCGTCCGGATGGCGTCGGTGATCATCTGAAGGACCGAGTCGATCCAGCCTCCGTAATAGCCGGACACCCCCCCTATGATCAGCGCCATGACAAAGGCGATCAGAACGCCGATCGTGCCCACGGCCATCGACGTGTTGATGGCATGGAAGGTTCGGGAAAAGATGTCCTTGCCGTTGAAATCGGTCCCGAAGAGATGCACCTTCCCCTTGTCCACCCCGAACAGGTGGCGATCGAACTGCATCCCGAACAGGGTATAGGGGTCGCCATGGGGCAGGAAGGTCAGGTAACGCCGCTTTTCGCGGTTGACCGTCGTTACCCAGCGGAAATTGGTCTTGATCGAGCGCGTGCGCTCGTAAGTATAGACAAACGGCACGATCGAAAACCCGTTTTCATCCCAGAATTTCGGGATTTGCGGGGCACCGTTTTCGTATGACTTGTCGCGCCCGGCAATCGTCGGGTCATAGGGCGTCAGGAACGGCGCGAACAGCCCCGACAGAATCAGGGCCAGCAGGACGACAGCGCCGACCATGGCCGATTTGTTGCGCTTGAAGCGGGTCCAGATCAGCTGCCCCTGAGAGGCGGTAAAATAGGCCTCCTTGCGTTTCTGGTCGACATTTGCGTCGGTCTTGTCAGTGGTCATGTCGCTCATCCCATGATGCTCCGTCTTACGCGCGGATCGGTCAGCGCCAGCAGGATGTCGGTGAAAAAGTTGAGCGCAACGATGCTGGCGGTCAGCAGAAAGATGATCGCGCCGGCCAGCTGCTGGTCGTTGGAACGCGCCAGCGCCTCGATCAGCAGCGACCCGGCCTCGGTCAGCGTCAGGATCAGGGCAACCACCGGCAATTCGTTGAAGATACGGTTCAGGTCAAAGCCAAGGCTGTTGATGATCGGCCCAAGCGCATGGCGCGCCGGATAGCGCCACAACAGGCGCCGCCCCGAAACGCCGCGCGCGCGTGCCGCGGTGACATACAGCTTGCCGATCTCGTCAGACATCAGCGCGCGCACGGTCTGGATGGCGAAGGCGGTTGCCGACCAGCCCAGGATGAAGATTGGCAGCCAGGCGTGGGACAGAAAATCGACCGCCCGCGCCCATGACCAGGCGGCATCTCGATATTCCGGTGAAAACAGCCCCGTAAGGGAATTGCCGAACATGATGGTGGAAAACAGCATCACCATCAGCGCCAGCAGAAAGTTGGGCAGCGCCAACCCCAGATAGCTGACCAGCCGCAGCGTGTTGTTCAGAACCTTGTTGTCGGATGTCGCCGATATGATCCCCACCGGCAAGGCTATCATGTAGGCCAGCGCAAGGGATGTCAGGCATATCCCCAGCGATATCCAGAATTTCTCGCCCAGAAGGCGGCTGATATTCAGGCGCAGGATGCAGCTTTCGCCGAAATCGCCCTCGAAGGCATGGGTGATCCAGGTGACCCAGCGTGTGACAAAGGGCTTGTCCAGGCCCAGCTTGACCCGCTCGGCCTGAATATCGGCGACCGAGATCTGGCTGCCCTGGGTGTTCTTGAAGGCAAGGTAGCGTTCTGCACAATCCCCCGGCACCAGTTCCATCAGCGAAAAGACGATGAAAGAGACGATCACCAGCGTGATGATGGCCATGACCGCCCGGACCACGACAAACCGCATAAACTGAAGCATGCGCCCCTACCCTGTTTTCAGACCGGCAACGGTTGTCCGCCTGCCCTTGTTTGCAAATGGTGCCGCGGGCAGTTTCCCGCCCGCGGCAATTTCTGTTCAGGCAGATGCCTTATTCGTCAAGCCACCACTGAACGGGGCGGTACGGATAGGTCCGATAGTATTCGTAGGACGCAGTCCGGAACTTGTGGAAGTTCTTCAGCTTGTTCAGGTGGTAGATCGGAGCCGGAGCCTGAACCGTGCC
>JAUZRU010000112.1 GCA_030950185.1 Paracoccaceae bacterium | reverse complement strand
GCTCAGCCTCTGGGCCACGCGTGGGGCCGTGCACATGGCGCTGATGGACCCCGACAGCCATGCGGTTGGCGTGTTCAGCCTTGAAAACCGGCGCAAGGGGTTTCCTTCGGTTGCGCGCCTGCACCCGCCGGCGCAGCGGCTTGAGCGCAGCATCACCGACCTGTTCGGCCTGCCTGCCGAGGGGGCCGAGGACAGCCGCCCCTGGCTGGATCACGGCGCATGGAAGATCACTGCGCCTCTTGCAAAATCCGCGCCCCGCGAGGGCGACGCGCCTGAATATGATTTCTTGCCGGTCATTGGCGACGGCCTGCATCAGGTGCCGGTCGGCCCGGTTCATGCCGGCATCATCGAGCCGGGGCATTTCCGGTTCACCGCACAGGGCGAAACCGTGGTCCGCCTGGAAGAGCGCCTTGGCTATACCCACAAGGGGATCGACCACCTCATGGGGGGGGCGTCGATCACACGCGGCGCCGAGCTGGCCCAACGGACATCGGGCGACAGCACGGTGGCCTATGGTTGGGCCTACGCGCAGGCCGTCGAGGCGGCGCTGGGTGTGACGCCTCCGCCGCGGGCCGTGTGGCTGCGCGCCATCATGGCCGAGCTGGAACGCCTGGCAAACCACCTGAATGATGTGGGCGCGATCTGCAACGATGCGGCATTTGCCCTGATGCTGGCCCTGTGCGGGGCGCTGCGCGAGCAGGTCATGCGCGCCGCCGATGCGGTGTTCGGCCACCGTTTCATGCGTGATGTGATCGTGCCGGGCGGGGTTGCGCGCGACATTGACGCGGCCGGGCGCGCGCTTTTGGAAGGGTTGGTTCACGATATTGCCCGTGATTTCGAGCCGCTGGTCGATCTTTACGACAATACGCCGTCGCTACTGGCACGCACCGTTGGCGCCGGAATCCTGCCTTCCGATCTTGCGGTTCAATTCGGGGCGGGCGGCTATATCGGGCGCGCCTCGGGACGCGATTTCGATACCCGACGCGATCTGCCCTATGCCCCCTATGACAAGCTGGTGTTCAAGGTGCCGCTGCGCAGCGATGGCGATGTCAATGCCCGCATCTGGATTCGCGTCGAGGAAACCCGCCAAAGCCTGAATCTGCTGGACGAACTCCTGAGATCCCTGCCGGATGGAGATATCCTGACCCCGATGACCCCCGTGAAAGAGCGGCGCGAGGGGCTGGGCATTGTCGAGGGCTTTCGCGGCGATGTTCTGGTCTGGGTGGCGCTGGACGGGCGTGGCCGCATCAGCCGCTGCCACATGCGCGACCCAAGCTGGTTCCAGTGGCCGCTGCTGGAGGCCGTGATCAAGGACAACATCATCGCGGACTTCCCACTATGCAACAAATCT
>JAUZRU010000111.1 GCA_030950185.1 Paracoccaceae bacterium | reverse complement strand
TGGCCATGTCAAGGCGCTTGCTTTGCCGGCCAATTGCCGGGTCGGGGAAATCGATGCTGAAATCGATCTCAAGACCGTCATGCGGCGCGATGGCCACCTTGATGCCGTCGAATTCAAGCGAAACCTCGCGCAAGACCTTGATGACACGCACGGGCGCGTCCAGCCGCTGCACGCCCACACTCAGGATTTCGCGCACGAAACGGTCGGAACTGCCATCCATGATTGGCACTTCGGGGCCGTCAACACTGATCAGCGCATTGTGGATACCGCAACCGGCAAGGGCGGCCATCAGATGCTCGACCGTGGAAACCGAGGCGCCGGCCTCGTTGGAAATGACCGTGCAAAGGCGGGTGTCCGACACGCTGTCATAGCGCGCCGCGATCATGTTGTCGCGATCACCCAGGTCTGTGCGGCGGAACCAGATACCATATTCGGCAGAGGCGGGTTCGATGGTCATGCGCACCGGGCGACCGGTATGCAGACCGGTGCCGACCAGTTGAACCTTGTTCTTGATCGTTGTCTGCACCGTTGTCCCCTGTTGCCCCCGTATCTGTTGCTGCCGATTGCGCCCGGGCCAGAACCCGTTGTTTCAACAAAGCGAATATCGGACAGCGCAGAATTGTCCCAAAGTCGAAACCGTCCTAGTGAAAGACTTTGTTAACCTCAACTCAATCTTTGTGACGGTTTGCAACACAGCCCGTTAACCATCTGCGGATTTCCGCCGATCAGATTGGAAACAGTTTGTTTCCACCCCCTTGCCAAACATTCCCAAAAGAAAACTCGCGCCGAATCACTTTGGCGCGAGAAAGGTTGAAAACATGGCTGAATTCTTGCGAGTCAGTTGGCCTGACGGCGCAAAAATGCAGGGATATCAAGGCGTTCCTGATCTGGATCAATATCTTCCTGACTCTCTTCGACCGGTGCCGGCGACAGGCCGGGCTGCGGCTGCTGCCCCTGGGCCTCGGCGCCATGACCGGTCATCCGGCTGATCAGGCTGTTGATGCCGAACCGGGCCGATTTGATCGGCTTTGTCGACTGCGACGGCTGTTCCGGCGCTTTGGGCTGCTTGTTCACCGCGGCCCGCAGGCGCGCCATCGCCTCGGGGGAGGGGCGGCCAGGCTCGCTCGGCCGGGGGGCGATGAAGCTGCCGACATCGGGCTCGGCTGCCGCGACTTCGGCCTGCGCGGCGGGCTGCGCCGGGGTTTCGGGGGTATATACGGGCGGCGGCAGATCATCGTCAGAACCATATTCCGGCATGGGTTCAGGCGTTGCTTCCGGCGCGTCGAACAGGCTCATGCCGCGATCAAAGGCGTCATCCTGCGTGCTGCCCGCCTCCATTTCGTCCAGCAGGCTGGGCTGGGCTTCGGCAAGCTCGGGCTCGTCCTCATAGGCTGTTTCTGCGGGCGGAATCTCGACCGCAGCCGGCTGACTCAGCGGTTCGGCCAGCTTGCGGCGCGGTGCCGGGGCGGGCTGCGCCATTTCCGATGCATCGATGCCGGTCGCAACGACCGAGACACGCATCACCCCTTCCATTTCGGTGTCGAGGGTCGAGCCAACGATGATATTGGCGTCTGCATCGACCTCTTCGCGAATGCGGTTTGCGGCTTCGTCCAGTTCGAACAGGGTCAGGTCGTTGCCGCCGGTGATGTTGATCAACACGCCGCGTGCGCCGCGCAGGCTGATTTCGTCAAGCAGCGGGTTGGCGATGGCCTTTTCGGCGGCCTGGATGGCGCGTTCCTCGCCAGTGGCCTCGCCGGTGCCCATCATGGCCTTGCCCATCTCGTCCATCACGGCCCGCACATCGGCAAAGTCGAGATTGATCAGACCCGGACGCACCATCAGATCGGTCACGCCCTTGACGCCCTGATACAGAACATCGTCGGCCATACTGAAGGCCTCGGTGAACGTGGTCTTTTCGTTGGCAATGCGAAACAGGTTCTGGTTGGGTATGATGATCAGCGTGTCCACGACCTTCTGCAGGGCCTCGACCCCCTCTTCGGCCTGGCGCATGCGCTTGGAACCTTCGAACTGGAACGGCTTGGTCACCACGCCGACGGTGAGGACACCCAGCTCACGCGCGGCCTGTGCGATGATTGGAGCCGCGCCAGTGCCGGTGCCGCCGCCCATTCCGGCGGTGATAAAGCACATATGCGAGCCGGCCAGATGATCGACGATCTCTTCGATGCTTTCCTCGGCGGCCGCTGCGCCGATCTCGGGCTTGGCACCCGCGCCAAGACCTTCGGTTACCTTCACGCCCATCTGTATCTTGTTGGGGGCCTTGGTCTGCGAGAGCGCCTGTGCGTCGGTGTTGGCCACCACGAAATCCGCGCCCTCGAGTTTCTTGTCGATCATGTTGTTGACCGCATTGCCGCCAGCGCCGCCGACGCCAAACACGGTGATCCGAGGCCTCAGATCCTGTTGGTCGGGCATCCTGAGATTGAGTGTCATGATACTTTCCGCCTGCTTGCCTTGTTCCTGATCTTTCCGACCAGTGTTACCTGCTGATTCCATATCGTAACCGAGCTACCCGCCTCGGTCACGAAAAAATTGACATTTTTGCCACAATATATGGGGTTAACGCACATATTGCGGCGTATTTCTGCCGATCGACCCCATTCATGCGGCCTGAAGGCACCGCCTGCCGGGGTTTGCCCTACCAGTTTTCGCGAAACCACTTGATCGCGCGACGCAGGGTGCGGCCCCCGTGGCGATCGGCGGGGCTTTCGAAATCCCAGCATTCATCCTGCGGGCAGACCGCGTTGAGGCACAGCCCTACCGCCGCGGAAAAGCCCGGCCCGGTTGCCAGCTGCGGCAAGCCCTGCACACGCAGCGGCCGCCCCATGCGCACCCGTCCCCCAAGGATACGCGAGGCAAGCTGATCCAGCCCCGGGATTTCCGAGCTGCCCCCCGTCAAAACGATACGCTGGCTGGGAAGGTGTTCGAACCCGGCGGCATCCAGGCTTGCGCGGACCTCTTCCAGAATCTCTTCGACCCGCGGGCGCATGATCCCAATCAGCTCGGACCGGCTGACCTGCCTGCGATCATGCTCCCAGTCGCCGGTATCGCCGCCAATGTCGATCATGTGGCGGTCATCCATGCTGGTTGCCTCGATCCCGCCATAGAGGGCCTTGATGCGTTCGGCCATTTCCTGCGAGACCTGCAACCCCAGCGCGATGTCCGAGGTAATATGCGCGCCCCCCATGCGGATCGAATCCGCATAGATCAGATGCTTGCGCATGAAGATCGAAACGCTGGTGGTCCCCGCCCCCATGTCGATGCAGGCGGCACCCAGCTCCTGTTCATCCTCGACCAGCGCCGACAGCCCGGCCACATAGGCCGAAGAAACCACACCGGCCAGTTCCAGGTCGCATCGCTGGATGCAATGCAACAGGTTTTCGACCGCCGGCACATCGATCGTCAGCATGTGCATGTCCACCGACAACGTCTTGCCCATCTGGCCGCGCGGGTCGGAAAGCCCTGAGCGATGATCCAGCGTGAAATTCACCGGCAGGGCGTGGATCACATGCCGACCCTCACCGTAATCGGGCACATCACAGGCTGCCAGAACCCGTGCGATATCCTGTTCGGTGACGGCTTCGCCTTCAAGGCGGGCGCTGCCGCTCAGCCCATAGGAACGGGGCCGCGCGCCGGAAAAACACGCAATCACATGATCGACACGCAGCCCCGCCATCTTTTGCGCCGCCTGAACTGCTGTGCGTATGGCGCGCTCGGTTTCCTCCATGCGGTCGATCTCGCCAAAGCGCACCCCGCGCGAGCGCGTCGTGGCCACGCCGGCGACCCGAAACCGCGACTGCCCGGCCATGCAGCCGATCTCGTCGCCCGGCGGCGCATTCGCCACCCCGTCAAAACGCAGAACAAAGCAGGCAATCTTGGATGTGCCCACATCCAGAATCGCAACGACACCTCTTTGCAAGGCCGCCTGACGGTGCCGACGCATGGCTCTCTGATTTTCAAACAGATCTGTCATCAGGTCTTGTCCTCAAGGGGTTTTCGAATGTTTTTTTCCAGGTTCTTCAGGGCATCACCCACCAACCTCAGTGTGGGGCGGGTGGGATTTCTGACATCCACCACCGATACGTCGCGCGACAGCAATCTGGAATTCCCATCCATGACCAGAACCTGCTGCAACGCTTCTACCGCGCCCTTTTCGGGCAGCATGATCTTTTGGCCGCGGTCCAGGATCACATCCCAGCGCCGCTCGCCAATCCGCAGCAGCCCCCGGATCCGGCCGATGATCGGCTTGGCAGCACGAAAGATGGCCATTGCCTCGGGCACGGCGCGATCCGCCCCCTCGCCCGCAATCAGATACAGATCCGACCGCGCAAGCCGTGAATCCACCGAGGAAACCCGGTGGCCGGACGCATCCAGCAATTCCAGGGAATCACGGCTGCGCCAGACGATCGCGGGCTTGCGTTCGACCACCGTCACGTCAAGAATCCCACCGGGGCGGATCACCAGTTCGGCGCGGGCCACCGCATCCAGCCCTTCGATCCGCTTGCGCATTTCCTTCAGGTCCAGGTCGAAGGAGCTGACCGGAAAGTCGATCGATGTCACCTCGCGGATATCCTCGGCCACCTCGTCAGAGACATTATCGATGCGCATCAGCTTGACCATGAATTCGGGCCTGTGCTCGATCTGGTCGCGCAGCTCGACAAAACTCAGCCGCAGCGCCTCGACACGCGCCGTATCGGAAAGATACCACCCGATCACACCCGCCAGCAGCAGCACCGGCAGGCCAAAGCGCAAACCAAAGCGAAAGGTCGGCGTCAGCCACAGCCGTTGCAGACGATAGGTCAGCCGGCTGGGCGCCGGATCGCGCAACAGACGATCAAGGCGACTGCGCCCTATCGGTTGCATGAGGCATCCTCCACCAGCCAGCGGCAGAGCGCGCCAAAGGAAATCCCGCAATGGGCCGCCTGTTCAGGCGAAAGCGACGTCGGCGTCATCCCCGGCTGGGTGTTGGTTTCCAGCAGGAACAGCCCGTCAAGGCCGCGGCTTTCGTCCCAGCGAAAATCGGTGCGGCTGAGCCCCCGGCAGCCCAGCGCCCTGTGGGCGCGCAAGGCGTAATCGAGGCAGGCGTCGGTAATTTTTCCCGGTAGATCGGCCGGCACCTCGTGGCGCGAACCGCCGGGGCGGTATTTGGCATCGAAATCATACCAGCCATCGGTGATGATGTCGGTCACGCACAGGGCGCGCTCGCCCATCACCGTAACCGTCAGCTCACGGCCCGGAACGAATTCCTCGACCATGACGACCTCGGGCATGTCATCGGACAGCTGTGCCGGGCCGTTCGCGCAATCCTGCACGATATAGACACCTACGGAAGAGCCCTCGTTATACGGCTTCACCACATAGGGTGCCGGCATGGGATGTTCGCGGCGCGCGGCCTCGGCGGTGGTCAGCAGGCTGGGCACAACCGGCAGGCCCGCCATGCGAAAGGCAGCCTTGGCGCGTTCCTTGTCCATGGCCAGCGCCGAGGCCAGCACCCCCGAATGGGTATAGGGGATGCGCAGCCACTCCAGCAGGCCCTGGACACAGCCATCCTCGCCCCAGCGGCCATGCAGGGCGTTAAAGGCCACATCCACCCGCTGCGCGCGCAGAAGCGCGGCCAGATCCGGACCTGCGTCCAGCTCGACCACGTCGAATCCTTCTTCCCGCAAGGCGCGGGCACATTCGCGCCCTGTCACCAGCGAAACCTCGCGTTCGGCCGAAGGGCCGCCCTTGAGGACCGCGATACGGGGGGAGTCACTGCCCGACATTCCCACCTCGATCATCAATTTTTCGACCCGTGTTTCCGGGCCTTTTCGTTATTCTTCTTCGCGTAACCGTTCGCCGATCCGCATGATTTCCCACTCTAGCGAAATTCCACTGAGTTGAAAAACCTTTTTTCGCACCATCTCGCCCAGATCCTCCAGATCGGCGGCGGTGGCGTCGCCCGTATTGATCAGGAAATTCGGATGTTTTTCCGACATTTGCGCCCCGCCCAGCCGTGCGCCGCGCAGGCCCGCGTCATCGATCACCTTCCAGGCCTTCAGATCATGTACATCATCGACCCGCCCGGTCGAGGAAAACCCGGCAGGGTTGCGAAATGTCGAACCGGCGCTACGTTCCTTGACGGGCTGGGTGGCGGCGCGCCTTGCCAGCGCCTCGGCCATCTTGTCCTCGATCGCTTGCGGGTCGGCGCGCGGCGGCGCCAGCACCGCCTGCGTGATCACCAGGTCGTCGGGCAAACCCGTGTGACGATAGGCAAATTCCATGTCATGGGGGCGCAGCGTCACCACCTTGCCCGCGCGCGTAACCCCGGTTGCGCTGACAAAGACATCGGCCAGATAGCTGCCATAGCAGCCTGCATTCATGCGAATTGCCCCGCCAATCGCACCGGGGATCGTACGCAAGAACGCCAGATCATAGCCCAGGGCCGCCGCCTTGCGCGCAACATGGGCATCCAGCGCCGCCGCCCCCACCCGCAGATGCCCGTTGGCCATCACCTCGAAACCGTTGAAGCCACGCCCCAGCCGCACCACTGCACCCCGGATGCCACCATCGCGCACGATCAGGTTCGACCCCACGCCGATGGGAAATACGGG
>JAUZRU010000110.1 GCA_030950185.1 Paracoccaceae bacterium | reverse complement strand
GCCGGGGGCGGGGGTGTAGGCGTTCATCGTCCAGCTGTAGCCCGACGAGGTGCTGACCACGTCGAACATCTTTTGCCGGTCAAGGCCCAGCTTGTCGGCCAGGGCAAAGGCCTCGCAGGTCACCAGCATGGTCGCGCCCAGGATCATGTTGTTGCAGATCTTGGCGGCCTGCCCGTTGCCCGAAGGCCCGCAATGCACCGCCTTTTGCCCCATGATGTCAAAGAGCGGTTTCGCCTTGTCAAAGGCCGCGTCCGAGCCGCCTGCCATGAAGGTCAGCGTGCCGGCCTGTGCGCCGCCAATGCCGCCCGAAACCGGCGCGTCGGCCGCCAGCAGGCCCGCGGCCTCGGCATCGCGGGCAACCGCGCGGGCGCTTTCCACATCGACGGTCGAGCAATCCAGAAACAGCGCGCCCCTGTCCATCGCGGGGATGATCTCGGCGGCGACTGCGCGCAGGATGTCGCCATTGGGCAGCATCGTGATCACGACCTCCTGCCCCTTTGCCGCGTCTGCGGCGCTGTCTGCCTTGCGCACGCCTTCGGGGCAGGGGGCGGCAAGGTCGAAACCCGTGACCTCATGCCCCGCCTTGACAAGATTTGCCGCCATGGGGGCGCCCATATTGCCCAGTCCGATGAATCCGATCTTCATGTTCACTCTCCTTGCAAATCCAGTTCCATGTCGCCAAGCGGGGCCAGAAGGGCGGCGGCATCATTCGGGTTGACTGCATCGGGCGCGCTGTGACGCCAATGCGGGTTGCGGTCCTTGTCGATGATCGCGGCGCGGATACCCTCCAGAAAATCGCCATGCTCCATCGAACGCGCGGTAAAACGATATTCCTGTGTCAGCGCCTCGACAATATCGGCATTGCGCTCGCGCAGATTGTGCAGCATTTGCAGCGTCACCGCCATGGAAAGGGGGGAATTGCGCGAAATCGCCTTGGCTGCCTTCTGGGCAAGCGCGCTGTCGGCGGTGCTGACGGCGGCCCAGATCCCGGCCAGCGTCGGGGCCGCGAACAGGCGGTCGATTTCGTCCTGCGCGCCGCGCAGCGTGCCCGTTGGCGGGGCGGATGCATATTTTGTGATCACACCTGGGTCGCCGGTTTCCGACAGTTCTGCCGCCAGATCGGGCCACATTGATTCAGGCACGTAAACGTCTGCAAAACCAGTATGAATCGCGTCATCTGCATTCATGCGCTCGGCCGTGAGTGCCAGATATTCGCCCAGATGCCCCGGCGCGCGGGCCAGCAGCAGCGAGCCCCCTACATCGGGCACCAGCCCGATGCCGCATTCCGGCATGGCAAGCTGCGAGCTGTCGCCCACAATCCGGTGGCTGCCGTGACAGCCCACGCCCACGCCGCCGCCCATGGTAAAGCCCTGCATCAGGGCGACATAGGGTTTGGGGAAACGTGCGATGCGGGCATTCATGCGGTATTCATCGGCCCAGAAGCGGCGGCCATAGGAATAATCGCCTTGCGTGCCGGTATCATACATTTCCTGAATGTCGCCGCCCGCACAAAAGGCGCGATCGCCCGCGGCGTCGATGATGACAAGGGCCACGTCAGGGTCATCGCGCCATTGCTGCAGCGCGGCGTCGATCGCCAGACACATGTCATGGCCGAGCGCGTTCAGCGCCCTGGGCCGGTTGAGGGTGATGCGGCCTGCACGGCCCTGTGCGCGGATGATGATGTCCTGGGTCATGGGTAAAGCTTTGTTCTGTCGAAAGACCTGCGCCGGATCGCCGGCGATCCGGGATGCGCCCGCCCGTTCGCCAGGCAGGCGCATTCGCGCCCACCACGGGTGCGCGCATCCCTGTGTTCGTGACCGACCATCCCGCTAGCCTCTTTCGGCCAGCAGGGCACGCGCGGTGATCAGGCGCATGATCTCGTTGGTGCCTTCCAGGATCTGATGCACCCGCAGATCGCGCACGATCTTTTCGATGCCGTAATCGGCCAGATAGCCATAGCCGCCATGCAGCTGCAGGCAGCCATTGGCCACCTCGAACGCGGTGTCGGTCACGAACCGCTTGGCCATGGCGCAGAATTTGGTGGCGTCCGGTGCGCCCTGGTCCAGTTTCCACGCCGCCTGGCGCAGACAGACGCGCGCTGCCTGCAAACCGGTCTCCATGTCGGCAAGGCGAAATTGCAGCGCCTGGAACTGGTCGAGCGTTTTGCCGAAGGCCCTGCGCTCGCCCATATAAGCCAGCGTCGCATTCAGCGCCGCCTGCGCGCCCCCCAGCGCGCCGGCCGAGATGTTCAGACGCCCGCCATCCAGCCCGTTCATGGCGTATTTGAAGCCCTCGCCTTCGGACCCCAGCAGGTTTTCGGCGGGCACGAAACAGTCGTCGAACTGCACCTGCGCCGTGGGTTGCGAACGCCAGCCCATCTTGTCCTCTTTCGCGCCGAACGAAATGCCCTTGGCGTCCGCAGGCACGATCACGGTGGAAATGCCCTTGGGCCCGTCGCCGCCGGTGCGGCACATTACGACATAGGCGTCGCTATAGCCCCCGCCCGAGATGAACGCCTTGGTGCCGTTCAGCACATAGCCGCCGTCAACCTTTTCGGCGCGCGTGCGCAGCGCGGCGGCGTCCGACCCGCTGCCCGGTTCGGTCAGGCAATAGCTGACCACGGTTTCCAGCGTGCACATGCCGGGCAGCCAGCGGGCCTTGAAATCATTGCTTGCGAACTTGTCGATCATGCCGCCGCACATGTTGTGTAT
This sequence comes from Paracoccaceae bacterium, assembly GCA_030950185.1. Taxonomy (GTDB): domain Bacteria; phylum Pseudomonadota; class Alphaproteobacteria; order Rhodobacterales; family Rhodobacteraceae; genus UBA5972. The sequence continues at coordinate 4,088 of JAUZRU010000110.1, read as the reverse complement.
CGACAGGAACGAGCCGACTGATGGGCAGGCCATGGCAAGTGCCTCGAACACAAGGGTCGATTCCAGCCGCCCCAGGCCCGAGCCGCCGTATTCTTCGGAGACATAGATGCCGCCAAGGCCCAGCGCGCCGACACGCGGCCACAGCTCGCGCGGGATGGTGCCCTCGGCCTCCCACTGCCGGGCGTTTGGGGCGATATGTTCCTGCCCAAAGGCGTAGGCCATGTCGAAAATGGCTTTCTGTTCTTCTGTCAGGGCAAAATCCATGAGGGCTCCTCCGGGGCATATGGGCGATTTTCAGGAATTGAACACTTGTTTAATTCTGAATTGTTGCGAGAGTTTTGCAACCCCCAATATCGGGCCCCGATATCCAGCCACTGCTGTGAAATCACAGACCTTCGTTGAACTCGTCGATCAGTGAATCCACAACCGCCCGCAATGCGGCCTGCCTGTCGTTGCCGCGCATCAGTTCTGCATCAAAGACATCGCGCTGGCGTTCGGCGCTGGTGCCGATTTCCAGCATGGCCGGCAGGCGCCGGACCTCGGCCACACAGCCCAGCGCCTGGGCATCCTCGGCGATCAGATCCACCAGCTCGCCGATCAGCGCGTCAAAGGGTTTCAGCCCGCCGGCGCCGAAATCGATCAGCCCCTCGGTGGTGCCATAGCGTTGGGCGCGCCAGCGGTTTTCGGCGACAAGAAACGGGTCATAGATGCGCCAGCGCTGGTTTTTCAGGCGCAGCCGCCACAGCATGCGCATGATGCACTGGGTGGTCGCGGCGATGGTCAGCGTGTCTTCCAGCCGGGGCGAGACATCGCAGATCCGGCTTTCCAGCGTGGGAAAGCGCGCCGAGGGGCGCAGATCCCACCAGATTTTCGACGAATCCGCAATCGCGCCGGTATCGACGATGACTTGCACGGATCGTTCATATTCGGCCCATGAGGCAAAGCGCGGCGGCAACCCGGTGCGGGGCAGGTTGTCGAATACCGTCAGGCGATAGCTGGCAAGGCCGGTATCCTCGCCCTTCCAATAGGGGGACGAGGCCGACAGCGCCAGCAGATGCGGCAGGAAATAGGGAAACTGCGCCATCAGGTCGATGCGGGTTTCATTGTCTTTGATGCCCACATGCACATGCTGGCCGCAGATCAGCATGCGCCGGGCCACCCCGGCCAGATCGCGCCGCAGGCTGTTATAGCGGTCCTTGTTGGTGTGGTGCTGTTCGTTCCACTTGGCAAAGGGGTGGCAGGATGCGGCGATCGGGGCCATGCCATATCTGCTGCATGTGCGCGAGATGCAGGCCCGCAGGCGTTTCAGGTCGTCGCGGGCGGCGGGAATGTCGCGGCAGACCTTGGTGCCGACCTCGATCTGGCATTGCAGGAATTCGGGGCTGACCTGTTCGGCCAGCTCGCGCCGGCATTCCTCCATCAAGGCATCGGGGGGCACGGCCAGGTCGCGGGTTTCCAGATCGACGACAAGATATTCTTCCTCGATCCCGAGGGTGAAATCCGGCTGCGGTATCATCAATGCCTCCCTTTCCCGATGGGGGAAGGTTGGCAGTTTCGGGAGTGTCGCTCAAGCGTTTTCGATGCCGGGCGGTTGCGGCGCGTCTGACTGCAAGCCGTTCTGCCCGGCCGACAGGCCGGAAGCGCCCCCCCGGGGGCGGGCGCTTCCGTTTGTGGAACAGCGCCTTGTGCCTATTCCATCGTCGGAATCGAGAAATCCGCGCCATCCTTGATGCCCGAGGGCCAGCGCGAGGTCACGGTCTTGGTCCGGGTATAGAAACGGAAACTGTCCGGCCCGTGCTGGTTCAGGTCGCCAAAGGCGGATTTCTTCCAGCCCCCAAAGGTGTGATAGGCCAGCGGCACCGGGATCGGCACGTTGATGCCCACCATGCCGATATTGATGCGGGTGGCGAAATCGCGCGCCGCATCGCCGTCGCGGGTAAAGATGGCGGTGCCGTTGCCGTATTCGTGATCCATCGCCAGTTTCAGCGCCTCTTCATAGCTTTGGGCGCGCACGGTCGACAGGACGGGGCCGAAGATTTCGGTCTTGTAGATGTCCATGTCGGGGGTCACGTTGTCAAACAGGCAGGGGCCGACGAAAAAGCCGTCTTCATAGCCCTGCAATTTGAAATCGCGCCCGTCAACAACCAGCTTGGCGCCCTGTTCCACGCCCGAATTGATCAGGCCCAGCACACGCTCGCGCGCCTGCGGGGTGACCAGCGGGCCGTAATCCACGTCGTCGCCGGCAGTATAGGGGCCGACCTTCAGGCTTTCGACGCGCGGGATCAGCTTTTCGATCAGACGGTCGGCGGTTTCATCGCCAACCGGCACGGCCACCGAAATCGCCATGCAGCGTTCGCCTGCCGCGCCATAGCCGGCGCCGATCAGCGCGTCTACCGCCTGGTCCATATCGGCATCGGGCATGATGATCATGTGGTTCTTGGCGCCGCCGAAACACTGCACGCGCTTGCCGTTGGTGCAGCCGCGGCCATAGATGTATTGCGCGATCGGGGTCGAGCCGACAAAGCCGATCGACTGCACGGTTTCATTGTCAAGCAGCGCATCCACCGCCTCCTTGTCGCCGTTGACGACCTGGAGCACGCCCTTGGGCAGGCCCGCCTCTTCGAACAGCTCGGCCAGCATCAGGGGCACCGAGGGGTCGCGTTCGCTGGGTTTCAGGATAAAGGCATTGCCGCAGGCCAGCGCGGGCGCAAACATCCACATCGGGATCATGGCCGGAAAGTTGAACGGCGTGATGCCCGCCGACACGCCCAGCGGCTGGCGCATGGAATACATGTCGATGCCGGGGCCGGCGCCATAGGTGAATTCGCCCTTCAGCAGCTCGGGCGCGCCGATGCAGTATTCGACGACCTCAAGGCCGCGCTGCACGTCGCCCTTGGCGTCGGGGAAGGTCTTGCCGTGTTCGCGCGACAGCGCCTCGGCCAGCTTGTCCATGTCGCGTTCCAGCAGCTGCACGGCCTTCATCATTACGCGGGCACGGCGCTGGGGGTTCATCGCGCCCCATGCGGGCTGGGCCTCGGCGGCGATGGCGACGGCGCGATCGACTTCTTCCTTGCTGGCCAGCGGGGTTTTCGCCTGCACTTCGCCGGTGGCCGGGTTGTAGACGTCGGAAAATCGGCCCGACGTGCCCTTGACATGTTCGCCGTTGATGTAATGCGTGAGTTCCTGCATCAGGAGTCCCCCCAATTGGTTGCGTTTGTTTTCATGAAATCTGCGCGCAGGATAGTCTTGCGTTTTTGTATTGTGGAGCGCTAATTTCCCAAAAGTGTTTTGCATTATTGCAAAGGTGGGTTGATGGAGCGCCTCAACTGGGACGATCTCAAGGTATTTCTGGCTGTTGCCCGGCTGGAAAGCCTGTCGGCTGCGGGCAAGGCGCTGCGGATGGATCCGGCCACGGTGGGCCGGCGTATCAGCCGGCTGGAAGAGGCGCTTTCGACGCGGCTTTTCGTGAAATCCCCGCAGGGATACGCCCTGACCGAGGCGGGCGAGCGGCTGGCCGAACATGCCAGCGGGGCCGAGCGCGCGGTGATCGCGGCGCTGGACGAAACCAGATCGCCCCCCAATGTGCTGAGCGGCACCATCCGCATCGGTGCCCCCGACGGGGTGGCCAACTATCTGCTGCCACAGATCTGTGCCGCGATCTGCGACGACAACCCCGCGCTGGAGGTCCAGATCGTCGCGTTGCCGCGGGTGTTCAACCTGTCCAAGCGCGAGGCCGACATGGCGATCACCGTCTCGCCCCCTGAAACCGGGCGTCTGACGGTGCAGAAGCTGACCGACTATCACCTGCATCTGGCCGCCAGCAGTATGTATCTTGAAACGCATCCGCCCATCCGCAGCCGTGCCGATCTGCGCGGCCACCGGATGATCGGCTATATCCCCGACATGATCTTTGACCGCGAGCTGGACTACATGGACGAGGCGGGCGAGGGGCTGCGCGCGCGGCTTGCGTCGAATTCGGTTTCGGTGCAGTTGAACTGGGTGCGCCAGGGCGCCGGCATCTGCATCGCCCATGACTTTGCGCTGCCCGCCTATCCGGATATCCGTCGCATCCTGACCGACGAGGTGTC
>JAUZRU010000011.1 GCA_030950185.1 Paracoccaceae bacterium | reverse complement strand
ATTGGCGGCGACAGGATAGCGCATGCCGGCACGCGCAACATGTCATGCTGCGCGGTCGTGGGGCAGGGGGGCGGGATCGCCGCGGCCCTGTCGGTGAAGGACGGGTGCGACCTGCGCGACGTATCCGTTGCGGCGATCCACAAGGAACTTGGCCGGCAAGGGGTGCGGTATCAATAGCCCCTGGACCAGGGGAAAGCGCGCTCAGTCCTTTCTTGCCGGCAACACGGCGGTTGCCTCCAGCTCTATCTTGCCGGGGTGATCCAGCAGGTCCGACACGAAGATCATGCTCATGGCCGGGAAATGCGTGCCCATATGGCGGCGCCAGATCCGGCCCAGATCCTTGCGCGCGGCCAGATATTCGCCCTTGTCGCAGCAATAGGCCGTCATGCGGCAGACATGTTCCGGCCCCGCACCGCCCTTGGCCAGTACCGCCAGCACATTGCGCAGGGCCTGGTCGAACTGTCCGACCAGGTCTTCATGCTCGAAAACCTGGTTTTCATTCCAGCCGACCTGGCCGGCGACAAAGATCATCTGCCCGGCCTCTACCTTGATGCCATTGGAATAACCGATCGGTGCGGCCCAGCCATCGGGGTGCAGGATTTCCATCTGACGTTCTCCATTTGCCGGGATCATCAAAACAGTATATTAGTACTGTAATACGTTATAGTGCAAGCCAGACTGGCAGGGGTCACCCCATGAACAAGACAACACCGCGCCAATACAACGCGGCTGCCGACCTGATCGACCGCAACATCACCCGTGGGCTGGCGGACAAACCCGCCTTTGTCGATCCCGACCGAACCCTCACCTATGGCCAGTTGCAACAGGATACTCACCGCGTTGCCTGCCTGCTGCGCGAGACCCTGTGTATAAGGCGCGAGGCGCGGGTTGCTTTGCTGATGTTCGACACGGTGGATTTCCCCATTGCCTTTTGGGGGGCGATCAGGGGCGGGATCGTGCCTGTCTGCCTGAATACGCTGTTGCCAGCCGACCAATACGCCTGGCTGCTGAGGGATTGCCGTGCGCAGGTTTTGTTCGTGTCATCCGCACTGGTTGATGTCGTCCGCCCCGCACTGGAGGGGCAGGAATTCCTGCGCCATGTGGTCGTGGTGGGGGCGGCACCCGATGCCGAATTGCCTGCCGGCTGGCACCATTTCCCGGACCTTCTGGCAGGCGCGGATCCCGACTATCCCACCGCAGACACCAACCCGGATGAAACGGCGTTCTGGCTGTATTCATCCGGCTCGACCGGTAATCCCAAGGGGGTGCGCCATGTGCATACGTCGCCCCGCTATGTTGGGGAAAACTATGGCCGGCATATCCTGAACATCGGCCCCGAAGATATCTGTTTCGCCGCGGCCAAGCTGTTCTTTGCCTATGGTCACGGCGCGGCGATGGCCAACCCGATCTGGGCGGGTGCGACGACCATATTGTTGCCTGATCGACCAACGCCCGATGCGGTGCTTGACATCCTGAAATCGCACCAGCCGACCCTGTTCTTTGGTGTGCCTACACTTTACGCGTCGTTGCTGGACCATCCCCGCGGCTGCCCGGAAAACAGCTCGACGCGGCTGCGGCTGTGCGTTTCCGCCGGCGAGGCCCTGCCGCCCGAAATCGCGCAGCAATGGCGCGACCGCATGCAGGTCGATATCATCGACGGGGTAGGTTCTACCGAGATGCTGCACGCCTTTGTTTCCAACCGTCCCGGAGATATCCGCCCAGGCGTCGCGGGCCGTGCCGTTCCGGGCTATGAGTTGCGCCTTGTCGATGACGAGGGCCGCAAGATTGCACAGGGCGAGATCGGCGAACTGCTGGTCTCGGGGGGATCATGCGCCGATGGTTACTGGAACCGGCGCGAAAAGACCCGAAACACGTTCCTTGGGAAATGGGTGCGCACGGGGGATCGGTATTATTGCGACGAAGAAGGCTATTATCATTACTGCGGCCGCGTTGACGACATGTTCAAGGTCGGCGGCCGCTGGGTTTCGCCCTGCGAGGTGGAACAGGCCCTGATGTCGCACCCGATGGTCTTTGAGGCGGCTGTTGTTGCCCATGAAGACGGGCAGGGCCTTGTTACCCCCCATGCCTATGTTGTGCCGGCAAATGGCACAGACCCCGCCGATCCCACCTTGTTCGAGCGCCTGAAGGCCCATGTCAAGGCGCGGGTTGGCCCGTGGAAATACCCACGCCGGATCGATTTCGTGCGCGATCTGCCAAAGACCGCGACGGGAAAGATCCAGCGCTACAGGCTGCGTGATCTCGCGCGGGGGTCACGTCGGCAGGGGCTGGTTCGCTCCCTTGAGCCCGCCGCTTCAGACAGCGATGGCCTGGGGTAGTTCTGCCGGCTTTTCCAGCAGTTTGGAAATGGCCTTGCCGGTGTCGATCATCCGGTTGGCAAAGCCCCATTCATTGTCATACCAGCTGACGACCCTGACCATGCCGCCGCCTGTCACCCGCGTCTGTGCGGGGGCAAAGCACGAGGAATGCGGATCGTGGTTGAAGTCGATCGACACCATCGGATCGGGTTCATATGACAGGATCCCGGCCAGCTCGCCCTCGGCGGCGGCTTTCATCGCGGCGTTGATCTCGTCCGCGGTGGCGTGTTTGCGCGGCATGAAGCACAGCTCGACCATGGAAACATTGGGTGTGGGAACACGAACCGCCGAGCCCTCGATCCGGCCTTCCAGTTGCGGTAGTACCTGCGAGAGAGCCCGGGCGGCACCCGTTGACGTGGGCACCATGGAAAGCGCGGCAGCCCTGGCGCGATAGGGGTCGCGATGGTCGGAATCATGGGCGGGCTGGTCGCCGGTATAGGCGTGAATGGTGGTCATGTAGCCGGTCACGATACCGAATTCGCGATCCAGCACCATCGCCAGCGGCGCCAGGCAGTTGGTGGTGCAGGAAGCGTTGGAAACGATCACGTCATCGGGGGTAAGCTGCGTGTGGTTGACACCATAGACCACCGTCCGGTCGGCCCCCTTGCCGGGGGCGGAAATCAGCACGCGCCGCGCGCCGTTTTGCAGGTGGCGTTCGGCCTGTTCGCGCCGGGTGAACTTGCCGGTGCATTCAAAGACGATATCCACGTCTTCCCAGGGCAGATTGGCAGGGTCGCGTTCGGCCGTGACGCGGATGCGGTGGCCGTTGACGACAAGGCTGTCGTCCTCGGCGGAAACCTGTGCGTTCAGCCTGCCATGCACGCTGTCATATTTCAGCAGATGGGCCAGACTTGCGGGACGTGCCAGATCGTTGATGGCCACGACCTCGAGATCGGTTTCATTGCGTTCCAGCATGGCGCGCAGAACCCCGCGCCCGATGCGTCCGAACCCGTTCAGGGCAATCCTGCAGGTCATGATCGGTGTCCTCCCGGATCTTGGTGGTTTGTTCCTGGTCGTCTGTGTGTCAGGGATTGTGTGTTAGCGATACCGTTAACGCTAACATCGGCTTTGGCGGGGCAAGAGTCAAGCCCGGGATACGCACGATTTGGTGTGTTTTTGCCGGGCCTTCCCGTTGCCGGTTACCGGAAACGAGGGGTGACCTTCGTGCATAATGCGCTAGACTGTCCCTGAGCAACGCAACAGGGGCCGGATGAATGAGCAGGCGACCTACCCTCAAGGATGTGGCCCGCGTGGCGGGTGTCAGCCAGATGACGGCCTCGCGCGCGCTGCGGGGTGCGGGAGATGTGTCGGTGCAGACATTGAAGGCCGTCGAGAACGCTGCCCGCGAGCTGGGCTATGTCCCCAACCGCATCGCCGGCGCGCTGGCGTCCAAAAGGGTCAATCTGGTGGGGGTGATCTTTCCCTCGCTGTCCAGCTTCGTCTTTCCCGAGGTCCTTTCGGGCCTTTCCGCCGGCCTGAAAGATACCCCTTTGCAGCCGGTTGTCGGCCTGTCCGCCTATGACGCCGAAACCGAAGAGCGCGTGATACGCGACATGCTGTCCTGGCGGCCTTCGGGGCTGGTGGTGGCGGGGCTGGAACATAATGACGCGGCGCGTCGGTTGCTGGAAAACGCCGAAGTGCCGGTTGTCGAAATCATGGATGTTGATGGCACGCCGGTCGATCACTGCGTGGGCATTTCGCATCTCAAGGCCGGGCGAATGATGGCGCGCGAAATCCTTGCACGCGGCTATCGCAAGATCGGCTTTATCGGCACCAAGATGCCGCAGGATTATCGTGCGGCCAAACGCCGTGCCGGTTTCGCGGAAACCCTTGCTCAGGCCGGGGTGTCCTTGCAGGACGAAGAACTTTACGCGGGCGGCTCGACCCTGGGCAAGGGGCGCGAGCTGACGGCACGTCTGCTGCAACGCAGCCCCGAAATCGACTGCATCTATTATTCAAGCGACGTGATGTCGGTGGGCGGGCTGATGCATTGCCTTGCGACCGGGCTGCGTGTGCCGGATGATCTTGCGCTTGCCGGTTTCAACGGGCTGGAGCTGCTGGAGGGGCTTCCGATCCGTCTTGCCACCACCGATGCCCACCGCTTTGAAATCGGGCGCCAGGCGGCCGAGCTGGTGCTGGCCGGCAAGGGTGCGCCGCGCGTGATCGAACTCGAGCCGACGGTCACGGCAGCTGCTTCGCTGTAGATCGGGCGGCAGCATGCGCATGTCCACCTACTTGACCCGCCCGCCCCGCACCGCTAGCAGGCTGTCATGGCGCAACCTCCCATCCTGACCCTTTCCGACATATCCCTTGGCTTTGGCGGCAATCCGCTGTTTCACGATCTGTCGCTGGCCATCCAGCCCGGCGACCGGCTGGCGCTGGTGGGGCGCAACGGGTCGGGCAAATCGACCTTGATGAAGGTCATGGCCGGCTTGATCGAGCCCGACAGCGGCACGCGTTTCCTGACGCCGGGCCTGTCGGTCGGCTATATGGAGCAGGATCCCGATTTCACGGGCTTTGCCACGCTGGGCGATTTCGCCGCCGCTCGGCTGGAGCCCTCGGAACAGTGGCGCATCGAGATGGCCGCCGAGGGGTTGAAACTGCGCCCGGAAATGGACCCGGCGCGCGCCTCGGGCGGTGAAAGGCGGCGCGCGGCATTGGCCCGCATTATTGCCGAGGCCCCCGATCTGATGCTGCTGGACGAGCCCACAAACCACCTGGATATCGAGGCCATCGCCTGGCTTGAAACCCAGCTGGGCCAGATGCGCGCGGCCTATGTGATCATCAGCCACGACCGCGCCTTTCTGCGAGCGCTGACACGGGCGACGCTGTGGGTCGATCGCGGGCAGGTGCGGCGTCTGGACAAGGGGTTTGCCCATTTCGAGGAATGGCGCGACAGGATCTTCGAGGAAGAGGACCTCCAGCGTCACAAGCTCAACCGCCTGATCAAGGCCGAGGCCCGCTGGGCCGTCGAGGGCATAAGCGCGCGGCGCAAGCGCAATCAGGGAAGGGTGCGCCGGCTTCAGGCCCTTCGGGCCGAGCGCGCCAGCCAGATCGCGCGCCAGGGCGTGGCCAGGATCGAGCTGGAAAGCGGCCCCAAATCCGGCCGTCTGGTGGTTGAAGCGAAAAACATCTCGAAATCATATGACGGTCGCGAAATCCTGCGCGACTTTTCCATCCGCATCATGCGGGGCGAACGGGTTGCGCTGGTCGGCCCCAATGGCGCCGGCAAGACGACATTGCTGAACATCCTGACCGGCCAGCTTGAACCCGACAGCGGGTTGGTGCGCCTCGGCCATGGCTTGCAGATGGTGGTGTTCGACCAGAACCGCGCCCAGCTGGACCCGGACAAGACGCTTTGGGAAACCCTGACCCAGGATCGCGCGCTGGGCGTGTCCGGGCGCAACGATCAGGTCATGGTGCGGGGCACGCCGCGTCATGTGGTGGGCTATCTCAAGGATTTCCTGTTCGACGAGACCCAGGCGCGCGCGCCTGTGCGGGCGCTGTCGGGGGGCGAAAAGGCGCGCCTGCTGCTGGCGCTGTTGCTGGCGCGCGAAAGCAATCTGTTGGTGCTGGACGAGCCCACCAACGACCTTGACGTGGAAACGCTGGACCTGCTGCAAGAGATGCTGGACGATTACGATGGCACCGTGCTGCTGGTCAGCCATGACCGCGATTTCCTTGACCGCGTGGCAACGACCACAGTCGCGATGGAGGGCGACGGGCGCGCAACCATCTATGCCGGCGGCTGGTCGGATTATCAGGCGCAGCGGGCACAGCGCCAGCCCGTGGCCGACAAGCCCCGCGCGACAAAGCCACAAAAACCGGCCACCAGGGCGCACAAGGCGGCCAGACCCGCCGCCCCCGCATCGGGCCTGACCTATGTCGAGCAGCACCGCCTGAAAGAACTGCCCGCCAGGATCGAGCGACTTGAGGCCGAGATTGCCAGGCTTGAGGAATTTCTTTCCGACCCGGAACTCTATTCAAAGGCGCCGGAAAAATTCAAACGCGCAACGGACGCGCTGGTCGAACGCCAGCAGGCCCTGAGCGCTGCCGAGGAAGAGTGGCTGGCGCTGGAAGAAAAGGCCGAAGGCGGCACATAGGAAAGGCCCCTTCCGGTGCCTGGAAAGGGCCTTTTCTGGCGGTCTGTTCTTGCCGCCCTACCGGCGCCAGGTCGTATAGCCCATGCGGATGGTCTTGACGGCGCCACCATAGATCCGGTTCACTCGGAACTGGCTGATGCGCCCGGCATTTGTTTTTACGCAAACATAAGAGCCAACCGGAACGCGCCACAGCGGAACACGGGCGCTGGAATAATGCGCGACGGCACAGCCTGCATATCCGCGGTTGCTGCGGTTTGCGACCGCCATTTTTGCGCCGTTGATCGGTGTCAGATAACGCCTGGTGGCAGTTGCGGCCTGAAACCACAGGTCGGCACCGGGGCCGCCGATGCGGCCATTGTCCAGATTGACCGTATAGGTCTGGTGCAGCGTGACCCGCCCGGTCGAATAGGTGCGCGGATGCCGCGGGGGTGTGGGCGGTGTCGGGGTGCCATGCGAGCCCGCCATCATCAGGATCGCGGCGGCGCCAAAGATCAGAAGCGCCTGTTCCTCTTGGGTCAGGGCCTTGGCCGGGGTCGTCGTAAAGCCGGTCACGGCGATGGCGGCTGCGGCGGCGGTGGCGGCGGTTTTCGAAATCAGGGTTTTCATCGTTTCATTCCTTTCACTGTCGGGGTCGGGTCGCTGCCCTGTTGGTGCGTTTTCCTTTCGGCGATCCGCATCTGTTCGTTGCCGATGCCCAACCCTGTTCCGGGACCGTTCTGATAGGCAATTTCGCCGCCGTGATATGGGATGAAACCGGGGTGTTATCGGATAACAGTGTTGTTACGCGCAACTTCCCGCCTGCGATTGCGACCGGAAATCAGACCTTGTACAAGCTGCGCATCCCTGCCGGGCATCAATAGGCAGGCACGGAAACCGGCATTCTCGGGCCTGCTTTGGGTCATGCTCGATTGCGCGAGGAAACTGACAGGACAATCATCTTGAACACATCGATTCCTTCCCGTGTGGTCACGGCGCTTGTTTTCCTTGGCCTGTCTGCCTCGACTGCATCCGCCCATGGCGGTGACCATATCGAGCCCGGCGCAAATCTGTGGCTGGAGTGGAACTTTTCGCCCTCGATCATTGCCGGAACCCTGCTGGTGGCATGGATATATCTGCGGGGCATGAGGCGCCGCGCGATCATTCGCAACCCTCCGCCGATCTGGCGGCATCTGCTGTTTCTTGCCGGGCTGCTGGCAACATTCATCGCCCTTCAAAGCCCGATTGATGCAATGGCTGACCGCTCTTTCGCCATTCACCAGATCCAGCACATCATGCTGCGGATGATTGCGCCCATGCTGCTTATCCTGTCGTCGCCACAGGCGGTTCTGATCGCCGGACTGCCTGACCGGATGCGCAAGGGGCTGCTTTCCGCGATGGTTTCAAATACCTATGTCCAATCGGTGTTTCGCGTGATGCGCAGCGCGGCAGGGGCTGGGCGATTTTTGTTCTGTTGCTGTATTTCTGGCAGATCCCCGTGGTCCATGACGCCGCGATCGAGAACGAGGCGCTGCACTACCTGATGCATGCAACGATGCTGGCCGGCGGGCTGCTGTTCTTTTACGTCATTTTCGAGCGCCACCGGGGCGGTATCTCCATTCCGTTCGGGCTGCGCCAGCTGATGCTGACAGGCACCATCGTTTCGAATATCCTTATTGGTTCGCTGACAACGATGAAAAGCATGGTGCTGTATTCGGCCTATGGGGACGAGCGCCTGTTCGGCCTTCATCCATTGGCCGACGAGAGCGTTGGCGGCTATATCATGTGGGTGCCGTCCAGCATGATGGCGCTGACCGCGATTCTGATCGTGTTCCACAAATGGGGCAAGGACGAGGAACAGCGCTATCAGCGCAGCCAGGAATGGACCGGATCGAACACTGCCGCCCTGGAATTCCCGCAAACGGCGGAAGAGCTGCGTATGAAGGTGGCGCATGTAAACCGGGTCACGGGTTTCAGCCTGTTTCTTGTCTCGCTGACCATGCTGGTGGGATCGCTTCTGACCGCGATTCTGATCTCGATCTACGGGTGAGGGTTTGCCGGCATTGCATCTGCCAGCCAGCGTTTTGTGGGCGGGCATGATCTGCTTGCATTGGGATGAATTGCACCCGAAACTGCCCCGAAACGGCAACAAGGGGGCAATCGGAAAATGGCATCGGGTCCACTGAACGGAACCAGGATTGTTGAAATCGCCGGGCTTGGCCCGACGCCCTTTGCCGCCATGACGCTGGCCGATATGGGGGCCGAGGTGATCCGCGTGCGCCGCCCCGGCGCGCGGCATCTGCTGGGGGTTGACCATGATGTGCTTGATCGCGGGCGTGCGGTGGTCGAGGCCGATCTCAAGGATCCGGGTGACCTTGCCCGTATCAGGCAGTTGATCGAGCGGGCCGACGGGCTGATCGAAGGCATGCGTCCCGGTGTGATGGAACGCCTCGGCCTGGGCCCCGCGGTCTTTGAGGTCACCAACCCCCGTCTGGTTTACGGACGCATGACCGGCTGGGGCCAGGACGGCCCTCTGGCGCAGGCGGCGGGGCACGACATCAACTATATCGCGCTGTCGGGCGCGCTGCATGCGATCGGCCCGGCCGAGCGCCCGGTGCCGCCGCTGAACCTGCTGGGCGATTTCGGGGCGGGGGGGATCTATCTGGCCTTTGGCATGGTCTGCGCGTTGTTCGAGGCCACGCGCTCGGGGCGGGGGCAGGTGGTGGATGCGGCCATTGTCGATGGCACGGCGCATCTGATGGCGATGATCTATGGGTTGCGCCAGGCGGGGCTGTGGAATGACGCGCGCGAAAGCAACATGCTGGACGGCGCGGCGCATTTCTATGGCACCTATCGCTGCAAATGCGGCGGCTTTGTCGCCATTGGCGCGATCGAGCCGCAGTTCCATGACCAGCTTGTTGCCCTGACCGGGCTTGACCCCGACCAGTTTCGCGCACGCCTTGACGCGGGCGAATGGCCGCGCCTGCGGGCACTGCTGAGCGACGCCTTTCTGGGGCGCACGCGTGACGAGTGGTGCGCAATCATGGAAGGGACCGATGTCTGTTTCGCCCCGGTGCTGAGCATCGACGAGGCGCCCGACCACCCGCATAACCGCGCGCGCGGCATTTTTGAAACCCATGACGGCGTGGTGCAGCCGGCGCCGGCCCCGCGCCTGTCGCGCACGCCTGGGGCGGTGCAGGCGCATTCACAGCGCGAGGCGCTGGATATCGAAGAGATTTTGACGAAATGGCGGGACCCCCCGCGTGATCGGAGGCAAGATGACAAGGGAATTGGTGGAAACGACACTTGAAAGCCCCAGCGGCGCCAGCCTGCACCTGTATTCGCGCATGCCCGAGGGGCGTGTGCGGGCGGCTGTGCATGTCAATCACGGCATGGCCGAACATGCTGGGCGTTACGGCCGTTTTGCCCGCGCGCTGACGGATGCGGGCTTTGCCTTTTTCGCCCATGATCACCGCGGCCACGGCAAGACTACCGCGCCCGACGCGCCCAAGGGGGTGTTTGCCGCGCGTAACGGCCTGGACCGGGTGATCGAGGATGTTCTGGCCGTCAACAAGCATATCCGCGCCCGTGATGCAGGCATGCCCGTTATCGTGTTCGGCCATTCCATGGGGGCGATCATCGCGCTCGACTTTGCTCTGCGCCACCCCGACAAGGTTGACGGGCTGTGCTGCTGGAACGCAGGCGTGGAAACCGGGCTGTTGCCAAGGGTCTCGCGGCTGATCCTGGGAACCGAGGCATGGATCAGGGGCCGCGAACATCCCTCTGCCCTTGCCCGCAGCCTGACATTCGATAGCTGGAACAAGGTGTTCAAGCCCAACCGCACAGCGTTTGACTGGTTATCCAGGGACGACGCCGAGGTGGACAAATATGTCGCCGACCCGGATTGCGGCTTTGACGTGTCCACGGGCCTGTGGCTGGATCTGCTCGACGGGATCTTCTTTGCCGCCGATGACCGCCACCTGTCGGGGCTGGCCCGTGACCTGCCCGTGCATGTTCAGGGCGGTGGTGTGGACCCCTGCACCAACAAGGGGCGTGACATGCAACGCCTGGCCGACCGGATGAAAAAGGCCGGGATGCTGGATGTGGCCTGTTCGATACTGCCCGATACCCGCCACGAGTCGCTGAACGAGGTCAATCGAGACGAGATCACGGCGCGCTTCATTCAGTGGCTGAGCGGGAGGTTTCGTTAAGGCGATCGGGCCCCAGCCGGGGCCCGTGCCTGCGGCGCGCGTATTTGCGCAAGGAAGAAGGCGCTGGCGCGCGTTGGTTCACCCCGCGCAGCAGGAAAGCTGGGCAATATCGCGCTCGAATGTCTGGGCGGCCAGCTTCAGCCCCTCGACCGTGGTCAGATAGGGGAAGATGGTCTCGGCCAGTTCGCGCGCCGTCATGCCCGCCTTGATTGCCAGCGCCAGCGTCTGGATCGAATCCGCGCCCTCGGAGGCCATGATCTGCCCGCCAAGCAGGCGGTCGTCATCGGCATCGGCGACCAGCTTGATCAGGCCGCGCGTGTCGCGGGCGGCAAGCGCGCGGGGCACCTGCTCCAGCGGCAGGATCGAAGTCTTGACCTTGTGGCCGGCCTTGCGCGCCTGCGCCTCGGTCAGCCCCACGCCGGCAATCTGGGGGTCGGTGAACACGACCCACGGCATGGCGCGGTTGTCATAGTGCAGCTGCATGCCCAATACCGCGTTCGAGGCCGCGATCCGGGCACCATAGGCCGCCATATAGACGAACTGGTCGCGGTCGGTGACATCGCCTGCGGCATAGATGTCGGGGTGGGTGGTGCGCATCTCGGTCGTGGTGACGATGGCGCCGCGACGGTCTGTTTCGACGCCTGCGCCGGCAAGGTTCAACCCCTCGGTATTGGCGCGGCGGCCGGTGGTCAGCACGATATGGGCGGCTTCCAGCGTGGTTTCCCCGTTGTTCAGCGAAACGACCGCACGACCGTCGCGCAGGGTGCAGCTGTCATATGTGATACCTTCCAGAAGGTTGATGCCCTCGGCGTGCAGCTCTTGTGCGAGGGCTGCCGAAATTTCGGGTTCGGCCTCGGGCAGCAGGCGCGAGCGGCACAGCAGGCTGACCCTGGCACCAAAGCGCGCCATCATCTGGGCCAGCTCGGCCCCGATATAGCCGGCACCAAGAAAGATCAGGCTTTCGGGGATATGCTCAAGTGCCAGCAGCGCGGTGCTGTCGAGCGTGGGCACAAGGTCGATGCCGGGAATGTCGGGCACACTGGGGTGCGCGCCGGTGGCAATGATGATCTTGTCGGCATGAACCATGCGGTCGCCGACCCGCACCCCGCCATCGGCAAGACGCGCGGCCCCTTCGTCGATGTAATCGACCAGCGGGTTTGCCGACAGGATGTCGATATATTTCTTTTGCCGCAACCCGCTGACAAGATCATCGCGCGCCTTTGCAAGACGGGCAAAATCGGTGATACGCGCGCTGGCCTCGAGGCCCGGAAAGCGCGTAGCGGCGCGTGCGGCGTGCAGGGCCTCGGCCGCGCGGATCATGGTTTTCGAGGGCACGCAGCCGACATTGACGCAGGTTCCGCCGATGGTGCCGTGGCCGACAAGGGCAACGCGCCTGCCCGCGTCGGCGGCGGTGATGGCGGCGGAAAAGCCGGCGGATCCGGCGCCGATGACGGCGAGGTCGTATTTCATGCTCATGTCGATTGCCTTTGCGCGCGCCGCCACAGCGCCCAGGCTGTGAGCAGGATGAAGAACCCGAGTGCCGGGAAAAGAACATAGTCGAGATAGCCGATGATGGCCGAAAGCCCCACCAGCCCGACCAGCACCACCAGCGCCGGCGTAAAGCAGCACAGCGCGGCGACCGCCGTGCCCAGCACGCCGTATTTCAGCAGTTGATCCTCGCGCCGCTTGCAGGCGTTTTCATTGGTCCGGTTCATCCGGGGGCTCCTGTTCAAGATCCGTTGTCGGCAAGCGGTCTGGCGGGATAGCCGTAGTCGAGGATCGCCGTGGCCATGATGGCGGCGGCCAGCCAGAGGAATGCGCGCAGGCCCGTGCGGTTCATGGGCCGTGTGCAGGTGCCATCGGCGCACTTTACCGGGGTATAGGCCTTGTAGAAATCCCAGCCCAGAAGGGTGGCGCTGATGGCGAAGGTGATCCATTTGTATTGGTAAAGGGCAGCCATCTGCCCGATGAACACACCTGTCACCCCCAGGCTGACAAGAACCAGCGGCAGGATGCAGCAGGATGTCATGGCAAGGGCCCCGGCCAGGCTCAGGCCCGTTGCCAGCCACCCATTCTTGTTGTCGCCGTCCCGTTCTGTTGCAGCACGTGTCAGATCCTGCATGCGCATCATCCTTGTTCCGATTGCAAGGGCAAGCTACACTCTGTAGCCACTACAGGCTCAAGAGGGATTGTCGCGATCATGAAAAAAGCCCTGCGCAGGATCGATCTGTCCCGGGCGACCGGATGCAATATCGAAACCATCCGCTATTACGAAAAGATCGGCATCCTGCCTGCACCGCCGCGCGGGGGCAACGGGTATCGGCAATATGACCCGGCGCATGTGGATCGGCTGCGCTTCGTCATGCGCTCGCGCGAGCTGGGGTTCACGCTGGACGAGATTCGCAGCCTGCTGGGTCTGGTCGATCGCGGCGCCCAGAGCTGCGCCGAGGTGCAGGCGGTCGCGCAGGGCCATCTTGAAACGGTGCGTGCCCGTATCAGGGATCTGCAGCGTGTTGAAAAGGTGCTGTCGGAAACCGTTTCGCGCTGTAGCGGGCGCGATGTGCCCGAATGCCCGGTGATGGATGCGCTGGCGGGGTAGCACAGGCCGCGTCGCCCGCCCTGCGTTGCGTTCGTGAATAACACCGGTCATTTGCGACAGGCTTTGGGACGCTTCAGTTCACCCGCTTTTTGCTTTGCGCATCGAACAGGTGAATGTTTTCAGGGGCAATGCTCAGCGGCACGGTGGCGCCGCTTTCCAGCGAATGGATGCCGTCCAGACGGATCACCGCATCGGCCCCGCCTCCCAGCTTGCCGTGGACAAGGGTATCGGCGCCGAGTTGTTCGACGATAGTAACGGTCAGGCTCAGCCCCGTTTCGCCATCTGCAATCGACAGATGCTCGGGGCGCGCGCCAAAGATCACCTCTTGGCCTGCAAGTTCGTTGATGCCGGTTGCCCCGATATGGGCGCCGTCGGACAGCTCGACCATGTCGCCCTTGGCATTCACGCGCGCAGCCAGCAGGTTCATCGAGGGCGAGCCGATAAAGCCCGCGACGAACACGGTTTCCGGGCGGGCATAGATTTCCATCGGGCTGCCGATCTGTTCGACATTGCCGGCATTCACGACCGCCAGGCGATGGCCCAGCGTCATGGCCTCGACCTGATCATGGGTGACATAGATCGCGGTGATGCCAAGGGCCTCTTGCAGTTTCTTGATTTCAAGGCGCATCTGCACGCGCAGCTTGGCATCGAGGTTCGAAAGCGGCTCGTCGAACAGGAACACGGCCGGTTCGCGCACGATCGCGCGGCCCATGGCAACGCGCTGGCGCTGGCCGCCCGACAATTGCCGCGGAGAACGGTTCAGATAGTCGCCAAGCTCCAGAATGTCGGCGGCCTTCTGCACGCGGCGCGCGATCTCGTCGGCGGGCAGCTTCTGGATCTTCAGGCCATAGGCCATGTTCTTGTAAACCGACATATGCGGGTAAAGTGCATAGTTCTGAAAGACCATGGCGATGTCGCGTTCGGCCGGTTCCAGATCATTCACCACGCGCCCGCCGATGGATATTTCGCCCCCGGTGATGGTTTCAAGCCCGGCCACCATGCGCAGCAGGGTGGATTTCCCGCATCCCGAGGGGCCGACGATGACCATGAATTCGCCATCATGGATTTCCATGTCAACGCCGTTGATGACCTGGGTCTTGCCATAGGATTTGGTGATGTTTCTGAGCGAAATTTCCGCCATGTCTGTGTATCCAGTCTTACTTGTCGGTTTCGGTCAGGCCCTTGACGAACATCTTCTGCATGGTCACGACCACCAGCACCGGCGGGATCATGGCCAGCAGGGCGGTCATCATGATGATGTTCCATTCAGGCGTGAGCTCGGCCGAGTTGAGCAGGTTCTTGATGCCGATGGTAATGGTGTAAAGGCTGCTGTCGGTGGTGATCAGCAGCGGCCAGAGATACTGGTTCCAGCCATAGATGAACAGGATCACGAACAGCGCCGCGATGTTTGTGCGCGACATCGGGATCAGTATGTCCCAGAAAAACCGCATCGGCCCGGCGCCATCTATGCGCGCGGCTTCCAGCATCTCGTCGGGGATGGTCAGAAAGACCTGCCGGAACATGAAGGTTGCGGTTGCACTGGCGATCAGCGGCAGCGTCATGCCCCAATAGCTGTCAAGCAGGTTGAGATCCGCCACCACCTTGAAGGTCGGCAGGATGCGCACTTCGACCGGCAGCATGAGAGTGACGAAGATCATCCAGAAGAACCCCATGCGAAACGGAAAGCGGAAATAGACGATGGCAAAGGCCGACAGCATCGAGATCACGATCTTGCCGACCGCGATCATCAGCGCGGTGATCAGGCTGTTGAGCAGCAACGTCGCGGCCGTCGGCCCCTGAGCGCCACCCAGTCCACGGGTCAGCGCGATCTTGAGATTGACAAAAAACTGGTCGCCCGGCCAAAGCGGGATCGGCACCTGCGTCATGCGCACCGCGTCATGGCTGGCGGCGACAAAGGTGATCCAGATCGGAAAGGCCACGATGGCGATGCCCAGAATGATCGTTGCATGGGCAAGAAAGGTGATGAGGGGGCGGTTCTCGATCATCAGTATTCAACCTTTCTTTCGATAAAGCGGAACTGGACCACCGTCAGCAGGATGACAATGGCCATCAGCACCACCGACTGTGCCGCCGATCCGCCCAGATCCAGCCCGACAAAGCCGTCGTAATAGACCTTGTAGACCAGAATCTGCGTGGCATTTGCCGGCCCGCCCTGGGTCATGGCGTCGATCACGCCGAACGTGTCGAAAAACGCATAGACCACATTGACCACCAGCAGGAAAAAGCTGGTCGGCGTGATCAGCGGAAAGATGATCGTCGTGAAGCGGCGCAAGGGGCCGGCACCGTCAATGGCGGCGGCTTCGATCAGCGAGCGCGGGATCGACTGCATCGCCGCGATGAAGAACAGAAAGTTATAGGCGATCTGTTTCCAGGCGGATGCCAGGATCACCAGCGTCATGGCCTGATCGCCGTTCAGCTTGTAGTTCCAGTCGATGCCGATGGCGTTCAGCGCATAGACAAAGATGCCAAGGGTCGGGTCGAACATGAATACCCACAACGCCCCGGCCAGCACCGGCGCGATCGCGTAGGGCCAGATCAGCAGGGTCCGGTAGGTGGTGGCGCCGCGCACGATCCTGTCGGCCATTGCCGCCAGCACCAGCGCCGAGAACATGGCGATGAAGGCGACAGAAAGGGAAAAATAGGCGGTGCGCTGGAACGCGCCCAGGTAATGCGGGTCTTGAAACAGCTCGATGAAATTGTCGAACCAGACGAATTCGGTGCTCAGGCCAAAGGCGTCTTCGACAAGGAAGGATTGATACAGGGCCTGGCTTGCGGGCCAGAAAAAGAACACGATCGTAATGACGATCTGCGGTGCCACCAGCAGAAAGGGCAGCAGGGAGGGCTTGAAATGAACCCGTTTGAGCATGTGTTCGTTCCGTCTTGCCGAATGGGGCAGCGGGCCCCCGGTCATGTAACAGGAGGCCCGCCAGTGCTTTCAAGTCTTAGCGGTTGGCTTTTTCAAACTTGCGCAGCAGCTTGTTGCCGCGTGCAACCGCGTCATCCATGGCCTGCGAGGCAGTCTTCTTGCCGGCCCAGATGTTTTCCATCTCTTCGTTGATGATGTCACGAACCTGGACAAAGTTGCCGAAACGCAGGCCGCGCGAATTGGGCGTGGGCTGGTTCAGGCTGAGTTCGTGGATCGCGGTATCGGTGCCGGGGTTGGATTTGTAGAAACCCTGTTCTTCCGACAGCTTGTAGGCTGCGGTCGTGATCGGCACATAGCCGGTTTCCTGATGCCACCATGCCTGCACCTTCGGGCTGGACAGGTATTTCAGGAACAGGGCCACGCCCTTGTAGTGGCTCTTGGGCTTGCCCTTCAGAACCCACAGCGTTGCGCCGCCGATGATCGAGTTCTGGGGTTTCTTGGCAACCTCGGTGTCCAGCGGCAGCATGGCCTGACCGAAATCGAACTTGGCCTGTGCCTTCATCGCGCCGTAATAGGCCGAAGAGTTCATCCACATGCCGCATTCGCCATTGGTGAACATCGACAGGCTGTCACCGCGACGGCCGCCATATTTGAACAGGCCCTTCTTGGACCAGTCATAGATCTTTTGCAGGCGGTTCTTGACGGCTGCATTGTTGAAGGTGAATTCGGTGTCAAGACCGGCATAGCCGTTTTCCCTGGTGCCGATGGGCAGGTTGTGCCAGGCCGAGTAGTTTTCGATCATGACCCAGCTTTGCCAGCCAAAGGAAAAGCCGCATTTCATGCCGCTGGCAACCAGCTTTTCGCTGGCGGTCTTCATTTCGTCCCAGGTCGAGGGAACCTTGGTGATGCCGGCCTTCTTGAAGGCGTCCTTGTTATACCACAGAACCGGGGTCGAGCTGTTGAACGGCATCGACAGCAGCTTGCCGTTCGATGTCTGGTAATAGCTGACAACAGCCGGCAGATAGGCATTGATGTCAAAGCTTTCACCTTCGTCCTGCATCAGCTTGTAGACGGGATAGACGGCGCCCTTGGCGGCCATCATGGTGGCGGTGCCGACCTCGAAGACCTGCACGATGTCGGGCTGTTTGCCCGCGCGGAAGGCGGCGATCGCGGCGGTCATGGTCTCGGTGTAGTTGCCCTTGTTGGTGGGCACGACCTTGTATTCGCTTTGCGATGCGTTGAAGTCGGCCGCGATCTTGTTGACGCGCTCGCCATTGGCGCCACCCATGGCGTGCCACCACTGGATTTCGGTGACAGCCATGGCACCGCTGGCCATGCCCGTCAGGGCCGTGGCGGCTGCTGCGCCGACCAGGAATTTGCTGAGTTTCATTGATCTTCCTCCGTTTTGGATAGACTGGGTTCAAGTTGCCTAGGTGTGTTGCCTGTCGTTTCTACTGCTGCGGTTTCCGTTTTCGCCGGTTGCTTTCCGGCTTGCTGCTTCATCCAGGTTTCAAGTTCGCGAACCTGGTTGTCATCAAGGCGCAGCCCAAGTTTCGAGCGTCGCCAAAGCACATCTTCTGCGGTTCTGGCCCATTCGTTGAGCATCAGCCAGCGGACCTCGCGCGCATGCAGGGTGGCGCCGAAATCGCGGCCCATGTCCTGTTTCGAGCGGGCATCGCCCAGCATCTTGCGCGCAAGGGTTCCATAGGCGGCGACGAGGCGCTCGGCCCAGTTCCGATCGATGAATTCGAATTCTCCGCGCAGGGCGGAAATCAGCCTGGTGCGGTCTTCAAGGCGGAAATCCCCTCCGGGAAGGGGGGCGCCGGCGGTCCAGTCGCCGCGCATGCCCGCGAAATCGCGTGCGAGGTTCTTCATCACCTGTGTCGCCAGAAAGCGGTGCGTGGTGATCTTGCCGCCGAAAATGTTGATCAGCGGTGCCTCGCCCTCGCCGCCCTCGCGCTTGAGAACATAGTCGCGCGTGGCTTCGGTCGCAGACGAGGCCCCGTCATCGTAAAGCGGGCGCACACCGGCATATGTCCAGACCACATCCTTGCGCAGAACGGGCTGGCGGAAATATTCAGAGGCCGCGTTGCACAGATATTCAGCCTCTTCCTCGGTGCAGGAGACCTGATCGAGGCTGCCTTCATGGTCGATATCGGTGGTGCCGATCAGGGTAAAGTCGCGCTCGAACGGGATGGCGAAGATGATGCGTCCATCGGCGTTCTGAAAGATATAGGCGCGGTCGTGGTCAAAGATGCGGGGCACGACCACATGGCTGCCCCTGACCAGGCGAACGCGGTCTTTCGACGCGACATGCAGCGCATCGTCGATGATCTGTCCGACCCAGGGACCGCCGGCATTGACCAGCGCGCGGGCGGTGATTTCATGGCGATCGCCGGTTTCGCTGTCTTGCAGCATCACCTGCCACAGCCCGTCCTTGCGTCTTGCGCTGACGCAGCGGGTACGTGTCGCGATCTGCGCGCCCCTGTTGGCGGCATCGCGGGCCAGCAGAACGACAAGACGGGAATCGTCAACCCAGCAGTCGGAATATTCAAACCCCTTGCGAAATTCGCCGCGCAGCGGTTTGCCGGCCTCATCCCGCGTCAGATCCAGCGTTTTCGTCGGGGGCAGGATCCGCCGCCCGCCGAGGTGATCATAGATGAACAGCCCCAGCCGCAGCATCCAGGCCGGCCGCAACCCCTTGTGGTAAGGCAGCACAAAGCGCAGCGGGCGTGCGATATGCGGCATCATGGACAACAGGATCTCGCGCTCGATCAGCGCGTGGCGCACGAGGCCGAATTCGTAATATTCCAGATAGCGCAGCCCCCCGTGAAACAGCTTGGTCGAGGCCGAGGACGTGCCTTGCGCAAGATCGCCCGCCTCGCACAGAAACACCGACAGCCCCCGCCCGGCAGCGTCGCGCGCAACCGCGCAGCCATTCACCCCGCCGCCGATGATGGCGATGTCATGAATTTGTGATTGCGTCATGAGACAACTGACCCCGGGACAGTGATTGGCGAGCAACGCCTATATGCAGCGGCGCAATGACAGAAATGTGACAGAAGCCTGCGTATTTTTCGAATACAGGTCAAGAACTATTCATATTGTTCGGTTCAGTTTCGTTATGTTTTCGATTCGGCGCGATTTGCAACCATGACTCGTTTGTCTGGATCGCCCCGCCCGCGACCATCGCGATTCGCAATACCGCTTGACCCCCGGCCCGACAGCCGCCTAACCTCGGCCCGAAACGGGGTTGGCGGGCCGGAAGACTTGGAACTTTCATACAGACAGCAGCAGATCATGAATGCGGCGCGGGCTGCCGGGCGGGTCGAGGTCGAGGCCATGGCGGCCGAGCTGTCGGTCACCCCCCAGACCATCCGTCGTGACCTGAACGAGCTGTGCGCGCGCCGTCTTCTGGCGCGGGTGCATGGGGGGGCGGTGCTGGCCTCGGCGCTGGCCAATCTGGCCTATGACGCGCGCCGGATGATGGCGGCCGAGGCCAAGGAACAGATCGGCAGGATCTGTGCCGAGGCAATTCCTGACGGCGCGTCCCTGTTCATCAATATCGGCACCACGACCGAGGCCGTCGCGCGCGCTCTGGGCAACAGGCGCGACATGCTGGTGATCACGAACAATCTGAACATTGCCAACATCATGGCCGCCAATCCCCAATGCGATGTTGTCGTGGCCGGCGGCATGCTGCGCCGGTCCGATGGCGGGCTGGTCGGGGAATCGACCATCGACATGGTGCGGCAGTTCAAGGCCGATTACGCCGTGATCGGTGCCTCTGCCGTTGATGATGATGGAACTTTGCTGGATTTCGATTATCGCGAGGTGCGCGTCTCGCAGGCGATCATCGCCAATGCCCGCAAGACATTTCTTGTGGCGGACAGCTCGAAATTTGCGCGCTCGGCGCCGGTGCGCATTGCCGACATGGGCAGCATAGATGCCTTCTTTACCGATCGCGTGACGTCACCGGCCCTGCGCGAGGTCTGTCAGGACAATGGGGTCGTGCTGTACGAAACCGCAGCGGGGGAAGATACCCCTTGACCGTTCTTTCCCCCGACGCCGCCTGGACCTTTGACCGTTACGAGGCCTTGCGTGTCAGCCTGCCCAGCGCATCCTTTCCCCCGGCCAGCCGCAGGGTTGCCTGTCTTGGCGATATTGCCGCCGATTTCGACGTATTTCTGTTGGACGCCTTTGGCGTGCTGAATGTGGGCGAGAGGGCGATTGCCGGCGCGGCGCGGTCGGTTGCAGGCCTTCAGGCGCTGGGCAAGCGGGTTCTGGTGCTGACCAACGGCGCCACCTTGCCACCCGATTCGGCACTGGCCAAGTATCGCGGGTTCGGGCTGGACCTGGCCGCGCAGGATGTTGTGGCCAGCCGCGATGCTCTGGCGCGCGGAATGGAAGATGCGGGTGCGTGTCTTTGGGGTGTTGCCGCCACGCCGGAATCGCGCATCGACCTGCTGCCGGGGCGCTGCGTTCTGTTGCAGGACGACCCGGATATCCATGAACGCGTTGATGCTTTCGTGTTGCTCAGTTCCGCCGAATGGGGCGAGGACCGTCAAGGATTGCTGACACGGGCACTGACACGCCGGCCAAGGCCGCTGCTGGCCGGCAACCCTGATCTGGTAGCCCCGCGGGAAGGCGGTCTGACGCTTGAGCCGGGGCACTGGGCGTTCGAGGCCGAGGCCCTGACCGGCATTGCCCCGGTCTTTTACGGCAAGCCTTTTCGCAACATCTATGACCTGGCGTTTGAAAGGCTTGGCGATGTTGCGCGCGATCGCGTCCTGGCCGTGGGTGACACCTTGCATACCGATGTGCTGGGGGGCGCTGCGGCGGGGGTGAAAACCGCGTTGGTCACCGATCACGGCCTGTTCAGGGGGCTGGATGTCGGGCCGTTCATCGCGCGCTCGGGGATCCGGCCCGATTTCATCCTGCCTTCGATCTGACCGAGGCGGCGGTCAGGCGCCTGATCTCGGCAACGCGTTCGGCATTGTCGCGGGCGCGCTGGCCATTGCGCATCGTCATGTTGTTTTCAAAGCCGACCCGCAGCTTGCCGCCAGCGCGATGGGCGGCAAGCAGGCAATCGGTTTCGGGCTGCCCAAAGGCGCAGACCATCCAGTCGGGCGCAATGTTCAGCCGGTCGAGGCCCTTAACGAAAGGCGGCAGCATGGCGGGGCTGCCGTCACGGCCGCCATGGCTGCCCAGGACGAACAGAAGTTGCGCGCGTGACAACTGATCGCGCCCCAGAAGCGCGGCAAGCCTGTCAACCTCGTGCGGTGCGTAAAGGATATACTGAAGGGCGATATCCCGCTCTTGTGCTGCCTCGTGCATTCGGCGCGCGGCGGCCTCGTCACCGTCGGCAAGGATCTCGCGCAGCGCCACCGATACAAGGCGCGCGCGGGTTGCCAGTGCCAGGCGCCGCTGAAACGCCGGGTCGTAAAGGCCGACCGATTCGGTGGTGATCTGCACACTCATTTCGGGCACCGCCAATGCGAGCTCGGCCAGGGCCTCGTCATACAGGCCGGCGTCAAGCATGTGGCCGCCCCTGCTGTCGCGCAGATGCAGATGCAGACCAGTGGCCCCGGCATCGAAACATGCGCGCGCGCTATCCATGATCTGCGGCAGGGTCACCGGCAAGGCAGGGTGGTTGGCGCGGGTCAGGCGCGCACCATTGGGGGCAACCATCAGCGCGGGAAGAGGTTTCACAACACGCGCTCCAGTGCCCGGCCCAGCTTGCCGGTGATTTCGTCAACATGGCTGTCCTGCATGATGAAGGGCGGTGCCAGCAGGATGTGGTCGCCTTGCAGCCCGTCAATGGTGCCGCTCATGGGATAGCAGATCAGCCCCTCGTCAAAGGCGGCGGCCTTGAGGCGTGCGGCCACACGCAGCGCAGGGTCGAATGGCGCTTTCGTTGCCCTGTCGGCGACAAGTTCCAGCCCAAGAAACAGCCCGCGCCCGCGGATGTCGCCCATATGGGGGTGCTGGCCGAATGCCGCTTGCAGCCCTTCGCGCAGGCGCTGGCCCATGGGGGCAACACGCGCGCCAATGCCGTCATCGACCAGCCGTTTCAGAACCGCCAGCGCGGCGGCAGCGGCGACAGGGTGGCCGACATAGGTGTGGCCGTGCTGGAAAAAGCCCGAGCCATTCTCGATGGCTTCATAAATCCGCCCGCTGCACAGCATGGCGCCGATGGGCTGATAGCCCGCACCAAGCCCCTTGGCGACGGCGGTGATGTCGGGGCTGATGCCCTCTTGTTCGATGGCAAACAGGGTACCCGTGCGCCCCATACCGCACATGACCTCGTCAAGAATCAGCAAGACGCCGTATCGGTCGCAGATTTCGCGAATGCGCTTGAAATAGCCGGGAACGGGAGGCACCGCACCCATGGTGGCACCGACAACCGGCTCGGCGACAAAGGCCATCACGCTGTCGCTGCCCAGACGCAGGATCTCGGCCTCAAGCTCGTCGGCAAGACGCCGGCCGTATTCCTCGGCGCTTTCGTCGTCGCGCCGGTCGCGGTATTCATAGCAGGGCGAAACATGGCTGGTTTCGATCAAGAGCGGCTCGAACTGCTTGCGCCGCCACATGTTGCCGCCCGTTGAAAGCGCCCCAAGCGTGTTGCCGTGATAGCTTTGACGTCGCGCGATCACATGGCGCCGCTGTGGCTGGCCGATTTCCAGATAATACTGGCGCGCCAGCTTGAGCGCGGCCTCCATCGCCTCGGATCCACCGGAAACCAGATAGACCCGCTCGATCCCGGCGGGCGCGAGGGATGCCAGCCGATCTGCCAGCTCTTCGGCCGGTTGCGAGGTAAAGAAAGAGGTGTGGGCGAATGCAACCGAATCGAGCTGCGCCTTGATCGCGGCAGTTACCTTTTCATCGCCATGGCCAAGGCAGGAAACAGCCGCCCCCCCCGAGCCATCGAAATACTGCTTGCCCGATTCGTCATACAGATAAACCCCGTCACCGCGTGCGACGACAGGCGGCAAGATCTTGGTGTGACGTGGAAAGATATGGCCCATTTCGCTGCGCAGCCCCATTTTATGCATTCGCTCGTGAGTGGTAGCAGGGAAATGATACATATGTTTCAATAATTGACAATCACTAAAACGTATGAATAATTGCGCATGTCGTGAATGGGAGGAGTCATGCCGCAGGCTGACCGTATCGAAGACAGGATTGCTGCCGAATACGCGCATCTCAGCAGCAAGCTGAAGGATGCGGCCGATTTCGTGGCAACCAACCCGGTCGATGTGGCAACCCGCAGTCTGCGCTCGATCTCGGGCAGTACCGGCCTTGCCCCTGCAACCTTTTCGCGATTGGCGCGTGCGCTGGGCTTTGAATCCTACGAGGATATGCGCGAGCTTTCGCGCCAGGCCGTCGGGCGCCAGTTCACCCCCTTTTCCGAACGTGTCAGTCGTTTGCAAGCCGAGGAAGAGCGGGCCGAAACCCCGTTCCTGATGCGACAGGCGGCCGCCTGTGTTGACAATATCGGCGCGCTGGGTGCCGGAATTGACCAGGCGCGTCTGGAAGATGCTGTTGCCCATCTGCATGAGGCGCGCCAGAAGGTGTTGTTCGGGGCGTTCGGCTCGACCGGCATCGTCGAATATTTCGCCTATCTTGGAAACTATTTCTCGCCCGGCTGGCAGGTTGCCGGGCGCAACGGCGCGTCGATCAGCACCTCGATGGCCAGTCTGGGCAAGGGCGATGCGCTGGTTGTCATCACCAAGCCGCCCTTTGCCCGTCGCTCGGTCATGGCGGCCGAGATGGCGCAGGAACAGGGCGCCTATGTGATCGTCATTTCCGATACCCATGCCTGCCCGGCGCTCAAGGATGCCGATGCAGGTTTCATCCTTTCGACCGAAAGCCCGCAGTTCTTTTCCTCTTACTCGGCCACCATCGTGCTGATCGAAACCATGATCGGGATGCTGGTGTCGCGTGCCGGCAGTGGGGCGCTTGAGCGCATCCGCGAGGTAGAGGAACGAAATCGCCGTCTGGAGGAATTCTGGACGGAGTAACCACGACCCTTTTCAATCATCAACCAAACCCAAGGGAGAACAACATGTTGAAAAAACTCAAGATTGCAGCCGTAGCCGCGGCGGCGATGACATTGACGGCACCGGTGGTCAGCGCCGAAACCTTCATCACCATCGGCACCGGCGGCGTGACAGGCGTGTATTACCCGACCGGCGGTGCGATCTGCCGTCTGGTCAACAAGATGCGCAAGGAAACCGGCATCCGTTGTTCGGTGGAATCGACGGGTGGTTCGATCTACAACCTGAACACCATCCGCGAGGGCGAACTTGAATTCGGCGTTGCCCAGTCGGACTGGCAGTATCACGCCTATCACGGCACCTCGAAATTCAAGGACAAGGGGCCGTTCAAGGATCTGCGCGCGGTCTTCTCGGTCCACCCGGAACCCTTTACCCTGGTGGCGCGTGCCGATTCAGGTATCAAGTCGTTCCAGGATCTCAAGGGCAAGCGGGTCAATATCGGCAACCCCGGTTCCGGCCAGCGCGGCACCATGGAAGTGCTGATGAAGGAAATGGGCTGGACCACCAAGGACTTTGCCCTTGCGACCGAGCTGAAGGCCTCTGAACAGTCGGCCGCTTTGTGTGACAACCAGATCGATGCCATGGTCTATACCGTTGGTCACCCGTCCGGTTCGATCCAGGAGGCCACCACCTCGTGTGATGCGGTTCTGGTCAATGTCGAAGGCCCGGCCGTTGACAAGCTGGTCAAGGAAAACTCGTTCTACCGCTATGCCACCATCCCCGGCGGCATGTATCGCGGCAACCCGAACGACGTGCACACCTTCGGCGTCGGCGCGACCTTCGTGACCTCGGCCAAGGTGCCCGACGAGGTCGTCTATACGGTGGTCAAGGCTGTGTTCGACAATTTCGACGACTTCAAGAAGCTGCACCCGGCATTCGCACATCTTGATCCGAAACAGATGATCAAGGACGGCCTGTCGGCTCCGCTGCATCCCGGCGCCGTCAAGTACTACAAGGAACGTGGCTGGCTGAAATAAGGCCAGCAGCGATCGGGCGGGGGGTTTCGGCCCCCCGTCTTTTCTGTTTATGGATTGGCAGTTTCAATTCATGATCACATGAAACCCGTGGTCAGGGCAGTGCGCGATCTCTGCCACGGTCGGTTTCCTGGACCAACTCGCGCATGGGGGATCGAGCAATGAATGCCGCGGCATCGGACAGTGACAGGCAGCTTTCGGAAGAGGAACTTCAGGCCCTTGTTGCGGCCTCGGATTCAGGGGCACGCAACCCGCATGGCCCGGTCGGCATCTTTCTGGCGGCGGTGGCCGTTCTGTGGTCGGTCTTTCAGGTGGTGCTGGCCTCGCCGCTTGCCAACTATGTTTTGCCCAACGACCTGATCAACAATTCCCGCCAGATCCATCTGGCCTTTGCGGTCTTTCTTGCATTTGCCGCCTATCCGGCGCTGAAATCCAGCCCGCGCGATCGCATCCCGGTGCAGGACTGGGTGCTTTCCATCGTCGGTGCCTTCATCGCCCTTTACGGATTCATCTTTTACACCAAGCTGGTCGATGCCGGCGGCCTTGCGGACAACACCGACAAGTGGTTTGCCCTTGTCGGCCTGTTGATCCTGTTCGAGGCCGCGCGGCGCAGCCTGGGACCGGCCATGGCCGCAATCGCCATCATCTTTCTGGCCTATGTGTTCTTTGGCTCATCCGACTGGGTGCCCGAGGTCATCCGATGGAAGGGCGCCAGCCTGAAAAAGGCCATGAGCCACATGTGGATAACCTCCGAAGGGGTGTTCGGCATTGCGCTGGGCGTGTCCACCAAATTCGTGTTCCTGTTCGTGCTGTTCGGGGCGCTGCTGGAAAAGGCCGGCGCGGGCAATTATTTCATCAAGCTGGCCTTTGGCGCGCTGGGCCATCTGCGTGGCGGCCCCGCCAAGGCGGCGGTCGTGGGATCGGCGGCGACGGGGCTGATCTCGGGGTCGTCCATTGCCAATGTGGTGACCACCGGCACATTCACCATCCCCCTGATGAAGCGCGTAGGCTTTACCCCCGAACAGGCCGGATCGGTCGAGGTGGCCAGCTCGGTCAACGGCCAGATCATGCCGCCCGTGATGGGGGCGGCGGCCTTTCTGATGGTCGAATATATCGGCATCCCCTATGTCGAGGTCATTACCCACGCCTTCCTGCCTGCCGCGATTTCATATGTGGCGCTGGTCTATATCGTGCATCTGGAGGCGGTAAAACGGAACATGCCCACACTGGGCAACCGCACCGTTTCGCTTGCGCGCACCTTCATGGGGATGTTCACCTTTTTCCTGGCATTCGCGGCACTGTGCTATGGCGTGCAGTATCCGGTGCGCTGGATCACGGCGCTGGTGCCCGAGGGTGCTACGGGGATATTGGTTGCCCTTGTCGCCGTCACCTATCTGGCCTTGCTTTGGGTTGCGTCCGGGGTGGAAGATCTGGAAATGGACGACCCCAACGCCAAAGAGGTTGTGCTGCCCGATGTGGGCAAGATCTACAAGGCGGGGCTGCATTTCCTCATGCCCATCGTGGTGCTGGTCTATTTCCTGATGATCGAAAAGAAATCGCCCGGCCTGTCGGCCTTCTGGGCAACCATGCTGCTGTTCGTGATCTTGCTGACACAACACCCGATCAAGGCCATCTTCCGCGGCGAAAGCGACTGGGCCAATGACCTGATGCGGGGCGCGCGCGAACTGGTCGAGGGGCTTATTGATGGTGCGCGCAACATGATCGGCATCGGTCTTGCCACCGCCACGGCGGGGGTGATCGTGGGCACGGTGACGCTGACCGGCATCGGGCAGGTCATGGCCGAGATGGTCGAATTCGTGTCGGGTGGCAACCTGATCATCATGCTGATCTTTGTCGCGATCCTGTCGTTGATCCTGGGCATGGGCCTGCCGACGACCGCCAACTATATCGTGGTGTCCTCGCTGATGGCCGGTGTCGTGGTGCAGCTGGGCGCGCAGTCGGGGCTGATCGTGCCGCTGATCGCGGTACATCTGTTCGTGTTCTATTTCGGAATCATGGCGGATGTGACGCCCCCTGTGGGGCTGGCCAGTTTTGCGGCTGCGGCGATATCCGGGGGTGATGCCATCAAGACCGGATTTATCGCCTTCTTCTATTCGCTGCGCACGGTGATCCTGCCCTTCATATTCATCTTCAATACCGACATGCTGATGATCAACGTCACCTGGTGGCAGGTCATCCTGGTCATCATCAGCTCGGTCATCGCGGTGCTGGCCTTTACCGCCGGCACCATGGGCCATTTCCTGACCAAAAGCCGCCTGTGGGAAAGCGCGGCACTGCTGATCGTCGCTTTCCTGCTGTTCCGCCCCGACTATGTGATGAACCGGATCGAGCCACCCTATAACGCCATAGATCCCGCCCGCCTTGAACAGGTTGTCGGCAAGGCGCCGGTGGGCGAGGAAATCCGCATTCACGTACGCGGGCCGGATTTCAACTCGGGCAAGATCAAGAAAAAGACCCTGCTGTTCATTGTCCCCAAGGGCAAGGATGGCGCTGCGCGCCTCAAGGCGCAGGGCCTGACCCTGATCCCCGAAGGTGATATCGTCAAGCTGGACGAGCCATTCCCCGGCACCCCGTTCTTTGACCAGATGGGGGTATTCGATTTCTACGGAGACGAACCCGTTGTCGTGATTGCCGCCGAAGCAAAGGCCGACCAGATGCCCAAGGAACTGATCTTCATTCCGGGGCTGATCCTGCTGGGGCTGATCGCATGGTCGCAACAGGCCCGTATCCGCAGGGAAGGAGTCAAGACATGAGCAAACCCATCAACACCATCCTCTGCGCGGTGGATGTGACCCGGGACGAGGTCGATCGCGCGGTGCTTGAACGCGCGGCAAAGCTGGCGGCGCTGGAAGGCGCGCAGCTGGACGTGATCACCGTGATGCCCGATTTCGGAATGCCCATTGTCGCGGGCTATTTCCGCGAAGGCTTTCACGACAAGGCGCTGCTCGAGGCGCGCAGTCGGCTGAACGAATTCGTCGAATCCGTTCTGGGCGCGGATGAAAACAGCAAGATCCGCCATGTCGTCGCAACCGGCAGCATCTATGAGGAAATCCTCAAGGCCGCCACGCGCGACGAGGCCGACCTTATCGTGATCGGCGCGCATCGCCCCGATATCGCCGATTTCCTGTTGGGGCCGAATGCTGCACGCGTGGTGCGGCACGCGAAATGCTCGGTCTACGTGGTCAGATAGTTTCGTCTTTGTCAAAATACGCAAAAGGCCCGGAGCATGGCTCCGGGCCTTTCTGTAACGGTGATCAGGTTCAGACCGCCTTGCGGTTTTCCTGCAGGCGTTGTGACAATTCCTCTGAAACAAGAAAGGCCAGTTCCAGCGCCTGGCTGGCGTTGAGGCGCGGATCGCAGGCCGTGTGATAGCGCGCCGACAGGTCTTCGTCACGCACGGCGCGCACGCCGCCGGTGCATTCGGTGACATCCTTGCCGGTCATCTCGAAATGCACGCCGCCCGGATAGGTGCCCTCGGCCGCGTGGACGGCAAAGAATTCGCGCACCTCGCGCAGCACGTTTTCAAAGGGACGGGTCTTGAAACCGCTGGCCGACTTGATGGTGTTGCCATGCATCGGGTCGCAGGACCAGACCACCTTGAAGCCCTCTTCCTGAACCGCGCGGATCAGTTTCGGCAGGTGGTCACCCACCTTGCCGGCGCCAAAGCGGTTGATCAGGGTCAGGCGGCCTGGCTCGTTTTCCGGGTTCAGGATCTCGATCAGGCGTTTCAGGTCGTCGGTGGTGATCGAGGGGCCGCATTTCAGGCCGATCGGGTTCTGCACGCCGCGGGCAAATTCCACATGCGCACCGTCGGGCTGACGGGTGCGGTCGCCGATCCAGATCATGTGGCCGGATCCCGCAACCGGCAGGCCGGTCGTGCTGTCGATGCGGCACAGGGCCTCTTCATATTCCAGCAGCAGGGCCTCGTGGCTGGTATAGAAATTCACCGTGCGCAGCTTGCCAGAATTGTTGCTGTTGACGCCTGCCGCATTCATGAAATCCAGCGCGTCCGAAATACGGGTAGCCAGATCGCGGTATTTTTCGGTTGCGGTGGCGTCCTGTGCGAAGCCCAGCGTCCAGCTGTGGACATGGTGGATATCGGCATAGCCCCCGGTGGAAAACGCCCGCAGCAGGTTCAGCGTGGCGGCCGACTGGGTATAGGCCTGCAACATGCGCTGCGGGTCGGGTTCGCGTGCCTGTGCGGTCGGGGCGATATCGTTGATGATGTCGCCGCGATAGCTGGGCAGTTCCAGATCGCCGATCTTTTCGGTTGGCGACGAGCGCGGCTTGGCAAACTGGCCTGCCATGCGGCCCACCTTGACCACGGGCACCTTGGCGCCATAGGTCAGCACCACCGCCATTTGCAGCAGCACGCGAAAGGTGTCGCGGATGCTGTCGGCGGAAAACTCGTTGAAGCTTTCAGCGCAATCGCCGCCTTGCAGCAGAAAGGCGCGCCCCTCGGCCACCTCGCCCAGCTGGCGCTTCAGGCGCCGTGCTTCGCCGGCAAAGACCAGCGGCGGATATTTTGCAAGTTGTTCCTCGACGGATTTCAGTGCTGCCTTGTCGGCGTAATCCGGCATCTGAACCCTGGGCTTGTTGCGCCAGTCGGATTTGTTCCAGGCCCGTGTCATCGCGTGTCTCCGCTGCATTCAGTTTCAGACGCGGCTTATAGGAAATAGCCGCGGGAAAGGCCAGATCATAAAGCCCGACAGCGCAACTGTCACCGGGGATGGTGCATTTTGTTCTTGATCCGCTACCGTCGCTCTGCTTTCGCTGTGCCAAGAGTTCCCGTTTCCCGTGCCACCGTTTGATGGCGATGGGCCAGGTGCAAGGACGCCCCCGCATGCAGACCGACCAGGATGTTTCGACAAGGAATTTCGTCTTTCTGCTGTTGCAGAACTTTTCGATGATGCCCTTTACAGCGGCACTCGAGCCCTTGCGGCTGGCCAATCGCGAAACTGGCAAAGATCTGTATCGCTGGACCCTGGTCAGTGAGGGCGGTCACCCGGCAACCGCCTCGAACGGGGTTGTGGTGCAGGTCGATTCAGGGCTGGGCGAGCTGGGCCGTGATGACACGCTGCTTGTCTGCGGTGGGGTCGATGTCAAGGCGGCGACGACCAGGACGGTGCTGAACTGGCTGCGGCGCGAGGCGCGCAAGGGCGTTGTCATTGGCGGGCTGTGTACTGCTGCCTATACGCTGGCAAAGGCCGGGCTGCTGGAGGGGCGGCGTTGCACCATCCATTGGGAAAATCACGACGGTTTCGAAGAGGATTTCCCGGATGTCGAGCTGTCCAGGGCGGTCTATGTCATTGACGGCAAGCGCCTGTCCTCGGCCGGGGGGATGTCGTCGCTTGACCTCATGCTTGGGGTCATCGCCTCGGATCACGGGCAGGATCTGGCCAATGTCGTGGCCGATCAGATGATCTATACCTCGATCCGCACCGACCGCGACGAGCAGCGTCTGTCGATTCCGACCCGTATCGGTGTGCGTCACCCCAAGCTGGCAACTGTGCTGCGCATGATGGAGGACAATATCGAAGAACCTGTCAGCCCGGCGCAGCTGGCGCGCGATGTCGGCATGTCCACACGCCAGCTGGAGCGCCTGTTCCGCCGCTATCTGGATCGCTCGCCAAAACGGTATTACATGGAGCTGCGCCTTCAGAAGGCCAGAAACCTGCTGTTGCAGACCGATATGAGCGTGATCAATGTGGCGCTGGCCTGCGGGTTTGCCTCGCCCAGCCATTTCTCGAAATGCTATCGGGCGCATTATGACATCACCCCGTATCGCGAGCGGGGTTCTCGTGCCAGCAAGGGTTGAAATTCGGTCAGTCTGTTCGTAATGTGATGGGAATTCGGAAAAATCTTTCCTTTTCTTTTGCGGGCGTGGGTCTTAAAGTGATCGGCACTGAATTCACCAATCGGGAGACAATCATGAAAAAATTCTTGCTTGCCACGGCGGCCATGGCCATCGTGTCTGCCAGTGCGGTCTATGCGAAAGAGGTCAAGATCGGCATCGAGCTTGGCTTTACCGGACCCATCGAATCGCTGACCCCGGGAATGGCTGCCGGGGCCGAAGCCGCCATCAAGGAAGTGTCTGCTTCGGGTGCGCTGCTTGACGGTGCGAAGGTCACCGCAGTTCGCGCTGACTCGACCTGCATCGACTCGGGTGCAGCCAAGGCTGCCGCCGAACGTCTGATCACCTCGGACAAGGTCGATGGCATCGTTGGCGCGGACTGCTCGGGTGTGACGGGTGCGATCCTGCAAAGCGTTGCACGCCCCAACGGCATGGTGATGATCTCGCCTTCGGCCACGTCGCCTGCGCTTTCGACCGCCGAAGATGACGGCCTGTTCTTCCGCACGGCGCCGTCGGATGCGCGTCAGGGCCAGATCGTTGCCGATATCCTGAAAGACAAGGGTGTCAAGTCGATCGCCATCACCTACACCAACAACGACTATGGCAAGGGTCTTGCCGATGCGATCAAGTCGTCCTTCGAAGCCGTTGGTGGCAAGGTGACCATCGTTGCCGCACATGAAGACGGCAAGGCCGACTATTCGGCCGAAGTCGGCGCGCTGGCCTCGGCCGGTGGCGATGTGCTTGTGGTTGCCGGTTATGTTGACCAGGGTGGCTCGGGCATCGTTCGCGCGGCCCTTGATACCGGCGCTTTCGATACCTTCCACTTCCCTGACGGCATGATCAGCGACAAGCTGACGGAAAACTTCGGCAAGGATATCGACGGTTCCACCGGCGACAACCCCGGCACTGACAGCCCGGGCGCGGCTATCCTGAAGAAGATCGGCGAGAAAGAGGGCTTTGACTCCACTTCGCCCTTTGTGCCGGAATCCTATGATGCTGCGGCCCTCTTGATGCTGGCCATGCAGGCTGCCAATTCGACCAACCCGGCAGACTACAAGAGCAAGATCATGGAAGTCGCCAACGCCCCCGGCATCAAGATCTTCCCGGGCGAGCTGGCCAAGGCGCTGAAACTGCTCAAGGAAGGCAAGGACATCGATTATGTCGGTGCATCCGCTGTCGAACTGATCGGCCCGGGCGAATCCAAGGGCAACTATCGTGAAATCGTGATCAAGGACGGCAAGATCACAACGGTTCGCTACCGTTGATCGATTGATCCGAAGAATTGGGCAGCCCGGGGAAACCCGGGCTGTTCCCGTGTCGGGGAGGGAAAACCTATGATTGTCGTCGAAGACCTGCACAAGCATTTCGGCGGGTTTCACGCTGTGGATGGTGCCAGTCTGAGCATCAAGAAGGGCTCGATCACGGGGCTGATTGGCCCCAACGGTGCCGGCAAGACCACATTGTTCAACGTGATTGCCGGTGTGCTGAAGCCGACCTCGGGTCGTGTCTTCATGGAAGGCGAGGACATTACCGGCCTGCCGCCGCATGAGCTGTTTCACAAGGGCCTGCTGCGCACGTTCCAGATTGCCCATGAATTTTCATCCATGACGGTGCGCGAGAACCTGATGATGGTGCCCGGTGGTCAGATGGGCGAAACCCTGGTCAATGCCTGGTTCCGCCGTGGCGCGGTGGCCCGGCAAGAGGCCGAACTGGCCCGCAAGGCCGACGAGGTGCTGGAATTTCTGACCATCGACCACCTGGCTGACGAGCGCGCGGGCAATCTGTCGGGCGGGCAGAAAAAGCTGCTTGAACTGGGCCGCACCATGATGGTGGATGCCCGTATCGTGTTTCTTGACGAGGTTGGCGCGGGCGTGAACCGCACGCTGCTGAACACCATTGGTGACGCGATCCTGCGTCTGAACAAGGAGCGCGGCTATACCTTTGTCGTGATCGAGCACGACATGGATTTCATCGCCCGCCTGTGCGACCCGGTTATCGTGATGGCCGAGGGCAAGGTGCTGGCAGAGGGCACGATCGACGAAGTCAAGAACAATGAGGCGGTGATCGAAGCCTATCTGGGCACCGGCCTCAAGAACAAGGTCAAGGAGGGGGTGGCATGAGCGACAATCCCTACAAGGACGACCGTGGAAACAAGGATCTTTCAGTGACCGACCCCAGCAAGGCCAGCACGATTGAGGTCGATCCCGGCCAAAGCGCTGAACCGGTGCCAGTCGGGGAAGACAAGCCGTTTCTGATCGGCGAAAACATGACCGGCGGTTATGGCAAGGGCGCCGATATCCTGCATGACTGCACGGTTTCGGTGAACAAGGGCGAGATCGCGGTGATCGTGGGGCCCAACGGTGCCGGCAAATCGACCGCGATGAAGGCCATTTTCGGCATGCTCAACCTGCGCAAGGGGCGTGTCGTGATCGACGGCAAGGACATCACCCGCCTGTCACCGCAGGACCGTGTGGCAGAGGGCATGGCCTTCGTGCCGCAGACCCACAACATCTTTACCTCGATGACAGTCGAGGAAAACCTCGAAATGGGCGCGTTCCTGCGCCGCGATGACATCTCGGCCACCATGGAACAGGTCTTTGAACTGTTTCCGATCCTGCGCGACAAGCGCAAACAGGCGGCGGGCGAACTTTCGGGCGGGCAGCGCCAGCAGGTTGCCGTGGGACGCGCCCTGATGACGCAGCCCAAGGTCCTGATGCTGGACGAGCCGACCGCAGGCGTCAGCCCGATTGTCATGGACGAGCTGTTCGACCGTATCATCGAGGTCGCGCGAACCGGCATTTCCATCCTGATGGTCGAACAGAATGCGCGCCAGGCGCTGGCCATTGCAGACAAGGGCTATGTGCTGGTGCAAGGGCGCAACCGCTATACGGATACGGGCAAGGCGCTGCTGGCCGACCCCGAAGTCCGCAAATCTTTCCTGGGGGGCTGAGCCATGGTCGATTTTCTGAATGCCCTTGTGGCGCTGACAAATTATATTCTGGTTCCTGCAGTGGCCTATGGCAGCCAGCTGGCGTTGGGTGCGCTGGGGATCACGCTGATCTACGGCATCCTGCGGTTTTCCAACTTTGCCCATGGCGACACGATGGCCTTTGGCACGATGGTGGTCATCCTCACGACCTGGTGGTTTCAGGACATGGGCATATCCATTGCCCCGCTGCCAACCGCGCTGCTGGCCCTGCCGATCGGCATCATCGTGACGCTGGCACTGCTGCTGGGAACCGACCGGGTGGTGTATCGCTTTTACCGCAAGGCCAAGGCGGCGCCGATCATCTTTGTCATGGCCTCTCTGGGGGTGATGTTCATCACCAACGGTATCGTGCGCTTCATCATTGGCCCCAATGAGCAACGCTTTGCCGATGGCGCGCGTTTCATCATCAAGGCGCGCGAGTTCAAGCACATGACCGGGCTGAGCGAGGGGCTGGCGATCAAGGTCAGCCAGGGCATCACGGTCGTGACCGCGGTGATCGTGGTGGTGGCACTGTTCTGGTTTCTCAACCGCACGCGCACGGGCAAGTCGATGCGCGCATTTTCCGACAACGAGGATCTTGCCCTGCTTTCGGGGATCAACCCCGAGCGCGTTGTCACCGTCACCTGGGTGCTGGTGGCGATCCTGGCAACCATTGCCGGCACGCTTTACGGCCTGGACAAGAGCTATAAGCCCTTCACCTATTTCCAGCTGCTGCTGCCGATGTTTGCCGCCGCCATTGTCGGGGGCCTCGGCAACCCGCTGGGGGCCATCGCGGGGGGCTTTGTGATCTCGTTTTCCGAGGTCGGCGTGACCTATGCGTGGAAAAAGGTTCTGGTCTATCTGCTGCCCGAGCAATGGGCGCCTGACAGTCTGGTTCAGCTCATGTCCACGGATTACAAATTTGCGGTGTCGTTCTCGATCCTGGTTCTGGTGCTGCTGTTCCGTCCGACAGGAATTTTCAAGGGGCAATCGGTATGAATATTCGCAACATCCTTTTGTTTGCCGTCGTTTTCGGCCTGCTGGTCGTCGTCGGCTATATCCAGAGCTGGTCGGTTGCCTTCCAGCTGCTGAACCTGTGTCTGATCTCGGCCGTCATGGCGCTGGGGGTCAATATCCAGTGGGGCTATGCCGGGCTGTTTTCCGTCGGCACCATGGGCTTTGTGGCGTT
Organism: Paracoccaceae bacterium; assembly: GCA_030950185.1. GTDB lineage: Bacteria > Pseudomonadota > Alphaproteobacteria > Rhodobacterales > Rhodobacteraceae > UBA5972. The sequence continues at coordinate 9,236 of JAUZRU010000011.1, read as the reverse complement.
GGGCGGGCTGGCGACGGTCATTACCTCGATGCCCCCCGTGCACGAGGCCTGGGCCGCCGGGGGCGCGCGTGTCGTTCTGGCGCTGCTGCTGGCGGTTGTGGTGATCGTTGCGGCCAGCCAGATATGGAAGCGCATGGCGCCGGGCCGCAAGCGCAACCTTTCCATGATCGTGGTGCTGGTTGGCGGGTTCTTCCTGTATCGCTATGTCTTTGATCCGGCGGTCGATGCAATCGAGCGCGTGAATCCCGCCGGCACCGGCTATCTGGGCGGCATGGGCCTGCCGGTTCTGGTTTCCTGGGGCGTTGGCGGGTTGCTTGCGGCCGGTGTGGCCTGGGTGATCGGCAAGATTTCTCTTGGTCTGCGATCCGACTATCTGGCCATCGCGACGCTGGGGATCGCCGAGATCATCATCTCGGTCATCAAGAACGAAGACTGGCTGGCCCGTGGCGTCAAGAACGTGAACGGCATTCCGCGACCCTTCAGCTTCATGTACGAGGTCAACCTGCAAGGCGACCCGTGGTTCGTATCCTGGGCCGCCAGCTTCGGGCTGGATCCCGTCCAGGCTTCGTCATGGTTCGTCAAGCTGATCTATGCTGCCCTGTTTACCGTTGTCCTGCTGATCATCCTGTGGATGTCGGAAAAGGCGCTCAGGTCGCCCTGGGGCCGGATGATGCGGGCGATCCGCGACAATGAAGAGGCCGCCGAGGCAATGGGCAAGGATGTGACCCGGCGCCATTTGCAGGTGTTCATCCTTGGCTCGGCGGTGCTTGGCATTGCCGGCGCGATGATGACCTCGCTTGACGGCCTGTTCACGCCGGGCACCTATAACCCGCTGCGCTTTACCTTCCTGATCTGGGTGATGGTCGTGGTCGGCGGGTCGGGCAACAACTGGGGCGCGGTTCTTGGCGGCTTCCTGATCTGGTTCCTCTGGGTCGAGGTCGAGCCGATGGGCAAGCACCTGCTGGATTTCGTGACCGCGTGGATGGCCGACGACAGCGGGCTGAAGAAACATCTTCTCGAGTCGGCTGCGCATATGCGTCTGCTGACCATGGGGATCATCCTGCTACTTGTGCTGAGGTTCAGTCCAAAGGGGCTGATACCTGAAAAATAGCGCGACGCCGGTCATTTGACGGGCAACAATTCAAGGCGGTCCCGTTTCAACCGATCCGGGGCCGCCTGTTCTTGCAGCGACTAGGGGCTGTTGACAATTTCCAGATCGCACCGGCGCTGGGGGCAATTTGCGCCGCGTCCCTGCGGGATTTCGCCAAAATCCACCATTGCGGCGCAAATTTCGCTTGAAAGGGGGCCACCCTGTCTGCGCAAAATTGGCTGGCACTGGTGGATTTGGGCTGAAACCGGTGCGATTTGGGGATTGTCAACAGGCCCTAGACATCGCACCCCTTGCGCCGGGGGGGATGGGGGCGTACATCACTGTTCGATTCAAAAGGGGGAACAAGCATGGCCATTGATGCCGCAGAAATCGAAAGCCTGATCCGCGAGGCTTTCCCGGAAGCAAAGATCACCATCACCGATCTTGCCGGCGACGGGCGCCACTATGCCGCCGAAGTCATCGATGCCAGCTTCAAGGGCAAGAACCGCGTGCAGCAGCAGCGGGCGGTCTATGCCGCCCTCAAGGGCAAGATGGATGGCACAGATGGCGACCTGCATGCGCTTGCGCTGACGACACGGGCCCCTGATTGATAGGCTTTGCGATATTCGTCGCCCTGTTTGTGCTGTTTCTGGTATTTTTCGCATACTCGGCGGAAAAGAATGCCAGGCGGATGAAAGACAACCCCGAATATCGCAAGCTTCGCCAAAAGCGGAGCAGGCTGAACAAGATGGAAGACCAGGATTTCACCGACTACGACGACAATGGCGGCGGTGACGACTGAACGGAATATTGCCTCGGCATGGGGCTATCGCGAAAGGACTGAAAATGACGAATCCGGCAGAACCCCTGATCAAGGAACTGATCGAAAACAACGATGTCGTGCTGTTCATGAAAGGCACGAAATCCATGCCGCAATGCGGCTTTTCCAGCCGTGTTGCTGGTGTGCTGAACTATATGGGGATCGAATTCAAGGACGTGAACGTGCTTGAAGACGAAACCATCCGTCAGGGCATCAAGGATTTCTCTGACTGGCCCACCATCCCGCAGCTTTACGTCAAGGGCGAATTCGTGGGCGGATGCGACATCGTCACCGAAATGACGCTGTCGGGCGAGCTTGATACCCTGCTGGAAGACAAGGGCATTTCCTTCAACAAGGAAGCTGCCGACAAGATCCGCGAAGCCAACGGCTGAGCGCCGCCGGCAAGCCGCGACAAAGATGGAAAAGCCCCCGATCCAGGGGGCTTTTTACATATGGGGCATGTCGGCTTGACACACGCCCTCAGTGCAACGCCATGCTCATCCCGAAGGTGATGCCCGTGGCAAGGGCGCCAAAGGATATGGCGGCGATACCCAGCATCCGTGTGGTCGAAGGTGTAATAGTCGAAGGTATGATACCGGAAGGGCCCTGATCCTCGGGCTTGTGATTTCCCGAATGTTTGCTGTGCTCCTGCGCAGATGCTGGCTGCGCGCCTGCCTGATGCGGTGTCGTATCCATGGGCATGTCGGTGTCCATTCCGATCATGCTTTCGTGCGGGCGCACCGTCATCATGCCATGTTTCAGGCCACGCGACACCAGCCACCAGTTGATCGGATAGGCCGCAATGAACCCGACCAGAAGCGACATCGACATCACGAACCAGAACCGGTGTGAAGTCGGGTCTTCCGCCCCTTCGATAGTGCGCATCAGGATCATCATTGTCGGCATCATGCCCGCCATCAGCCAGTTCATCGAAACCAGCTCGGCGTAAAAGGTTTTTGCCAGCGCCTGTTTGTAGGAACCAAGCATCGCCTTCATCGCAAGGGCCTGAAAAATCGCCCAGCCAAAACCGAAGCCCAGCACATATTCCAGCAGGATTTCCCACAGCCCGCTCAGTTGGATGACGGCGCCGATGATGGCACCGGCCAGAATTCCGATTCCGTCGCCGGCAACGCAGTGCATGGTCGAGCCCAGAACCTGCCGCCAGCGGGTCGCGATATATTTTTCGTGCAACCCCGGAAGCGGCTCGCGACAGCCGAATACATAAAGGAACACGCCGAACGGCCCGATATAGGCTGTAAGCAGGATAAAACCCCATTTGAGCACGGGGTCTTCGGGGGTGTTCCGAATATCGATAGCAACGAACAGAACCGACAGGGCGGTCAGGGAAAACCACATCAGTATGATGCCGTCAACGAACTCCAGCCCGTCCATCAGGAAACCCACCTTTCGTGCAGGCGTTTGTCGCCTGCGTTTCCTGACAGTATTGCGGGAATGCCGCTGCGTCCAGCCTGTCGATCTTGTGGTCGGCGACGGGGCGGAAGCCCACGCCCTCGGTCAGAGATCGTAGATCGCGCTGAATTTCTCTTCCAGATAGGCCAGCAGGGGCTTTTCGCTGATGGCCTGGCCCGCCGCCTGGCTGATGACCTTGGCAGGCTCGTACAGCCCGCCGTGGCGCTGGACCCGGTCTTTCAGCCAGGCGGTTGCGCCTGACGTGTCGCCGCGGGCCAGCGCGGTGTCGAGATCCGGCACATCGCGCTTCAGCGCCTTGAACAGCATGCCCGCATAGATATTGCCCAGGCTGTAGGTCGGGAAATAGCCGAACAGGCCGACCGACCAGTGCACATCCTGAAGCACCCCGTTTGCAGGCCGGTCCACGGCAAAGCCGAAATCGCGTTCAAAGCGGCTGTTCCAGGCCTCTTCCAGATCGTCCACTTCAAGGCGGCCAAGGATCATCTCGCGCTCCAGTTCATAGCGCAGAAGAATATGCAGATTGTACTGCACCTCGTCGGCCTCGGTGCGGATATGGCCCTCGCCGACGGCGTTGACGACGGCGTGGAAATCGTCCTCGTTGGCAATGCCGAAATCACCGAAATGCTCGCGCATGCGGCCGAACAGATAGCCCGTGAAGGCACGCGAGCGGCCCAGCTGGTTTTCATAGATGCGGCTCTGGCTTTCATGCACGCCCATCGACACGCCTCGGCCCAGCGGGGTCAGCAGGTAATCGGGGTCGATATTCTGCTCATAGCAGGCGTGGCCGACCTCGTGGATGGTGGAATAGAAACAGTTGAAGGGGTTGTCGGCCTCGACCCGGGTCGTGATGCGGCAGTCATTGCCCGAGCCGGACGAGAACGGATGCACCGCCTTGTCCAGTCGCCCGCGGTTCCAGTCATAGCCAAAGGTTGTGGCCAGTTCGCGCGACAGCTTCATCTGCAGATCATGGTCGAAATCACGGCCCAGCTGCGGCACCACGCGCGCGCTGCCCCGGATCCGGTCGCGCAGGCGCACAAGGCCATCGCGCAGATTGCCCAGCAGCTGGTCAAGGCGTGCGCCGGTCATGCCCGGTTCATAATCGTCAAGCAGCGCATCATAGGGGTCGTCCCCGTCGCTGAGCGCGGTGGCCTCTTCGCGGCGCAGCTCCAGCACCTGTTTCAGGGTCGGGGCGAAGGCGGCGAAATCGTCTGCGCGCCGCGCCTCGGCCCAGATGCCCTGCGCGACCGATGTGACACGCGCGATCTCGGCCGCCAGATCGGCGGGCACCTTGGTGTTGCGGTCGTATGAGCGGCGGATATGGCGCAGATTGGCCTGCGCGACCTCGTCAAGATCGGTGCCCTCAAGGGCTGCCAGCCAGTCGCCGATGCGCGGGTCGGTGCGGCGCTCGTGGATCACGGATTCAAGGGCCCCCGACCATTCGCCACGCTGGGTGGCGGCCCCGCGCGGCATCATGGTTTCCTGATCCCAGCCGATCAGGCCCGCGATCTGCGAAAGGGCCACGGTCTGGCGCACATGCGCCATCAGCGCGGCATAGGTTTCGTTTTTCATCTGGTGCTCCTCAGCGCAGCGATTGGGCTGTCGGGTAAAGGGTGGCAAAACGGGCGCGCAGAACCATCGCCATGACGATGATCGCCCCGATCTGGTGGGTTATGGCGAGGTGCGGCTGGGCGGCCGTCATCACCGTGGCGATGCCAAGGCTGACCTGCAGCAGCACGATGGCCATGACCCAGTCGAACGCATGTCGGGTGGCCCGCAACGGGCTGCGGCGGCTTTTCCACCATGAAAACGCCGCAAACAGGAACACGAGATAGCCCAGCATCCGGTGATTGAACTGCACCAGCGCCGGGTTTTCAAAGAAATTGGTCCAGAGCGGGGTATAGTCAAAGCTTTCCGAAGGCAGGAACTGCCCGTTCATCCATGGCCAGTCGATATAGCCGCGCCCGGCGTCGATACCAGCCACCAGCGCGCCCAGCAAGACCTGGAAAAAGACCAGCGCCATCAGAATGGTTGCCAGCCGCGCCAGCCTTTCCTCGCGCGTTCGCCGCGCCTGCAGCAACTCGCGCTCGTCCCGGCCAAGCCGCATCAGATACCACAGGATCAGCCCCATGATGATGAAGCCCAGCCCCAGATGCGTCGCAAGCCGATAGCTTGCCACATCGACCATGCGGCCCGTCAGGCCCGACGACACCATCCACCAGCCGATTGCGCCCTGAAGCCCGCCAAGCACGCCAAGCCCGAACAGGCGGCCTGTCCAGCCGGGCGGGATCTTGCGGGCCAGCAGAAAGCCGAAGAATCCCAGCGCCCAGACCAGCCCGATGGCGCGGCCCAGATTGCGGTGGCCCCATTCCCACCAGAAGATCGACTTGAACTGTTCGATCGTCATGCCCTTGTTCTGGATCTGATATTCGGGGCTTTGCTGATATTTCGAAAACTCGGTCTGCCAATCGGCATCATTCATGGGCGGCAGGGCGCCGGTCACGGGTTTCCATTCGGTGATGGACAGCCCGCTGTCTGTCAGCCGTGTCCAGCCGCCAACCGCGATCATCAGGGCCACCATCAACAACAGGACCGTCAGCCAGATGCGGATGCCCCGGCGCGCGCCCTTGCGCCCGGCGTCGATCAACCCGCCCTGCGGTGGCGGGGTGTCGTCGGGGGCAGGGGTGTCCACCTCTTGAAAGATGCTGCGCTTTTCGCTCATGTCGTTCTCCTGCGGCATGCGGAACCCTGTCGGGGGCGAGCCTATGTTGATGGTTCGGCGGGGTCAATCGGCGCTGCGGTCACCTTTTGGCGCTTTCTCGGCCAGGGTGCGGATGACGCCGTGCAATGTGCGGATATCGGTGTCGGTCAGCGGCAGCCGGGACAGCATGTTGCGCAACGCCAGCTGCATGCTGGCGGCCTTGTGGTCGGGCCAGAAAAAGCCGCGGGCGTCCAACTCTCGCTGCAGGCGGTCATACAGCTTTTCGACCTCGACCAATGAGGCATGGCGCGCGCCGGCCATCTCGACGGTGCTGGCGGGGGTTTCGTCAACGGCGCGGCGCCATTCATAGGCGCACAGCAACACGGCCTGCGCGAGATTGAGCGACCCGAAAGCCGGGTTCACCGGGATCGAGATGATCGCATTGGCCCGCACCACATCGGTGTTTTCCAGCCCCGCGCGTTCGGGGCCGAACATGATGCCGACCTGCTGGCCCTCCTTGATGCGGGCGCGGGCCTCGATCATCGCCTGTTCGGGCGTGACGATGGGTTTCGTCAGATCGCGGCCACGCGCGGTGGTGGCGTAAACATAGTTGAGATCGGCCAGCGCCGCCGGGGTGTCGTCAAACACCCGCACCCGGTCGATCACCCGGGCCGCGCCGCTGGACATGGCCACCGCGCGCGGGTTGGGCCAGCCGTCGCGCGGGTTGATCAGGCGCATGCGCTCCAGCCCGAAATTCCACATGGCGCGGGCGGCGGCGCCGATGTTTTCGCCCATTTGCGGGGCGACAAGGATGATGGCCGGTTGCGGCCCGCCCCAGCCCTCTTCCTGTCCGTGATTGGTGCCTGACATGGGTGCCTCTGATCTTGCGCGTCTGCGCCGGGTGATAGCCCCCGCCGCCGCAACAGGCAAGCGCGGGGCTTGCCCGGCTGCGGGCAGGGGGCTATGTGACGTCTTGTATAGCCGAGCAGGAAAGAGCGATGACCGAGCAGGAACAGCCGCAGATCTATCTGATTTCACCCCCGCAGCCGGACGAGGGGTTCGGGGAAACCCTTGCCTCGATCCTTGACGCACGCCCAATCGCCTGCTTCCGCCTTGCCCTGGCCGAAAATGACGAAGATCTGGTGTTGCGCTCGGCCGATGCCCTGCGCGAGATCTGCCATGCGCGCGACGTGCCCATCGTGATCGAGCGCCACACCCTGCTGGTCGAACGTCTTGGCCTTGACGGGGTGCATCTGCCCGATGCCTCGGTCAAGCTGCGCGATCTGCGCAAGGATCTGGGCGAGGACGCCATCATCGGGGCCTTTTGCGGCACCACCCGCCATACCGGCATGACCGCCGCCGAGGCGGGTGCCGATTATGTCAGCTTCGGCCCGGTCTCGGCCGGTGTTCTGGGGGACGGCAATGTCGCGCCCCTTGATCTGTTTGAATGGTGGTCCGAGATGATCGAGGTGCCGGTCGTGGCCGAAGGGGGTGTTACGGTCGAGATGGTCGAAAAGCTGGCCCCGATCACCGATTTCCTGGCCGTGGGCAGCGAGATCTGGCGCCAGGATGCCCCGCTGAAGGCGCTGGCCGATCTGCTGGCGCCGCTGGGCAATACAGCCGTCTAACGCCCCTCGGGGCCGCCACAGGCCCGCTCGACTTTGGCGATACGCAGCTGGTAATGTTCATACCATCTTGTCTTGCCCAGCTTCTGGGCCAGCAGATGGGTGGCCTGGCCTTTCCAGGCATGGATGCTTTCCTTGTCCTTCCAATAGCTTACAGTGATGCCAAAGCCTTGTTGATCGCGCGTTGTTTCCATCCCCAGAAAACCGGGCTGTTTTCCGGCCAGTTCTTCCAGCTTTGCGGCCATTTCGGCGTATCCCCGATCATCCGGGCCTCGTTGCGACGAAAATATCACGGCGTAATAGGGAGGAGCGGGCAGGGGGGCGAAGCGGGTCATGGACAGGGTCTTTCACGATCTGGTGGCAATGATCCCGATTCCGTCAGCGCCGGGCAGAAGGAATGGCATCACCGGGTTGAGACATGCGTTGCCGAAAGGCGCGCGGTGTCATGCCGGTATGGCGTTGAAACAGCCGCGTAAAGGTTGCCGGGGCCGAAACGCCTGATCTTTGCGCTATTTCGCCTATGCGCAACCCGGTGTCGCACAGCAGATACCGGGCCTCGAGAACCTGGCGTTCCTGCACCATCCTGGATGCCTGGCTGGCGAAAACCTTGTGGCAGACACGCCCCAGATGCGTGGCGGTAACATCCAGCCGGCGCGCGATCGAGGCAACGCTGGGGCTTGCGGAAATATCGGTTTCAAGCTGGTGCAGGAACCTGCGCGCCAGACGGATGCTGGCGTCGGGACGTGTTTCCGTATCCCATTCGTTGCGTGCCGCGTGGCGCGCGATCCAGACCGAAAGCAGCGCCAGATAACCAAGGGTCGCCGTCCAGGCGGACGGGTCGTCCCCGGCGCTTTCGGTGCGGATCCGTTCCAGCAGCCCCGACAATTCGCCCTGTTCGATGACCGTTTCGGATCTGAGAAGCAGAGGGTGATCAGGCATGTCCAGCAGCAGATTCGGGGACATCGTGATTGCAAACCCCTGGCATCCGGCGGTCGGCGAAAGGGCATGGACGCTGCCGGGCGGGGCGAAAATCAGCATGTTCGGCCCGAATCCGCGTGTCACGGCATCGATCGAGACACGCCCTTGGCCGCGGGTGATCCAGTACAACCGTATTTCCGGATATGCGCGAAGACCTGCCAGCCGCCACGGCGCCTGCTGAAAGAGCGCATGAAGTGGATTCATGCGCAATATGGTCAATTCCGATGAGAAATCTGAAAATGGCAAAATAGGTACCTCATCACCCTTTGATGATCATGCAATTATCGCAAAAAATCAAATAATTTCCCGGGCAATGAGGCGATTTTCACGGAAGTATTCGCGGTTCTCGCCCATCGGGATGGGGTCAGACGTTTATGTGCCGTCAGGCCTGGTTGTGCCAATATGCTTGTTGGTAATCCGTAAAGCCAAATAAAAGCAACAATATGGCCGATGTTGTTAAAGTTCGCCGAAATTTGGGCGGTTCCCGGGCAATCTGAAAGCGTCGGAAACCACTGAAAATTGTTGGGCGCTGCGGGTCGTGCGCCCAAGGGGCCGTGTATGTGGCCGTGTATGTGATCGCAAATATTTCTGCTA
>JAUZRU010000109.1 GCA_030950185.1 Paracoccaceae bacterium | reverse complement strand
TATCGATCTTGCCCATGAATTTGGCCCACAACTCGCCCGACGCCTGAATCTTGCGAACAACTTTCGAGCCCCAGTCATGTGGAACATGGCAATCAGAACAGATTGCTCGGACTCCCGCCGGGTTTTTGTTCGGAAAAAACCTCTGAATCCCCCGCGGGAAATTGTCACAGGCCGGTTTTCTTTCATACTGGCTATCGAATGTGACCGAGGCTAATACATCAATCAAACAACCAGAACCCCAAGGGAAGCCATGCCCGCCATTTTCATAGACCTTGACGGCACCTTGATCGACCCGAAAGAGGGGATCACGCGTTCGATCCAGCATGCGTTGCGCGAATTGGGGGCAGATGTGCCTTCGATGAATGATCTGACCTGGTGCATCGGCCCGCCGTTGTGGGAAAGCCTGCCGACGCTGCTTGGCCCGCATGGGGATGTTCAGGCCGCCATCGACCTGTATCGCGAGCGCTTTACCGATGTCGGGCTTTATGAGGCCGATGTCTATGACGGTATCGGCGAGATGCTGATGGATCTGCGCGAAACCGGCCTGCCCCTGTATGTGGCGACGTCCAAGCCGCACAGCTATGCACAGACCATCATCGAACATTTCGGCATCAGCCATTACGTCGATGGTCTGTTCGGGTCCGAGCTTGACGGCACTCGTGCCGACAAGACCAGTCTGCTGGCGCATGCGTTGGCGGAAACCGGGGCCGATCCGCATGGTTCGGTCATGATCGGGGACCGGCGGCATGACGTGCTGGGTGCGCAGAACAACGATATCCCCAGCCTTGGCGTTCTTTGGGGCTATGGCGAACCCGACGAGCTGCGCCTGGCCGAGGCTGACGCGCTGGCCGGCGCCCCCGAAGAGGCAGGCGAAATCGTGACCGACCTGCTGGGGCTTGGGGTGGGCTGAATTACCGCTTGCGCCTGAGTGTGGCCGAACAATAACCTTGCCGAATGAACCGCCCTGAACACCGGAGCCGAGAATGACCGACCCCGTTGACCTGACCGCCCGCCTGATCCGCTGCCCGTCGGTCACACCCGAAGAGGGCGGGGCGCTGGAATTGCTGGCTGAAGTGCTGGAAAGGGGGGGGTTCACCTGCACACGGGTCGATCGCAACGGCATCGCCAATCTTTACGCCCGCTGGGGCAGGCGGGGGCCGGTGCTGGGGTTCAACGGGCATACCGATGTCGTGCCTGTGGGCGATGCGCAGGCCTGGACACATGACCCCTTTGGTGCCGAGATCGTTGATAGCGTGATGTATGGGCGCGGCGCGACCGACATGAAATCAGGCGTCGCCGCCTTTGCCGCCGCGGCGCTGGAAATCGTTGCGCAGACACCGCCCGATGGGTCGATCGTGCTGGCCATCACCGGCGACGAAGAAGGCGAAGGCGTGGACGGCACCGCCGCGATCCTGGACTGGATGGATGCGCAGGGCGAGCGCATGGATCACTGCCTTGTGGGCGAGCCGACCTGCCCCGAACGCATGGGCGAAATGATCAAGATCGGGCGGCGGGGTTCCATGACCGCGTTTTTCACGCTCAGCGGCAAGCAGGGGCATTCGGCCTATCCGCACCGGGCGCTCAACCCGCTGCCCGCCATGGCGCGGCTGATGGATCGGCTGGCCAGCCGGCAGCTGGACGAGGGGACGGCACATTTCGATGCCTCGACCCTGGCGATTACCACCATAGATACGGGCAACCCGGCAACAAATGTCATTCCGGCACAGTGCAGGGCGACGGTGAACATCCGCTTCAACGATGCCCACAGCTCGACCAGCCTGGGCGCGTGGCTGAAAGACGAGGTCGAGCGCATCAAGGGCGAATTCGGGGTCGGGGCCGAAATGTCGGTCAAGGTGTCGGGCGAAAGCTTTGTCACCGCGCCGGGGGAATTTTCCGATCTGGTGGCGCAGGCGGTCGAGGCCGAAACCGGCGTTACTCCCGTGCTTTCGACATCGGGCGGAACATCGGATGCGCGGTTCGTCAAGAATCATTGTCCGGTTGTCGAATTCGGGCTGGTCGGCAAGACCATGCACCAGGTGGATGAATGCGTGCCGGTCGAACAGATACGGCAGTTGAAGGCAATCTATCTGCGCATCATCAGGGGCTATTTTGCACAGGCCTGAGCTTGTCATCATGGTCAAGGAACCACGGCCCGGCCAGGTCAAGACGCGCCTGGGCTGTGGTATGGGTATGGTGCGGGCCGCATGGTGGTATCGCCACCAAAGCCAGCAGATCATCCGCACACTGGCACGCGATCCGCGTTGGCGCACGGTTCTTGCGATCACCCCTGATCGGGAAGGGCAGGCCAGCCGGGTCTGGCCGGCGGGTATCGACCGTATCCCGCAGGGCGCGGGCGATCTGGGGCAGCGCATGGGGCGGATTCTTGCACGCCCTCGCAAGGCACCGCTTGCCATTATCGGCAGCGACATTCCCGGTATCACCTGTAGCCATGTCGTGCGGGCCTTTGCCGCGTTGGGCAACCATGACGCCGTATTCGGCCCTGCCGAGGATGGCGGCTATTGGCTGGTCGGGCTCAAGGGGCCTTTTCAGATCGGGATGTTCGACAATGTGCGCTGGTCAAGTGAACATGCGCTGACAGACACCCTGAGAAACATGCAGCACATGCGGCTGGCGCTGGTGGACAGCTTGCGAGATGTCGATACGGTTGAAGATCTTTGATAATCTGTGCTTGCAGGGGCCAGCCCCCGCACCCCCGGAGTATTTGCACAAAGAAGAAGGGGCTTTTCGGCATGACGCCTTTGCAGACGCGTGCTAAGGGGCGGATATGAACAAGCTTCCAACCAAAGCCGCGCTGATTGCCTGGCTGAAAGAAAACCCCGGCAAGACCTCCAAACGCGACATCGCGCGCGCATTCGGCATCAAGGGGGCGGCACGGATCGACCTCAAGCGGTTGCTCAAGGAATTGCAGGACGAGGGCATCCTTGAAAAGCGTCGTCGCACCTATCACGACGGGACCACCCTGCCGCCCGTGACAGTGCTTGCCGTGACCGGCCCCGACAAGAACGGCGACCTGTACGGCGAACCCGCCGGCTGGGAAGGCGAGGGCAAGGCGCCGCGCATTCTGATGGTGGCGAAAAAAGGCGATCCGGCGCTGGGCAAGGGCGATCGCGTGCTTGCGCGGCTTTCGCCGGTCAAGGACGAGGATCACGCCTATGAGGGGCGCTTGATCCGCAAGATCGGCACCGGACCGCAAAAGATCCTCGGCCTTTACCGCAACGCCTCGGAAGGCGGGCGAATCATGCCCATCGACAAGAAGGCCAGTACCGAATGGATCGTGCCCGACGGCGCCGAGGGCGGCGCAAAGGATGGCGAGCTGGTTGAGGCCGAACAGACCGGCCCGAAAACCCGCATGGGCCTGCCGCGCGCCCGTGTGGTCGAGGTGCTGGGAGATCCGATGGCGCCAAAGGCGGTGTCGCTTTATGCCATTCATGCCCACGGCATCCCCGATGCCTTTCCCGACGAGGTGCTGGCCGAGGCCGAGCTGGCCAAGCCCGCCACGAAAGAGGGCCGCAAGGATCTGACCGACCTGCCGTTGATCACCATCGACCCGGCGGATGCGCGCGACCATGATGATGCGATCCATGCCGCCCCCGATGATGACCCGAAAAACGAGGGTGGCTTTGTCGTCTGGGTCGCCATTGCCGATGTTGCGCATTATGTGACGCCCGGCTCGCGCCTGGACCGCGAGGCGCGCAAGCGGGGCAACTCGACCTATTTTCCCGACCGCGTGGTGCCGATGCTGCCCGACCGCCTGTCGGGCGATCTGTGTTCGCTGCACGAGGGGGATTTGCGCCCCTGCATTGCCGTGCGCATGGTTCTGGATTCTGCCGGCAACCGCATCCACCACCGGTTCGAACGCGCCATGATGCGCTCGGCCGCATCGCTGACCTATCACCAGGCGCAGGCCGCCGAGGACGGCACACCGGATGAAAAGACCGCGCCGTTGCTCGAATCCGTGATCCGCCCCCTGTTCGAGGCCTATCGCGCTGCGGCAAAGGCGCGCGAACGCCGACAGCCGCTGCATCTGGATCTGCCCGAACGCAAGATCGAACTGTCGCCCGAGGGCAAGGTCGTTTCCGTCGATTTCCGTGAACGGCTTGATGCGCATCGTCTGGTCGAGGAATTCATGATCATGGCCAATGTGGCCGCCGCCGAAACCCTTGAGAAAAAGCGCATCCCGTTCCTGTATCGCGTGCACGAGGAACCCAGCCCGGAAAAGCTGGACAGCCTGCAAGAGGTTGCGCAGGCGGCGGGGCTGGTTCTGCCCAAGGGGCAGGTGCTGCAGACGCAGCATCTGAACAAGCTGCTGGATGCCGCCGCCAACACGGCGAATGCCGAGATCATCAACATCTCGGTGTTGCGCTCGATGACGCAGGCCTATTACGCCCCGCAGAATTTCGGCCATTTCGGACTGAACCTGCGGCGCTATGCACATTTCACATCGCCCATCCGGCGCTATGCCGACCTGATCACCCACCGCGCGCTTGTCTCTGCCCATGGCTGGGGCAAAGACGGGCTGTCGCCTGATGACATCGAGCGCCTGGAAGAAACCGGCGAGCTGATCTCGCAGGCCGAGCGCCGCTCGATGATGGCCGAGCGCGACACCAACGACCGCTATCTGGCCGCCTATCTGGCCGAGCGTGTCGGCAACGAGTTTCCAGGCAAGATATCGGGCATTGCGCGCTTCGGCCTGTTCGTGCGGCTTGATGAAACCGGGGCCGACGGGTTGATTCCCATCTCGACATTGGGGCGCGAATATTTCCGCCATGACGCGGATGCGCAGACGCTGACGGGCGAAAGCTCGCGCATGGTGCTGAAACTGGGCCAGCGCGTGACGGTACGTCTGGCCGAGGCGGTACCCGTCACCGGCGGGCTGATGTTCGAGCTGCTGACCGTGGGCGGCAAGCCCCTGCCACGGCCCAAAGGCGGCGGGCAGTCGCGTGGCGGCGCGCGCAAACTGGCAGCACGCAAGAAAAAGCAGGCGAAACAGCGCAAGTTGGAAAAGCGCCGCAGAGGCGGATAGGCGGGTCTGCGCCGGTGGGTGTATTGGGCTCTTTTTCGGTTGCGGGATTCGGGTTAGGATCACGCAAAATGAAAAACGAGCAGGAACAAGATTCAGGATGAACCCATTTTCGGCGAAACTTGCGCTGGCGGTATATGTGACCTTCCTGCTGTCGGGATTTGCACAAGCCGCCAATCAGATATCGGACATGCGACCCGCCGCGCGCCCTGTTCCCGCGGGAACGATCAAGGTTGCGGCAGCGAATGCCCGGTTCAGGTTCTGGATCAAGGCATTTCGCGCCAAGGCTGTGGCCAATGGCATTTCCGGCAAGGTGTATGATCGCGCCTTCAGAAATGTAAGATTCAACACATATGTCATCGAAAAGGATCGCAACCAGTCCGAATTCACCAAGCAAATCTGGGAATACCTTGACACAGCGACATCCGACACGCGGATACGCAACGGCAAGCAGGCCTATGCACGCTATCGTGGCATCCTGAAACGGATCGAACGCAAATACGGCGTTGATGCCAAGGTGGTGCTGGCGATCTGGGGGCTGGAAAGCGCCTATGGTCAGCATATGGGAAACATCCCCGTCATCGAAGGCCTGGCGACGCTGGCCTATGAAGGCCGGAGACGAAAGTTTTTCGAACAGCAGTTGATTGCGGCGCTCAAGATCCTGCAGTCCGGTGACGTCACCCCCGACAAGATGACCGGATCATGGGCCGGCGCGATGGGACATACGCAATTCATGCCTACCAGCTATCTGGCCTATGCGCAGGATTTCCGCGGCGACGGCAAGCGTGACATCTGGGGCGACGACCCCACCGATGCGCTGGCATCGACCGCGAATTATCTGGCGCGCCATGGGTGGACAAAGGGCCAGCCCTGGGGGCTTGAGGTCAAGCTGCCGCGCAAGTTCGATTTTTCCCTGGCAGGCGCGCGCGTTCACAAGAAGGTTTCCGAATGGCGCAAGCTGGGGATTGTCACGATCGACGGCAAGAGGTTGCCCGATTATGGCAAGGCATCGATTCTGTTGCCGGCCGGATCAAAAGGCGCTGCATTCATCATCTTTGAAAATTTCCACGTCATCGAAACCTATAACCCGGCCGATGCCTATGTCATCGCCGTGGGGCATCTGGGTGACAGGATCATGGGCGGCAAACCCATTCAGGCAAAGTGGCCGCGGGGCGAAAAGGCGCTATCCTTCAAGCAGAAGAAGCAGATGCAAAGGCTGTTGCGGCGCAAGGGTTTTGCCATGGAAAAGATCGATGGAATCGTCGGGCCAAACACGATTGCCGCGATACGGGCTTATCAGGCCTCGGTCGGCCTGACGCCCGATGGCTATGCAACGACCGAACTCTTGCAACGCCTTCGGGGGTACTGAGGCCTGGTCGGGGCGGTCCGGGGTTTGTCCACAGGCCCTAACCGCGCAACGCATCCATGACTGATACCAGAGCAGCCGCAATTGTCGGCTCTGACAGGGCGTGACCGGCGGCTGGAATCATCTGCAGCTGCGCAGTGGGCCAGTTGGCGACCAGCTCGTGCGCGCCGGCTGGGGGGCAAATCATGTCATAGCGCCCTTGAACGATATGGCCTTCGATTCCGGCAAGCTTGCAAGCATTTTCCACGATGCCCTGTCCCGGGGCCAGAAAGCCGTGATTCAGAAAATAGTGGTTTTCCAGCCGGGCAAAGGCGCGGGCATAATCAGCGGGAGGCTGATGATCCGAACCGCTGCCCGAGGGATCGAGTACCGCCAGCGCGTTTTCCCAGCTCGCCCAGGCCCTTGCGCATCTGACCTGTTCTTCCATGTCGTCGCCAAACAGCCTTTTGTGATAGGCCAGGATCATGTTATCACGTTCGGCAAGGGGAATTGGCTCGACAAATCTTTGCCATCGCTCGGGCCAGAATCGCGCGGCACCTCCGCCATAAAACCAGTCAAGCTCGGCCTCGGTCATCAGGAACACGCCCCGCAGGATCAGCGCCCTGACCCGCTCGGGATGGGCCTGCGCATAGATCAGGGACAGGGCCGCCCCCCAGGAACCGCCAAACAACATCCAGCGGTCGATACCAAGGGTCTTGCGGATCTGTTCCATGTCGGCGACCAGATCCCAGGTGGTGTTGTTTTCCACACTGGCATGAGGGCGCGAACGTCCGCAGCCACGCTGATCGAACAGGATGATGCGGTAATGTTCGGGGTCGAAAAACCGCCGCATGGTGGGACTGCACCCGCCGCCAGGGCCGCCGTGGACCACAAGAACAGGCGTGCCGCGCGGGTTTCCACATTGCTCGACATATATGCGGTGCCCGCCGCTGACGGCCATAACCCGTGAATCGAAAGGGCCGATCAGGGGATATAGCACGTCATATGCGCTCTTTTGGCTCGCGGACTTGTCCATCTCTGTATTATAGAAACCCTGTCATCCCCGTTCACGGGGCAAGTTTGGCAGTTTGGCGAGGAGAGTGCAATGCAATCCACCAACACCGTAGATCAGGACGAGGTTGCCAAGTTCGAGGCGATGGCGGCTGAATGGTGGGATGCGACCGGCAAGTTCAAGCCGCTGCACATGATGAACCCGTGCCGTCTGGATTACATCACCGAACAGATCGCCGCCGAATACAATCGCGACCTGACCGAACGCGCGCCATTCAAGGGTTTGCGCCTGCTGGATATTGGCTGTGGCGGCGGGCTGTTGTCGGAACCGATGGCACGACTGGGCGCAACGGTTGTAGGTGCCGATGCCGCCCCCACCAATATCGAGGTCGCCCGCATCCATGCGGCGAAATCCGGCCTTGATATCGACTATCGCAACACCACGGCCGAAGCCCTTGCCGCAGAAGGCGAACAGTTCGATGTGGTCCTGAACATGGAGGTGATCGAGCATGTTTCCGACCCGGCCGCCTATATGCGGGCCTGTCACGACCTGCTGAAACCCGGTGGCCTGATGATCACATCGACCATCAACCGCAATCCCAAGTCATTCATGGTCGCCATCATCGGGGCCGAGCAGATCATGCGATGGTTGCCAAAGGGCACCCATGACTGGAAGAAATTCATCACCCCGGACGAGCTGTATGACCTGATCCGCGGGGCCGGCCTGACGCCAGTTGACCGCAAGGGTTTCGTGTTCAACCCGCTGACATGGGAATGGTCGGTATCCGACCGCGATCTCAGCGTGAACTATGTCACGGCCTGCATCCGGCCAAAGGGTTGAGGCGGCTCAACTTTCTTCTTCCAGAAGCGCCCTCAACTTGCGCAGGAAAGGCAGCGCGGCCCTGATCTTGTCGGCGCCCAGCGCCTGCACCACATCGTCGAAAACCGGCGCGATGGCGCGAACGGCCTCGGCCCTGGCGGCCTCGCCTGCCGGGCTGATGGCCACGAATTTGCGACGTGCATCATCCCAGTCGGGGCGAATGTGGACGTAACCCGCGGCTTCCAGCTTGCCCAGGGTATTGGTCATCGCGCCCTTGGTCACATGAAAAAGTCGCGCCAGCTGCGCCGGCGTGCGTTCGTCCCCCACATGGGCCAGATGGTTGAGAACCGAGAAATGCGAAACCTCCATCCCCTTGGGCAGAACGCGGGTCAGCTTGGCGCGGGCCAGCTGGTCGGCCATGGCGATTTCGCTGAACAGGGCGATGGCAAGAGGGTCGTTGCTGACGGTCACGATGGCCTCTCGAACGGGCGGTCATGGGTCAGCGAGGGAACGCGGGAGCGCGCGCCCTCGACTTCGTCAAGGTCGATATCCAGCACGATCACCCCCGGATCCGTCCCGCCATCGGCGATGATTTCGCCCCAGGGCGCAACCGCCAGAGAATGGCCATAGGTCTGCCTTGGCCGCCCCTCGGTTATCGCGTGGTCCCCACACTGCGCCGGGGCCAGGATGAAACATCCGGTCTCGATCGCACGCGCCTGCAACAGAATATGCCAATGTGCGGCCCCCGTGACCGGCGAAAACGCCGCAGGCTGTGCAATGATCTGGGCGCCTTCCTTCGCCAGTGCCCGGTGCAGTTGAGGAAAGCGCAGGTCATAGCAGATGGTCATGCCGATCGCGGCAAGGGGCGTGCGCGCCAGAACCAGCCGGTCGCCGGGGCGGAAGGCGTCGGATTCGCGCCAGGTTTCGGACGCCGAAATATCGACGTCGAACATGTGAATCTTGTCATAGCGCGCAAAGATCTTGCCATCGGGTGCAATCAGAAACGACCGGTTCGCAAACCGCCCGTCCGGGTCGTCGGTTTTCAGCGCGAGCGAGCCGATCAGCAACCAGATATCCAGCTCGGCAGCGACTTTGCGCAGACGCGCAAGGGTCGGGTCGTCCTTCTCGTGGTGCAGCACCTTTTGTTGGTGTTCACGGCTGGTGGAGACGCAATTCGTGACCTCGGGCGTCAGGATGAGCTGCGCGCCATCTTCGGCCGCCTGCCGGATGAATTCCTCGGTCACCGGCAGGTTTTCAAGCGGCATGTCGCCCGAATTCAGCTGAACGAGGGCAACACGCATGATCTTACGCCGCCAGCAGGCCGTTCAGCTTGCCTGAACGTTCAAGTTCATACAGCTCGTCGCAGCCACCAATATGGCGCCCCCCGATAAAGATCTGCGGTACGGTACGACCGCCATTTGCGCGCTGAACCATTTCGGCCCGACGCTCGGGCTGGGCGCCGACGTCGATTTCGGTATAGGGCACATTCTTTTCCTTCAACAGCCGCTTGGCGGCCATGCAGTAACCGCAAAAACGCGTTGTGTAGATTTCGACTTGTTTCATGGTTCAACCTTTGATCCGTTATCGGGGACTTAGCGGATTTAGGTATTCCTTGCAACGCGTGCCAGTACCACACAGTTCACTTGGGCGGCACCGGCACGAATACACGCCTCTGTGCAGGCCGAAAGAGTGGCGCCCGATGTCATGACGTCATCGACCAGCAATACCGGCCTTTCCTTTATGGCATGCCGGTGCCACGGATGGACCGAGAAAGCGCCCGCCTGGTTGGAAAACCTCTCATCGCGGCCCATGCCATCCTGTTGCCGGGTGGGTCTGTGGCGGATCAGCGCATCGGGCCAGAACGGCATCGCCCGCATCCGCGATATGGCGCGACCCAACAGTGCGGCCTGGTTATAACGTCTGCGAAACAGCCGCAGTCGATGCAGCGGTACCGGCAGAACAACCGATTCCTGCGGCGCGATTTCGCCCAGCGCACGCGCCATCCATCGGGCCATTGGCACCACGAGGTCAAGCCGATCGCCATGCTTCAGCGCCAACACCAGCTTGCGCGCAGTACCATCATACAGCAGCGGCGCCCGCGCGCGCACCCAGGGAAACGAATGTGCAAGGCAGGTATCGCACAGCTCGACCTGCCCTGAATTGCACCCTGGTAACGGAACCCCGCAACCGTCGCAAATCAGGCCGGAAATGAAAGGCAATTCGCGCCAGCAACCACCGCATAGCGCATGGTCACCCAGGATCTCGGCACCGCAGGCCAGACAGCGGGGCGGATAAAGCGACCTGATGGCGGATTGCAAAAACACCGACTTCTCCGTATGTGCAAGGCTCTGCCAAGGGAAGAAAACAATGGCCAACGATCTCTTTGACATGAACGCGCTTGCCCGCATTCGCGGACGCGCCCGGCAGTCAGGCGAATCTGCCCTTTTCCTGCACGAAATCGCGGCCCGTGAAGCCCTCGATAGACTGGCCGAGATTAAAAGGACGTTTAGCGCAAAGGCGATCGTTACGGCATTCCCGGATTATTGGAAACAGTATTTTCCCGACGCTGATTTTGTTTCAGAATCGGAAACACTAGACTTTCAGCGTAAGGACTACGACCTCGTGATTCATGCGCTTTCCATGCATTGGGCGAATGATCCGGTCGGCCAGATGATACAGTGCCGGCTGGCGCTGAAGCCCGATGGCCTGTTTCTGGGCGTCATGTTCGGCGGCCAAACCCTGAACGAGCTGCGCAGCGCATTGGCCGAGGCCGAAAGCAGCCTCAGCGGCGGCCTTTCCCCCCGCGTCGCCCCGATGGCCGAACTGCGCGACATGGGTTCGCTTCTGATGCGGGCGGGTTTTGCCTTGCCGGTGGCAGACAATGTGGTTCTTCCGGTGACATATGCCAGCCTGCCCGACCTGCTAAGGGATCTGCGGTTGATGGGCGAAACCAACGCATTGCGAGACCGGCCGCGCAATTTCACCCGCCGGAAACTGTTTGCCCGCGCGGCCGAGATCTATCATCAGCACTTTCCTGCCGACCAGAACCGCCTGACCGCTACATTCGAGATGATCTGGCTGACCGGATGGGCACCCGACGAATCCCAACCCAAGCCCCTGCGCCCCGGCTCGGCGCAGGCCAGATTGGCCGATGCGTTGGGAACGATCGAATTTTCCGCAAGCGATGCCGCCCGCCTTGCCAGCACCGAAGGGAACGACAAGACATGACGCAGACCCGCCATATCCCGCCCCACGCCCCCAAGGATCACCCGCCTGTTGCCGACGAAAAGATCGGGGTGCTGATCTCGAATCTCGGCACACCGGATGCTACCGATTACTGGTCGATGCGGCGCTATCTGAACGAATTCCTTTCCGACAAGCGGGTGATCGATTATCCGTCCTGGAAATGGCAGCCATTGCTGCAACTGATCATTCTGACCAAGCGGCCTTTTTCCTCTGGCAAGATCTATGACAGCATCTGGAACAAGGAACGCGACGAAAGCCCCTTGCTGACCACAACGCGCGAACAGGCGGAAAAGCTGGCCGAAAAGCTGCACCAGACATATGGTGACAAGGTTGTTGTCGATTTCTGCATGCGTTACGGGAACCCTTCAACAGGGTCGCGGGTTCGGCGCCTGGTTGAACAGGGCTGCCGCAGAATTCTGTTCTTTCCCCTTTATCCGCAATATTCCGGCGCGGCATCAGCCACTGCCAATGACCAGTTCTTTCGTGCGTTGATGCAGGAAAAATGGCAGCCGGCCGCGCGCACGGTGCCGGCTTATTTCGACCACCCTTCATATATCGGCGCGATTGCCGACAAGATCACGCAAACGCTGGCAGATCTGGAAAACACGCCCGATGTCGTGGTGGCCTCGTATCACGGGGTGCCCAAGCGTTATCTTCTCGAAGGCGATCCCTATTACTGCCAGTGCATCAAGACCACGCGCCTGCTGCGCGAGCGGCTTGGCTGGCCCGAAGACCGGCTGATTTCCACATTCCAGTCGCGCTTTGGGCGCGAGGAATGGTTGCAGCCCTACACCGTGGAAGAGGTACAGCGCCTGGCCAGGGCCGGGAAAAAACGCATCGCCATGCTTGCACCGGCTTTTTCGACAGACTGTCTGGAAACGCTGGAAGAAATCCGCGTCGAGATAAAGGATGCCTTTCTGCAGGCCGGCGGCGAAGAGTTCACCTACATCCCCTGCCTCAACGCGGATGACCCGCATATCGACATGATGGCCGAAATTGTGGGTGCGAATCTGGCCGGCTGGGTATGAAACGGCTGCCGTCAGGGACGAATCATTAAAGATTCGCCCTCAAGGGTCGTTCATGATGCTTCATGCCATCTAAACCGGGGTTGTAGACGGTCGTTATCAGGGATGGGGCGTGCGATATGCGCCTAACCCGAGGGTATAAGCACAGCCTTGTCTCGCCACATTGTTTTCACAATTTATATGTTTTTGGGTGATTTCCTTTGCTCGGTCGGTAGAGGCCAGCGGTTTCATACCATTGGTCAATTTCGGCCGCTCAGTGTTCGGCCTAGTTCTGTTCTTGCAAACGACGCGGTCCTCCCGCCGCTCGACATGAACACGAACCGATACACGTCACACTCACGGACACCCAAAAAGGAACCAACACTATGAAAACCCTCATGATCTCTTCGGCCATTGCGGTTGCACTTGCCGCTTCGGCCTTTTCGGCCAACGCCCAAACCGCCACGACTGGCAACAATGTTGTCCTGGCCCCGACGGGCAGCGTGCTGCTGCAAAAGAGGAAAGTGCTGGGAACCGCTGGCACTGCACGGGCACGCGCCACCAACATGGGCGAATCCGAAGGCCATGAATACGGCGAGTACGAGCATGACGAAGGCAACGAACACGGCGAAAGCGGCTTTGGCGGCTACGACGACTGATCAACAAACCAACCCACACATTTAGTAAACAACAAGGAACCAGAACCATGAAATCGATCTTTATCACCGCAGCCGTAGCTGCCATCATCGCAACTTCCGGCCTGGCCGTTCAGGCCCAGACCGCAACACCTGCTGCAACACCCACCGCAACACCTGCGGCAACACCCGCCGCAACACCTACGGCAACGCCGGCACCCGCTGCAACGCCGGCACCCGCTGCAACGCCGACCCCGGCAGCCACACCTGCCGCAACGCCTGCTCCGGCGGCAACTCCGGCCCCCACTGCCCCGACGGGCAATCCGCTGCTCAAGAAGAAAACCGTTCTGGGCGCGACCGGAACCACAGCTGCTACTGCCACCAACACCGGTACTGCCATCAACACCGCGACTGCCACCAACACCGGTGACGATGACCACGGCAATGGTGACGATGACCACGGCAACGGTGGCGGCGATCACGACGGTGGCAATGGTGGTGGCGACCACGACGGTGGCGGCAACGGTGGCGGCGACCATGACGGTGGTGGCAACGGTGGCGGCAACGGTGGCGGCAACGGTGGCGGCGATCACGACGGTGGCGAAGGTGGCCACGACGACTAAGCACCTTTCAGACAGCAATAACAGGCAGGCCTAAGAGCCCTTGAGGCATCCCCGGGAAACCGGGGGTGCCTTTTTCTTTCCCGCAGTCGAGTCGCCAACGGCGCTTGTGGTTCCCCTTCCCCGGCCTTATCCTTTCGGGAAAATTCCCTTCCTTGCATGGACGAGCAGATGAATTCCCGTAAAGACGCCCCCAAGCCCGTGGTTCTGTGCATTCTCGATGGCTGGGGTTTGCGCGAGGCGCGCGAAAACAACGCGGTCGCGCTTGCCAATACCCCGACCTATGATCGCCTGATGCAAACCTGCCCCCACGCCACGTTGAAAACCAGCGGGCGCGATGTGGGCCTGCCCGACGGGCAGATGGGAAATTCCGAGGTCGGGCATATGAATATCGGCGCGGGCCGGGTGGTTTCGATGGATCTGGGCCGGATCGGGCTGGCGATCGAGGATGGAAGTTTCGCGAAAAATCCGGCGCTGCAACGGTTCATCGACAAGCTGCGCCGCTCGGGCGGGGCCGCACATCTGATCGGGCTGATGTCGGAAGGCGGCGTTCACGCCCATATCGACCATGCCATTGCCACCGCACAGGTTATCGCTGCGGCCGGCATTCCGGTCTGGATACACGCGCTGACGGATGGGCGCGACGTGCCACCCGGCTCGGCGACGCACGACCTTGCGAGGCTGGCCTCAGTGCTGCCGGAAAACGCCCGTATCGCCACGGTGATCGGCCGCTTTCATGCCATGGATCGCGACAAGCGCTGGGATCGCGTGAAACGGGCCTTTGAGGCCATCGTCAGGACAAAGGGGTTGAAAGCGGAAAACCCGGCAGACGCCGTGTCTGCGGCCACCACCCGTGGCGAAACCGACGAATTCATCACCCCGACGGTGATTGGCGACTACCCCGGCATGAAAGACGGCGACGGCGTGCTTTGCCTCAATTTCCGCGCCGACCGCGCGCGCGAGCTGATGGCGGCACTGGGCGCGCCGGGCTTTGATGCCTTTGACGTGTCGCGCCGCCCCGATCTGGCGGCCATGGCCGGGTTTGCCAGCTATTCCGACGAGCATGACAAATACATGGATGTGCTGTTTCCCAAGGAAAGCATCGTCAACACGCTGGGCCACTGGGTTGCGCAACACGGGCTGCGGCAATTCCGTCTGGCGGAAACCGAGAAATACCCCCATGTCACCTTTTTCCTCAACGGTGGCGAGGAAACCCCCGAACAAGGCGAAGACCGCATGATGCCCAACAGCCCCAAGGTGGCCACATATGACCAGGCGCCGGAAATGTCCTCGGCCCAGGTAACGGCGCGTTTCGTCAAGGCGATCGAAGATGGCTATGACCTGATCGTGACCAACTATGCCAACCCCGACATGGTGGGCCATACCGGCGATCTGAACGCGGCAATCAAGGCGGTCGAGGCGGTGGATCGCGGGCTTGGCCAGGTGGTGGATGCACTGGAAAAGGCCGGTGGCGCCATGATCGTGACCGCCGACCACGGAAATTGCGAAACCATGATCGACCCGGAAACCGGTAAACCGCACACGGCACACACCACCAACCCGGTGCCGGTGATCCTGTTCGGCGGCCCCGATGGCGCAAGGCTGCGTGACGGCGGGCGCCTGGCAGATCTTGCCCCGACCCTGCTGGCGCTTATGGGCCTTGAACAGCCGCCCGAGATGACCGGGATCAGCCTGCTGTCGTGATGCATCGGGCGTCTCTCATAACCCTTGTCTGTGCAATTCTGGCGGTTACGGCGTCGCTTGCCTGGGCCAGGTCAGACCCCGTTTTTGATGCACGCCGCGCCGCCGAAGAACTCAGGGCCGCCACCCGCGCGTTGAGCGATGCAAAAGCAGCGCGTGATCGGGTCAGGGCGCTAAGCAACGTGGTGAAAGCCTATGAAGACGGGCTGCGGGCGATGCGGCAGGCGTTGCGCCAAGCCGCCATCAAGGAGCGCGCGCTCAAGCTTGAATTTCGCAATCGACGGGAACAGCTTTCTCGCCTTCTGGGGATACTTCAAACCCTGGAAAAGGCATCGACGCCGCTGCTTTTGTTGCACCCTTCCGGGCCATTGGGCACTGCCGAGGCGGGTCAGATCCTGACCGAGGTCACGCCCGCGCTCAACCGGAAGGTTGCCGATCTGCGCGCAAGGCTATCGGAATTGCAGGCGCTTCAGAAATTGCAGAAAACCGCACTTGCCGATCTGAAGGAAGGCCTCAAGGGTGTACAGGACGCGCGCGTTGCGCTTGCCGAAGCGATCGGGCGGCGCACCCGCAAGCTGCCGCCGCGCTTTGCGTCGGACCCGGAAAAGATCCGGAAACTGGCGCGCAACAGCGATACGCTGACGAAATTCGCCAGTGGTCTTTCGGATATCCCCGTCGAGGGGGTGCCGGAAACGCCACAGGATTTTTCGGCCGCAAAAGGCAAGTTGCCGCTGCCGGTTTACGGAACCATCCTGCGCAGGTTCAACGAAGCCGACGCATCCGGCGTGCGTCATCCGGGTATCGTGATCTCGGCACCGCCGGTTTCATTGGTGACTGCACCGTTTTCCGCCACGATCCGGTATGTTGGTCCCCTGCTTGACTACGGCAATGTGATCATACTTGAGCCCCAGCCGGGTTACCTTATCGTGCTTGCGGGGCTAGGACGGGTTTACGGCAAGGTAGGGCAGGTTGTTTCAGCAGGGGATCCTGTCGGATTGATGCGCGGCGAGAGCCCCTCGGCACAGGATTTTCTGGTTGAAACTTCGAATGCTAACAGCGACATTCGGCAGGAAACGCTTTATATCGAAATCCGCAAGAACCGGACGCCCGTGGATCCAGCGGCGTGGTTCGAGATCGAGAACAGGTAGGACACTGAAAATGAAGAAATATATCATCGCTGCGATCAGCGGCACTCTTGCAGGGGTCATCCTGTCCACCCAGTTCGCAGGCCCCCTGATCGCTGATGAGGCCAGCCGCAAGAAATCAACCTACGAGCAACTCGACCTCTTTGGCAACATCTTCGAGCGGATCCGCTCGCAATATGTCGAACCGGTCGATGAATCCAAGCTGATCGAGGCCGCGATCAACGGCATGCTGACCTCTCTGGATCCGCATTCCAGCTATCTGCCCCCGCGCGCGTTCAAGGACATGCAGGTTCAGACCCGTGGTGAATTCGGCGGGCTGGGCATCGAGGTCACCCAGCAGGATGGCTATGTCAAGGTCGTGTCACCCATCGACGGCACACCAGCAGCCGAGGCCGGGGTAAAGCCGGGCGATCTGATCGTCAAGGTTGACGGCAAATCGGTGCAGGGCCTGACCCTGAACGAGGCGGTCGATCTGATGCGTGGGCCGGTGGGTTCCGAAATCGTCATCACCATCGTGCGCAAGGGCGTGGACAAGCCGTTCGACATCTCGATCATCCGCGACACCATCAAGATCAAGGCCACCAAGGCCAAGCTGGAGGATGGCGCGATCATCCTGAGGATCAGTTCGTTCACCGACCAGACCTATCCGAACCTCAAGGAAGGCCTGAACAAGATGCTGAAAAAGGCCGGTGGCATCGACAAGATCAATGGCATCGTTCTGGACCTGCGCAACAACCCCGGCGGCCTGCTCAAACAGGCTATCCTTGTTGCTGATGCTTTCCTCGACAAGGGCGAGATCGTCTCTACCCGCGGCCGCAACCCGCAGGATACCGAGCGGTTCAACGCCAGGCCGGGCGATCTGGCGAAAGGCAAGCCGATCGTGGTTCTGATCAATGGCGGTTCGGCCTCGGCATCCGAAATCGTGTCTGGTGCGCTGAAGGATCACCACCGCGCTGTGATCGTGGGCACCAAGAGCTTTGGCAAGGGTTCTGTCCAGACGATCATTCCGTTGCAGGGCAACGGCGCGATGCGCCTCACCACTGCACGCTATTACACGCCCTCGGGCCGCTCGATCCAGAATCTGGGCATTTTGCCGGATATCATCGTCGAATACCGCCCGCCGGCAAAGGACAAGGCTGACGAGAACAAACCCAAGTTCCGCTCCGAAGCGGATCTGCGCGGCGCGCTCAAGAATGACAGCCTGACCGAAGAAGAGAAAAAGCAGATCGAACAGGAACGCAAGGCGCGGGAAGAGGCGGCCAAAAAACGGGCCGGGGATAACCAGCTTGCCTATGCAATCGATCTGCTTCGTGGCATGGCGGTTCTTAACAAGACCAAGTGAACTTCCTATATGAATTCCATGTCCCCGACGGCGTGATGCCGGCGGGGGCAGGAAGATCAGTTGCCACAAGCCTTGGGAAGGGCATCCATGACCGCGGATAATTACGACGATCTGCCTTACCGGCCCTGTGTCGGCATCATGCTGTGCAACAAGGCTGGCCAGATCTTTGCCGGTCAACGGATCGACAGCGCGATGGATGCCTGGCAGATGCCCCAGGGCGGTGTCGAGCCGGGCGAAGACCCGCGCGACGCGGCCTTGCGCGAGCTGGAAGAAGAAACCGGCATCCCGCCCGAAGCGGTCGAGATCGTGGCCGAAACCCATGACTGGATTCCCTATGACCTTCCGCATCATCTGATCCCCAAACTTTGGGGCGGGCGCTATCGTGGCCAGAAACAGCGCTGGTTCCTGATGCGGTTTCTGGGCGATGACAGCCAGATCAACATCAAGACGGACCACCCGGAATTCAGCCGCTGGTGCTGGCTGCCTGCCGAAGACCTGCTGTCGCGCATCGTTCCCTTCAAGCGCGATACATATGAGCGCGTCATCCGCGAATTTTGCGAACAGATCGACTAGGCCTGTTCCAATGTGGCCTGAAACCGTCTATTCCTGCGCCGGTCAACCGGAACCGGCAAGGGAAGACAAATGGCTGGCAAGAAAATCGATACCCGCGCAGTAGGGTTGGACATCTCGTTGAAATTCGTCGAATTTCTGACGGGTCGGGAAAACCTGCATTACGGCCTGTGGAACCCCGACGATGTCGTATGCGCTGCCGGCCTGGGCCCGGCGCAAGAAGCCTATACCGACAAGCTGTTCAAGTTGCTCCCCGAAGGCAGGGGGCTGCGAATCCTTGATATCGGCGGCGGGGCGGGAGAGACCGCGCGCAAGCTGATCGCATTGGGGCACGAGGTCGATATTGTCATTCCCAGCGCCTTTCTGGCGGGGCGTTGCCGGGAAAATACCAGAGGCAAGGCAAGGGTTCACGAGTGCCGGTTTGAAGATTTCGAGGCCGACAGAAAATTCGACATCTGCCTTTTTTCCGAAAGCTTTCAATATATTCCGCTTGATGTGTCACTGGACAAGGCGGCCTCGCTGCTTGACGCGGGCGGGCAGATCATCATCGCGGATTGTTTTCGGACCAAAGCGTTCTATACGGCCACGGGGGAAGAGGCCAAGGTTGGGGGCGGGCATGCGCTGGCCGATTTCCGCAAGGCGCTTGCCGCCAGGCCGTTCAAGATCCTGTCGGAAGAGGACATAACCCGCGCTGTTGCGCCATCCATCGATCTTGAACAGGCGTTCTTTAACGTCGTGGGACATGCCGTCACTCAGGTCGATCACGCATTGGCGCAATCGCGCCCCTTGTTGCGCGGGGTTTTGGGCGGCGCCCTGCGTCTGGTGCTGAACAAGCGCCGCCGCAGCCGGCTTGATCAGCGGTTGAACCACAAGACCCGCAATTCCGAAAATTTCTGCCTCTACAACACCTATCTGATGATCAAGCTGGCGCTTTAGAAAACGGCGGCAACGCCAAACTCAAACCCGGCAGGCCCACCTAAACTTTGGGCATAGGTGGTGCCCCAGCAGCCGCGGACAAGCCCGCCTTGTCTAATCTGAGGGTGGGTAATAGTCATTTTTCAACCATACTATTTCCCCAAAATATACAATTTTGGATGGTTTTCTTTGAACTGTCGGCAAATGCCGGCAACCCCCTACCGCAGATCAATTCATGAATCACCGCGGTCGGCCTAGATCTGTTCTTGCAAACGACGCGGTCCTCCCGCCGCACAACATGAACACGAACCGATAAAACCAGACCAACAGAAACCCGAAAGGAACCACACTATGAAAACCCTCATGATCTCTTCCGCCATCGCAGTCGCTCTTGCCGCTTCGGCCTTCTCGGTCAGCGCCCAGACTGCTACAGGTAACGCTGCTGCGCCCGCGGCTCAGCCGGCGGCTCAGGCGAAAAACCCGCTGCTCAAGAAAAAGGTCCTCAAGACAACCGGCACCGTGAAGGCCAAGGCCACCAACACCGGTGATGACGACGGCGAAGAGGGCAACGAAGGCCGTGAAGGTGGCGCTGGCGGTGAAGGTGGTGAAGGTGGTGCCGGCGGCGACCGCGACTGATCTCGCCCAAGCTGTTGCAGGTTTTCAAACCTGTCATCACACCCCCGGGAAGCCGGGGGTGTCGTTGTTTTGTCGGTGGTCTCCCCTCAAATGCGGGGATCACAACAGATCGCGCAATACGCTGATCAGCGGCCTGTCCGCCGGTGGCATCGGGTAGTTGCGCAGATCGCGTGCGTGCACCCATTTCAACTGCTGTCCTTCTTGCGGCCGCGCGATCCCTTTCCACTTGCGACAGACGAATACGGGCATCAGCAGGTGGAAATCGTCATATGAGTGGCTGGCAAAGGTCAGGGGCGCGAGGCAGCTTTCCCAGGTATCGATGCCCAGCTCTTCATGCAGCTCGCGGATCAGCGCCGCTTCGGGGGTTTCGCCGTCCTCGATCTTGCCACCGGGGAATTCCCACAGCCCCGCCATGCTCTTGCCCTCGGGCCGGCGTGCCAAAAGAACCCGCCCCTCGGCATCGACAAGGGCCACGGCGGAAACCAGAACGATCTTCACGACCGGTAATCGGCGTTGATGGCGATGTATTGCCGGGTCAGGTCGCAAGTCCATACCCGCGCGGCGCCACCGCCAAGGCCCAGATCGACGCCAATCACGATTTCCGGGTTTTTCATGTATCGGGCACCGGCATCTTCACTGTAGGTCGGGGCGACCCATCCGTTTTCGGCAACGATGATTTCCCCGAAACGTATCGTGATCCGGTCGCGGTCCGCCTTTGCGCCGGATTTGCCGATTGCCATGACGATACGGCCCCAGTTCGGGTCTTCTCCGGCAACCGCCGTCTTGACCAGGGGCGAGTTGGCGATTGCCATGGCGACCTTGCGGGCGTCTTGGTTGCTGTCGGCCCCTGTCACCGCGACCTCGACAAATTTCGTCGCGCCTTCGCCATCGCGCACCACCTGGTGTGCAAGGTCCAGCATCACCTTGCCCAAAGCCTGTGAAAACTGCCGGCCGCTTTCGCTGTCGGCATCACCTATCTCGACACCCGATGCACCCGTTGCCGCCAGCACAAGGCTGTCAGAGGTCGAGGTGTCGCTATCGACGGTGATGCAGTTGAAGCTTGTGTCATTCAGCCGTGACAGCATTTCCTGCAGGATTTCCTGCCCGACCGCCGCATCGGTAAAGATGAACACAAGCATGGTTGCCATGTCGGGCGCGATCATCCCTGAACCCTTGGCAAAGCCGGCGATGCGAACGGTCTTGCCGCCAATCTCGACCTCGGCGGACGCACCCTTGGCAAAGGTGTCGGTCGTCATGATGGCGCGTGCTGCCTTTTCGGCGGCATCCGGGGAAAGATTTTCCTTCAGCTGCTCGATTACCGCGGTGACGCGCTCGAAAGGCAGTGGTTCGCCAATCACCCCGGTCGAGGCCGAAAAGACATGGTCCTGCGGAATGCCCAGCGCCGCGCCGACCGCGCCGGTTACCTTGTCAACCGCCTCGAATCCGACCGCGCCGGTAAAGGCGTTGGCGTTGCCCGAATTGACGATGATGGCAAAACCCGCCTTGTCGGCAGCGCCTTCTTTCAGCGCGGCCAGTTTCTTCTGGCAGTCAAGAACCGGGGCCGCACGGGTGGATGAACGGGTAAACACCCCTGCAAGCGTGCTGCCCGGCGCGATCTCGGCCAGCATCACATCATCGCGATCCTGATATTTGATACCGGCAGCGGCAGCGGCAAAGCGCACGCCGCCGATCACTGGCAGATCGGGAAACCGCTCGGGTGCAAGCGGTGAAACCTTGTGCGGGGCGCCAAGCAGCGAATCGATTTCTTCGCGCGCCTGTTTCAGCTTGCGTCTGAGGCGCTGCAGCTTTTTCCGCATTTCGTCAACGCGGGCAGGGGTTACGTCTGCCCCTGCCCTCTTTTCACCATCTGCGCCCAAAGCGACCCCCGATTTCAGATTTCTCTACTTTCCAAGCAGGGATACATCGCGGATCACCGAAGGATCAATATCAACCTTCGCGCGCGTCACCTTGGCCGCATCGGTCAGCTTGGCGATTTCTTCGTCAACCGCCTTCTGGCTCAGCTCGGCCGCCAGCTTGTCCTTTTCCTGCTCGAATGTCGGCAACTTCTGGTCGCGCTTGCCGTTCAGCTTGATCACATGCCATCCAAAGCGGGTCTTGACCGGTTGCGAGATTTCGCCAACTGCCAGTTTTTTCACGGCCTCACCAAACGGCTTGACCATCTTGTTGACCGAGAACCACCCAAGTTCGCCGCCACGTTTGCCCGACGGGCCCTTGGAGCGTTCCTTGGCCAGCGTCGCAAAATCGGCACCGTCTTTCAGCAACTTGATGATTTCAAGTGCCTTTTCCTTGGAATCGACCAGAATATGCGAGGCATTGTATTCCTTTTCAGGCACCGCCCCGTCGAATTTTTCGGCATAGGCCTTTTTCAGCGCCTCTTCGGGTATCTTGCGTGCTGACAGGCGGTCCATGTATTCCGCCGCCAGAAATGCGCGCCGCTCATTCTCAAGGCCGATACGGGTCTTGGTATCAATCCTGGCCTCCATGGCCTTCATCAGGATGGTTTGCTGAATCAGCTGGTCCAAAATTCCCTTGAACAGAATGTCGTCGGGTATCTTCTTGTATTGTTCGGGCAGACGTTCGCGCAGGGCGATCACGTGACCCAAGGTGATCTCGGTTCCCTCGACCGTGGCAAGAACCGTGTCTGCAGATGGCTTGGTTTCCGCTGCCTGGGCGAAAAATGGGACCGCCATCGCGAACAGCGCTGCGGCAAGGATTCCTGTCTTGAATTTCATCATTCTCTCCGAACTGACTTGCACTTGATGTGCCTTGGGTCACACTGCCATGCGCAGTGCTTTTCTGGTGACGTTGACACCCGACGAGCATCCCCTTACATGCCTGTGGACATTGTGCAAAGGCTGCCTTGTGTCCGCTCCGGCGCCGGTTCTATGGATGACGCCCTCAACAAGCAAGCGCGGCCATTACACGAATTCGTAAATCAACCGCCAATTCTGGCGAACGCCTTTGAAACGGAGCACCGATGCTGGGTCTTGGAACACTTGCCAAAAAGATCTTTGGCACACCGAATGATCGCAAGATCAAGGCAACCCGGCCACTGGTCGAAAAGATCAACGCACTGGAGCCCGAGTTCAAGGCACTGAGCGACGAACAGATCAAGGCCAAGACGCAGGAATTCAAGGAACGTCTGGAAAAGGGCGAAACCCTTGATGACCTTCTGCCCGAGGCATTTGCCAACGCCCGCGAGGCCGCGTTCCGCACGCTTGGCCTGCGCCCCTTCGACGTGCAGCTCATTGGCGGTATCTTTTTGCATCGGGGCAACATCGCCGAAATGAAAACCGGCGAGGGCAAGACCCTCATGGCCACCCTGCCCGTTTACCTTAACGCGCTGACCGGACGCGGGGTTCATGTCGTCACGGTCAACGATTATCTGGCCCGGCGCGATGCCGAATGGATGAGCCAGGTATATTCGGCGTTGGGCCTGACGACAGGCGTTGTCGTGCCAGGGCAGGAAGACGACGAAAAGCGCGCTGCATATCAAGCCGACGTGACCTATGCCACAAACAACGAACTTGGCTTTGACTATCTGCGCGACAACATGCGATCCGAGCTGTCGGAAATGGTCCAGCGCGATCACTATTTCGCGATTGTGGACGAGGTTGACAGTATCCTCATCGACGAGGCCCGCACACCTCTGATCATCTCGGGGCCCAGCGATGACCGCAGCGAGCTTTACGTCAAGATCGACAAGATCATCCCCGACATCAAACCCGAGCATTACGACCTCGACGAAAAGACCCGCAACGTCACCTATACTGACGAGGGCAACGAATTCATCGAGCAGCGGCTTCACGCCGAAGGGATTCTCGACCCGGAAGCAACCCTTTACGACCCCGAAAGCACCACGCTGGTGCACCATGTCACCCAGGCCCTGCGCGCCCATATCCTTTACAAACGCGACAAGGATTACATCGTGCGCAACGGCGAGGTTGTCCTGATCGACGAATTCACCGGCCGGATGATGGCCGGGCGGCGCCTGTCGGATGGCCTGCACCAGGCAATCGAGGCCAAGGAAGGCGTGCCGATCCAGCCTGAAAACGTGACGCTCGCGAGCGTGACCTTCCAGAACTATTTCCGCCTCTATGAAAAGCTTGCGGGCATGACCGGCACGGCAATGACCGAGGCCGAGGAATTCATGGAAATCTACAAGCTGGGTGTGGTCGAGGTGCCGACAAACAAGCCGGTCATTCGTATCGACGACCACGATCAGGTCTATCGCACGGCCAAGGAAAAATTCGACGCGATCGTCAGGTCGATCAAGGAAGCCCATGAAAAGGGCCAGCCGATTCTTGTTGGCACCACCTCGATCGAAAAATCGGAATTCCTGTCCGACATGCTCAAGAAAGAGGGCGTGCCGCATAACGTGCTGAACGCCCGCCATCACGAACAAGAGGCCAAGATCGTCGCCGAGGCCGGCCGCCTTGGCGCCGTGACCATCGCCACCAACATGGCCGGTCGGGGCACCGACATACAGCTTGGCGGCAATGTCGAGATGAAGGTGATGGAGGCGCTGGCCGAAAACCCCGATGCCGACCCGGTCGAGCTGCGCAAGAAGATCGAGGCCGAGCACGAGGAAGAAAAGAAAAAGGTGATCGAGGCCGGGGGCCTGTATGTATTGGCGACCGAGCGTCACGAAAGCCGCCGCATCGACAACCAGCTGCGCGGCCGCTCGGGCCGTCAGGGCGACCCCGGTCGTTCCAGCTTTTTCCTCAGCCTCGAAGACGATCTGATGCGGATCTTCGGATCGGAACGGCTGGACAAGCTGCTCAACACGCTGGGCATGAAGGAAGGCGAGGCGATCGTTCATCCCTGGGTCAACAAGTCGCTGGAAAAGGCGCAGGCCAAGGTCGAGGCCCGCAACTTTGACATCCGCAAGCACCTGCTGAAATACGACGACGTGATGAACGACCAGCGCAAGGCGATCTTCAGCCAGCGCCGCGAGATCATGGAGGCCGAAGACCTTTCCGACGTCGTGCAAGACATGCGCCATCAGGTGATCGACGATCTTGTCGAAAAACACATGCCGCCGCGAACCTATGCCGACCAGTGGAACATGGAAGGGCTGTACGCCGATGTTCTGCGCTATCTCGGCATTGACGTGCCGATCCTTGAATGGGCCGAGGAAGAAGGCGTCGATGATGAGGTGATCACCGAACGCCTTTATAAGGCAAGCGATGAATTCATGGCGCAAAAAGCCGTCGCCTTTGGCACCGAAAACATGCGCATGATCGAAAAATCGATCCTGCTGCAAACGATCGACCAGAAATGGCGCGATCACCTTCTGACGCTTGAACATCTGCGCTCGGTGGTCGGATTCCGCGGCTATGCCCAGCAAGATCCGCTGAACGAATACAAGTCCGAAGCCTTTACCCTGTTTGAAAACATGCTCGACAGCCTGCGGACCGAAGTCACCGAACAGCTGGCCCATATCCGCCCTCTGACCGAAGAGGAACAGCAACAGATGATGGCGCAGGCGCTGGCCCAGCAGCAGGGCATCGACCTCGATCAGGTCGAACAAGGTGTCAAGTCGCTTGCGGGTGATGGCAAGGATGCCAAACCCGAGTTCGACGAAAACGATCGCTCTACCTGGGGCAATCCGGGGCGCAATTCGCCTTGCCCCTGTGGCTCGGGCAAGAAGTTCAAGCATTGCCACGGCAAGGCCTGACTGTTTCCCCATAATCACGCATGTGAAACGGGCCGGAGGCGCAATTCCGGCCTGTTTTCATAGGGTTGTGCGTGTTTCGTTGACCAGTGGGTGACCTTTGAAAATTACCCTGATTGTCGCCGCTGGCGAAAAATTCCCCGAAAACGCCACCTGATTCCGCCAATCTTGCCACATTTCCGAGGTCATTATGCGCCTTGTCAGTTGCATGGCATCCGGAGGGCCATCATGCGCATAAGTGAAAAAATGGGGTTGGTTTACACGGCACTGTTCCTGACTGTGTCGATTGCGATCATCACCCAGAATTCCGACAAGATCATGGCCGCGTTCCGTGGCGAAACAAGTGCGCGGGCGGTGGATGACATATTCACGGTCCAGGCCGGGCGCACACAGCGCCTTTTCGTGCTGGGCAACGACCTGCACCCCGAACAGATCAAACCCACCGATGTGCGCCTGTTGGGACAGCCGGAATGCGGCAAGGTCCGGCAGCTTGGCGGCGGTTTCGAATATTCCGGTTCGGCCTCCTGTTCCGGGTATCAGACGTTTGCGTATTGTGTGAACACCGGCAAGCACTGCATACCGGCGAATGTGACCTTGCGGGTGATCAAGGCCCGCGACCCGATTGCTTCAATCGGCGACAACAGTATTTCCGACCTGTCCGGTTTCAAGAAACAGCTAAGCCTGAACAGCCGTGATCTTGAAATTTCCAATGTTCGTCTTGGAAAAACGGCGCCGACCGAAAAATCACCCCGCAAGGGCCCCATCAGCAAGATGGCCAGTGTTGCCGTTGAAACCGTGCCCGAATTCAGCAGGCCGGGCCATCTTCCGGGACAGCTTGCCGTTGGCCAGGCCTCTCAGCCGCCGGCCTCGGCGACCAGGCTTTCCGACACAACAGCCACACAGCCCACCGATACCGATGCCCGCATCACCCGGCGTGAAGCAGCGGCAGACCCGACAAACATGAACGACAGCACTCGGCAAGCACGTATCAAGGGGCCGGCCTCGAACGGCAACGGACTGTCCTGCACCCCGACGGTCAGCGCGCGCCCCACGGCCGAGGCCTCGGTCGAACTGACGATCCGCGACGCATGTCTGGCGGGCGAGACCGTCACCATACAACACGGAAAACTGCGATTCGCCGACCGGCTTGATGCCTCTGGTACACTGCTGGTGACCGTCCCGGCCCTTGAAAAAGTGGCGCATTTTCGCATCACCCTGCCAAAAGCGAAACCCCTTCGGGTGACGGCGCGGGTGCCTGACATCGAATCATATGAACGTGTCGCTGTCCTGTGGCGGGGCAGGTTCGACGTCGATCTGCGCGCAGTCGAATTCGGCAAGTCGATTGCCACCTTGTCACACGCCGGCACCGGCGCGCTGGGCCATTTGGTAAAGCTTGGCAACACCGACGTAAAAAACCCCCTTCTGGCAGAGGTTTACACGATAAGGCTGCGACCCGGCATCAAAAGTGGCGTGGTTGATTTTTCCATCCTTGTGCGTGCAACGCGCCAGACATGCGGCACCGGCCAGATCCTGCAAAGTCTGCGCTCGCGCCGGGGCTTGCTGATTGGCGCCTCGGGCCTGCGCTTTCGCCTTCCAGATTGCGACGCTGCCGACACGACCCTTGTCTTGAAAAACGCTGTCCGCGACCTGATTATCGCCGCAAGGTGATTTCGGGGGCGGGGCTGCATGAAATGGATTGATCGCTGGGCGCCATGGGTCGGCATGCTGGCGCTGGTGCTGTTTGCCGCCGCATCACAAGCCGGGGTAATCACCTTGAAATCGTCGGATGGATCAATCACCCTCAGCGGAAAACTGATCGACTTTGACGGTGAATTCTGGCGTCTGGAAACACGCTTTGGGGAAATGACCCTGCGTGCTTTGGGGGTGACGTGCAAGGGCGCCGACTGCCCCGATCCGGGGAAATATGCAGCCGACCTGCGGCTTGGCGGCGACACGGCGATGCTGGAAGAATTCCTCGCCCGCCTGATCGAGGATTTTGCCACGTCGAACGGCCTGACAAGTCTGCGCACCAATCATCCGAATCTTGGCTGGAGCTATTTCATCACCGATGCAAACTCGGTTCCATTGGCCCGCCTGATGGCCCGGCCCGCAACGGGCAAAGCGGGTTTGCGGGATCTGCGCAAGAAAAAGGCCGACATCGTTGCGCTTTCCCGCGCTGCGGGCAGGCCGTTTGATGCTGGCCTCAGACACCAGATTATCGCCCTTGACGCGATC
Source organism: Paracoccaceae bacterium (assembly GCA_030950185.1). Classification (GTDB taxonomy): domain Bacteria; phylum Pseudomonadota; class Alphaproteobacteria; order Rhodobacterales; family Rhodobacteraceae; genus UBA5972. The sequence continues at coordinate 21,040 of JAUZRU010000109.1, read as the reverse complement.
GTCTTTGCTGTTGCGCCAGAAAACCCGGTCACCGCCCTTACCCCCGCACAGATCCGAAAGATCTGGTCCGGGGAAATCACGAACTGGGCTGAAATAGGCGGATATGACGCACCGATCATCCTGTACCTGCCGCGGCCGGATTCCGACCTCGCCAAGGGGCTTGAGGCCGATTTTTCATTGCCCGGCTGGCCTGCCGACAAGGTCGAACGCAAGGTTTTCGATTCGCTTGTTTCGCTATCCGATGCGCTGACGAATGACGCCTTCGGGCTGGGCGTCGTCGATTACGGAACCGTTCGCAACAATGTCCCGCTGGCCTTGAGAGGGGAATGCGGAATCGTGCAGTCGCCAGACAGGTTTGGCATCCAAAGCGGCGACTATCCCCTGACACGGGTTCTTTCCCTTGTGACGCGCAAGGAACGCTTGCCTGTATTTGCGCGCGAGTTTCTTGCCTGGCTGGAAAAGCCGCAAGCGCAAAGGTCGGTGGCCGATCTGGGCTTTGTTGATCTTCGGCCCGAACAACAACCGCTTTCCCGGCAGCAGCACAGGCTTTCAAACGCGATTCTGAACGCCGCCGAAGATGTGACGCTGGCTGACCTCAAACGCCTTGTCACCAGCCTGCGCGGCGCGCGAAGGCTGGCACTGACCATCCGGTTTTCCGATAATTCCACCGCCCTTGATCCACGATCCGAGCGCGCGGTGAATATGGCGGCACAGATGATGGAGGCGGGTGATTTTGATGGTCGCGAGCTGATTTTCGCGGGGTTTTCCGATTCCGAAGGAAGCGCCAAGGGGAATCTGGAAATTTCGAAAAAGCGCGCAGCACAGGCCCTTTCCCTTGTAAGGAAAAGGGCGCGCAGAGCGGCTGCCGGTGCTGTTCGTCTGACCCCGGTCGGGTTTGGCGAAATATCGCCCCTGGCATGCAATGACAGCGAATCCGGCCGGCGCAGAAACCGCCGCGTCGAGATCTGGGTCAGATAAGATCGTTTGCCCGAAAGCTGAATTCACTCTGCGCACCAATCACCAGATGATCGTGAATGACAATGCCCAGCGCCGCAGCAGCCTCTTGAATGCGCCTTGTCATCACGATGTCGGCCTCCGAAGGCTCGGGGTTGCCCGATGGGTGGTTATGCACAAGAATGATTGCCGAGGCATTCAACTCCAGCGCCCGTTTCACCACCTCGCGCGGATATACGGGCACATGGTCAACAGTTCCACGTTGCTGTTCTTCATCGGCAATCAGCGTATTCTTGCGATCAAGAAACAGGATACGGAACTGTTCGGTCGTTCGATAGGCCATTGCCGTTCGGCAATAATCCATCAGGGCAGACCAGTTTGAAAGGACTGGCTGTTTCAATACCCGCGCCTGCGCCATGCGATGTGCGGCAGCCTCGACGATCTTCAGCTCGCAAACCACCGCCGCCCCGACGCCCTTGACCCGTGTCAGCCGCGCCGGATCTGCCGCCAGAACGGCATTGAAGTCACCGCACTCGGCCAAAAGGCGCTTGGCGATCGGCTTGACGTCGCGCCTTGGGATTGCGCGGAAAAGGACCAATTCCAGAAGTTCGTAGTCGGGCAGGGCGGCGGCACCGCCACGCATGAAACGGGCACGCAGGCGATCACGGTGGTTCTTGCGAAAATCCGGGTCTTCTGCGGGTTTTCTGCTGGCTGGGCGCAGCGCCAGATCAAAGCCCGGCAAGGGAGCTTCGCCAAATGCGCCTGATCGGGATGAATTTGACATGGGGACATGGTCCCCATGCAGGGTTCAGGAAAGGTTAATTCGGCCCGATAGCTATTTCCAGGTCGGGTGAAATTTTCCTTGCGGCGAAAGCGTAAAGATCTCGCACCCGTCGCTGGTGACCCCGATCGAATGTTCGAACTGCGCCGAAAGGGATTTGTCCCGCGTGACCGCCGTCCAGTCATCGCCAAGAACCTTGGTTTCGGGGCGACCGAGATTCACCATGGGTTCGATGGTAAAGAACATGCCCTCTTCCAGAACCGGCCCGGTGCCCCATCGCCCGTAATGCAGAACATTTGGCGGCGCATGAAACACGCGCCCCAGCCCGTGACCACAGAAATCGCGCACGACCGACATGCGCTGGGCCTCGACATAGCGCTGAATGGCCGCACCGATATCGCCGAATGTGTTCCCCGGCTTGACCTGATCTATCCCGATCATCAGCGCATCATGGGTTACCTGAATCAGACGCTCGGCCTTGCGGCTGAGCTTGCCTGCCACATACATGCGGCTGCTGTCGCCATACCAGCCGTTGAGGATACAGGTCACGTCGATGTTCAGGATGTCGCCATCCTTCAGCTTCTTGTCCGAGGGAATCCCGTGGCAAACGACATGGTTGATCGAAATGCAGCTGCTGGCCGGATAGCCACGATATCCCAATGTGGCGGGAATCGCGCCGTTATCTATGGTGAATTCATGGATCAGCTTGTCGAGATGGGCGGTGGTAACGCCGGGCTGGACATGTTCGATGATCATGTCCAGCGTACGCGCCGCCAGCTCGCCAGCCTTGCGCATACCCTCGAATTCTTCGGGGGTATGAATTTCGATACCGTCCTTGTTCAGGCGTCCGGGTTTCTGGCCTTCCACGGGTATGCTCCGTCCGTTCAGAAATTTCCTGCCTGCATAATGCCAAAACATCATGTGCGCCAGTGTTGCACCATGAAATTCAGCAATCGTTAATGGCGATAGATTCACCCAGTTGCAGGCCGTGAACCGAAATATCGCAGGAAAACCCCATGATCTCGACCCCCTGCGCGACGGCCTGTGCGCAGGCGCGGGCATAGGCCGGGTCTATGTCGGCGGCCACCGAAACCTGCGTGCAGTCCGTTCGCTGGACCAGATACAGCATCACCGCCCGATCCCCCTGCGTCACCATGTTTGCCAGCTCTGCCAGGTGCCGCGCGCCCCGCCTTGTCACCGCGTCGGGAAATTCTGCCAGACCGGGCTGGCGGCTTAACGTTACCGACTTGACCTCGACCCAGACATTCCCGCCCCCTGCCCCACTCAGCAGGAAATCGACACGGCTGCCCTGGCCATAACGCACTTCGCGCCGGATTTCGGCGTCGCGCGGCAAGCCCGGCACACGACCTGCGCGCAGGGCCTCTTCGACCACGCGATTTGCCTGCCCGGTATCGACACAGGCCATGTGGCCGCCATCCAGTTCGACCAGCTTCCAGCCATAGCGCAGCTTGCGCTTCGGGTCGTCGTTGCGATCAACCCAGATGCGCGCGCCCGGCATTGCCAGCCCTGTCATGGCACCGGGATTGGCGCAATGGGCGGTCGCCTTTGTGCCGTCGGGCAGAACGATATCGGCCAGAAAGCGTTTGTATCGCCGGATCAGGGTCGCCGGCATCAATGGGGTTTGAAACTGCATTGAACGGACCTATACCGAAACAGGACCGGACGACAAGAAGGTGCAAAATGGGCAACCCCACGGCGGCAATGCTGGTCATCGGCGACGAGATCCTCTCGGGCCGGACCCGCGACAGCAACCTGCATTTCCTGGCGCGACAGCTGACAGACGCCGCGATCGACCTCAAAGAGGCCCGCGTCGTGGCAGACGACCATGACGCCATCAAGGCGGCGGTGCAGGAACTGGCCGCGCGCTGGGATCACGTGTTCACCAGCGGCGGCATAGGCCCGACCCATGACGACATCACCGCCGATGCCATCGCCGATGCGTTCGGCCGCCATATCGACGTGCGCGAAGATGCCCGCGCCCTGTTGCAGGCCTATTACGACCGCAGCGGGATCACGATGAACGATTCGCGCCTGCGCATGGCGCGCATTCCCGATGGCGCAACCCTGATCGACAACCCGGTTTCCGTGGCGCCCGGATTCACGCTTGAAAACGTGCATGTCATGGCCGGCGTGCCCGCCGTGTTCGAGGCAATGGTTGCCTCGGTTCTGCCTGGTATCAAGGGGGGTGCGCCGCTGCTTTCCAGAACTATCCGCGTCAACCGCCCCGAAGGCGATATCGCCGGCCCGCTTGCCGAAATGGCAGCGCGGCATCCAAAGGTTTCGGTCGGGTCATACCCTTTTATCCTGAACAGCCGGTTTGGCAGCAACATCGTGTTCCGCAGCAGTGATACGCAGGCACTTGATGCCGCAGTCGCGGATTTCCTGACCCTGATGCCCGAAGGGTTCGAGCCTTGAGCGCCGCGCCCGGCCAGCCCCGAATGTTTGAGGCGCTCGACGCCACATGGCCCCCCGCAAAACGCTTTCGCCTGGGGCCGTGGGTGATTCGCGACGGCAAGGGTGGGGGCAAACGGGTTTCGGCAGCAACAACCGACCTGCCCGTGACCGACGCCGATATCGAGATGGCAGAAAGGCAGATGCGCTCGACACGGCAGACTCCGTTGTTCATGGTCCGCGAGGGGCAGGAAAAGCTGGACCGGTTGCTTGCCGCACAAGGCTATCAGGTGGTCGATCCCTCGCTGATCTTCTGCGCCGACATCAATGACCTGTCGCTGCCCGAAATCGCGCCGCTTGATGCCATCCCCTGCGCACAACCCTTGTCTCTGATGGAAGAAATCTGGCAACAGGGCGGCATTGGCCCCGCGCGTCTTGCGGTGATGCAACGTGCAAAAGGGCCCAAAACCTGGATCTTCGGGCGCGCGAATGACCGGCCGGCAGGGGTGGCATTCGTCGCGATAGACGGTGATATTGCGATGCTGCACGCGCTGGAGGTTGTCCCGCAGGCGCGACGCTCGGGTGCGGGGCGGCGGATCATGGCCCGCGCCGCCATCTGGGCCGCCGAAAACGGCGCGCGCCATCTGTCGGTCGTGACCACCGGCAGGAATCTGCCTGCGCAGGGATTGTTCTCTGGCATCGGGATGCAGGTTGTTGGTAAATATCATTATCGAACAAAGGAATGAGTCCCGACCGTGAGCACAGCAGACAAACCCATCCACGCGCTAGACCTGCCGCAGGTCGATCCGCTTCCACCCGAAACCCAGCGATATTTCGATATCTGTGTTGAAAAGCTGGGATTCGTTCCCAATGTATTGCGGGCGTTTGCCTTTGATATCGACAAGCTGAACGCCTTCACCGCGATGTATAACGACCTCATGTTGGGGCCAAGCGGTCTTAGCAAGCTGGAACGCGAAATGATCGCCGTGGTGGTGTCGTCCATAAACCATTGTTTCTATTGCCTCACCGCCCATGGTGCCGCCGTGCGCCAGCTTTCCGGCGACCCGATTCTGGGCGAGGCGCTGGTGATGAACTATCGCGCCGCCGATCTTTCGCCCCGCCACAAGGCAATGCTGGATTTCGCGGCCAAGCTGACCGAAGAAAGCCACAAGATCGAAGAAGCAGACCGGCAGGTCTTGCGGGACGCGGGCTTTTCCGACCGCGACATCTGGGACATCTCGGCCGTGGCCGCGTTCTTCAACATGTCGAATCGACTGTCCTCGGCTGTGGATAAACAACCAAATATCGAGTATCATTCACAAAACCGATGAAGTTGAACACGCTCATATGTTGCCTGCTGGTCAGTGCGGCGCCCGCCCTTGCGGCGGCCGATCCCATTTTACAGTTTCCGGATGGTGCCGTCCGCTCGTATAACGAGGCCCGTCCGCTGGCGAGCCTGCAACTTCCGGTCGGTCCATACCGAAACGGCATGATAACCACCGAACCTGTCGAAGGCGCCCTGGTGCGTGAGGTCTGGAAGACGCCGCCTGGGGATATCGCCACAATCGCCTTGCTCAAACCCCTGCGGGAAAGGCTGACAAGCGAAGGCTTCAAGATCATATTCGAATGCGAAACGCGCGATTGCGGCGGATTTGATTTCAGGTTCAACCCCGCCATCCTGGATGAGCCCGACATGCATGTGGATCTGGGCGACTATCGTTACCTGGCCGCGGTTCGCGACACGGACAAGGGCGAAGAATACATAAGCCTGGTCGTCAGCCGCAGCTCTGAGCGGGGCTTTGTGCAGGTCACCCATGTTTTCGAGGGAAGCGCGGGCGAACCCCGAATCACCGTATCGACAAAACAATCCCCAAGTGACGAAATCGCCATTCCCGCCGACAGCATAGGCGACATGTTGCTAACGAACGGCTCGGTCGTTCTTGACGGGCTGGTCTTTGCAAAAGGTTCCGCCAAGCTTGATGGCAAGCCATCGGAAACTCTGCGCGAACTTGCCGAATTTCTGAACAGAAACCCCGGCATGGCCGTGGCGCTTGTCGGGCATACGGATGCGTCTGGCTCCATGAAACGCAATGTCGTGTTGTCACAGGAACGGGCAGCCGCGGTCATGGCCCGGCTTGTAGAAACATATGGCGTAAATCCCAAACAGGTTTCTGCCGAAGGTGTCGGATTTCTTGCGCCGCGCGCACCCAATACAACCCCCAAGGGCCGCGAGATGAACCGGCGGGTCGAAGTGGTTCTGGTTTCGGTAAAGTAACGACAAGGCGCCGTTCATTTTCTGACTCGCGACACCCCTGACAAAGGAGGGGCCCGGCCCCGCAAAGCAACGGCCAGACCCCCTGCACCTTACGCGGTGTGGGTTATGGGCGCCCTACCATTCTTCGGGGCCCTTGTTCTTGAAGTATTCAACAAGGAAATCGATGAACGCGCGCAGCTTGGGCTGTGTATAGCGCCCCGGCGGGTAAACCGCATAAATACCGCGCTTTTCGACCGGCAGCTCGGGCATGGCCTCTTCCAGCAGACCCAGCGAAAGCTTTTCGTAATACAGAAAGCTGGGCAGATAGGCGATGCCAAGGCCGGCGGCGGCGGCGGTCAGCAATGACTGGCCGTCATTCACCGTCAGGCAACCGCTGGTGCGGATCTGGCGCAGCTCGCCGCTGGGCGAGGTCAGTTTCCACACACTGCCACTTGACTGGTTCGAATAGTGCAGCAGCATGTGTTCGTTCAGATCATCAATACGGGCCGGCTTGCCGTGTTTTTCGAAATATTCGGGCGAGCCAACCATTTTCATGTTTGCTTCGGTCAGCTTGCGGGCACGCAGGGTACTGTCTTCCATTTCACCGATGCGGATGGCCAGATCAAACCCTTCCGAGATCAGTTCGACATAACGGTTATTCAGGACAAGGTTGACATTGATTTCGGGATACTGGTGCAAAAAACGACCCAATGCGTTCGACATGTGGTTGACGCCAAAGTCGGTCGGAGCAGACAGGCGCAACGACCCACTTGGCGCCGCCTGCATGGCCGTGACCATGGCGTCGGCCTCGCTTGCATCATTCAGAACGCGCCGCGCCTTGTCATAATAGGCCAGGCCGATTTCTGTCGGGCTGACCCTTCGCGTCGTGCGGTTCAGAAGGCGCGCCCCGAGGCGGGCCTCCAACGAGGAAACATGTTTAGAAACTGCCGATTTCGAAATACCCATCTTGCGTGCCGCGTCGGTAAACCCACCTTGGTCTACCACGCTTGCGAACGCCTCCATTTCCGTTAGCCGATCCATTTTCTCACCCTGTCTAATGAGGAATTGTTGCCATTTAGCCAGTGGAATTGGGCATCAATTTGGAAACAACCGGACAATTGCGGGCCTTTTTTGGCTACTGTGCCGTAAACTGGCAATCTCGTGTCGCAATGTTTCAGTTTGATGAACAATTCAGCAAATTCCTCTTTTTGTTACACGCCCGAACAAGGCTCTGCCCCGGCGCGTTCAACAGGTGTAACGCCGGAATTCGGCGGTCTCTTGGTCGAATTGTGTCTAAATCTCGATTGCGTGAACAATCTTTCCAACGCCGTGCCGCTGATGCCGTTCGGCTTTCTCTTGCCAATCCCTGCCCAAGCGCCTATATGACACCCAACAGCGGCAAGACTGGCTTCCACCCCCAGCCTTCCACCGGAAATTCTGACGGGCCGCGCGCCCGTTTTTTTGTGCCCGTCATTTTCAGACAGGAATCCAGATGTCCGACCTCATTGCCAAAGCGGCAATCGACAAGCGCCTTGCGGAAATCGTCCGCCCCCTGATCGAGGGGCTGGGCTTTGAACTTGTGCGCATCCGCCTGATGGCGGGCAAGAAGGCGACGCTTCAGATCATGGCCGATCGTCCCGATGGCGGGATCGAGGTCGATGATTGCGCCGAGATCTCTTCGGCCGTTTCCGCCGTGCTGGATGTCGAAGACCCGATCGAGGGCGAATATACGCTCGAGGTTTCCTCGCCCGGCATCGACCGCCCGCTGACCCGCCTCAAGGATTTCGATGCGTGGGAAGGCTATGACGCCAAATTGGAAACGTCCGAGCTGATCGACGGGCGCAAGCGTTTTCGTGGCATCCTGCGCGGAACCGAGGGCGACGAGGTGTTGATCGAGATCCCCGAAGGCGTGATCGGCCTGAAATTCGACTGGCTGGTCGAGGCCAAGCTGATCCTGACCGACGAGCTGATCGCCGAAATGCTGAAGGCGCGCAAGATGCAGGGCCTGGATGAGGCCGCCTTTGACGAAATAGAAACAGACGAAACCCCACAAGAGGACAAATCATGAGCATTACCAGTGCAAACAGGCTTGAGCTGCTGCAGATCGCCGACGCGGTCGCGCGCGAAAAGCTGATCGACCCGGATCTGGTGATCGAGGCGATGGAAGAAAGCATGGCCCGCGCCGCCAAGTCGCGCTATGGGGCCGAGCTTGAAATTCACGCCCATATCGACCGCAAGACCGGCGAGTTGACCATGACCCGCGTGCGTCATGTGGTGGACGAGGTCGAAAACCACTTTACCGAAATGACGGTCGAGGACGCCCGCGCCTATCTGGATGATCCCAAGGTCGGTGACCAGGTCGTCGAGGAACTGCCGCCGATGGATTTCGGCCGCATCGCCGCGCAAAGCGCCAAGCAGGTTATCCTGCAAAAGGTGCGCGAGGCCGAGCGCGCCCGCCAATACGCCGAATTCAAGGATCGCGTCGGCGAAGTCATCAACGGCATCGTCAAGCGGGTCGAATACGGCAATGTCATCGTCGATGTCGGCCGGGGCGAGGCCGTGCTGCGCCGCGACCAGCTGATCAACCGCGAAAGTTTCCGCACCGGCGACCGCGTGCGTGCCTATATCCGTGAGGTCCGCGAAGAAACCCGTGGGCCGCAGATCTTTCTTTCGCGCACTGCGCCCGAATTCATGGCCGAGCTGTTCAAGATGGAGGTGCCTGAAATCTATGACGGCATCATCGAGATCAAGGCCGTGGCCCGCGACCCCGGCTCGCGCGCAAAGATCGGGGTTGTTTCCTATGACAACTCGATCGACCCGGTCGGCGCCTGTGTCGGCATGCGCGGCAGCCGCGTTCAGGCGGTGGTGAACGAATTGCAGGGTGAAAAGATCGACATCATCCCCTGGAGCGAAGACGCCCCCACCTTCCTGGTCAACGCCCTGCAACCGGCCGAGGTGACCAAGGTCGTGCTGGACGAAGACGCAAACCGCGTCGAGGTTGTCGTGCCCGATGATCAGCTTTCGCTGGCCATCGGCAGGCGGGGACAAAACGTGCGCCTTGCCAGCCAGCTGACCGGCTTTGACATCGACATCCTGACCGAGGCCGAGGAATCCGAGCGCCGCCAGGCCGAATTTTCCGAACGCACCAAGCTGTTCATGGACACGCTCAACGTCGATGAAATGGTTGCCCAGCTGCTGGTCTCCGAGGGCTTTTCCTCGCTTGAAGAGGTCGCCTATGTCGAAATGGACGAATTGCTTTCGATCGACGGCTTTGACGAGGGAACCGCCGAAGAACTTCAGGCGCGCGCGCGTGAATGTATCGAGGAACAGAACGCCAAGGCGATCGCCAGGGCCCGCGAACTTGGGGTCGAGGACAGCCTGTTCGCCTTCGAGGGGCTGACCCCCGAAATGTTCGTGGCGCTTGCCGAGGATGGCGTCAAGACGCTGGAAGATTTCGCAACGCTGGCCGACTGGGAACTTGCCGGCGGCTATACCACCGTCAATGGCGAACGCGTCAAGGATGAAGGCATTCTCGAACCTTTCGACATGTCGCTGGAAGAGGCCCAGAACCTGATCATGACCGCGCGTATCCAGCTGGGCTGGGTCGATCCCGCGGATCTGGAAACTGACGAGGAAGAAACCGAAGGCGACAGCGAAACCACAGAGGAGGCCGAGGCCTGATTCTTCAGGCTTCGGAGCAAGCCCGTGACGCGCGGCGGCCGGAAAAAGCAACAGACCGAACCCGAGCGCCGGTGTATTGTCACCGGGGCTACGGGGCCCTGTGCCGGCATGATCCGTTTCGTGGTCGGGCCCGAGGGTGAAATCACGCCTGATATTGCCGGCAACCTTCCGGGGCGCGGCATTTGGGTCACTTCCCGGCGCCAAATTTTGCAAAAAGCCATGGATAAACGGCTTTTCGCGCGTGCTGCGCGTCAGGCGGTTGTGATTCCCGATGACCTTGTGGTAAGGACTGAAACCCTCCTTGCGCGTCGCGTCGTCAGCTTGCTGTCGCTCGCCCGCAAGAGCGGGCAAGCAATCGCCGGATTCGAGAAGGTCAAGGAGGCCATCACCTCTGGCGCGGCTGACGTGCTGTTGCAGGCTTGCGACGGCTCGGAAGGCCAAAAGCGGAAAATTCGCCCGCCAAAAGGTGAAAACAGCCTTGTTTCCTGCCTTTCTGGCCGCGAATTGGGTTTGGCTTTCGGGCGGGAAAATGTGATACATGCCGCGCTTGCCGCTGGCGGACTGTGTGATCGTATTGTAGAGGAAGCCTCGAGACTTGCAGGCTTCCGCCAAATTGGTGCCCTTGGCAAGGCAGATGCATCCGGCACGGGGCCGGAACAAGAAGGTGTTAAAGACGTATGAGCGATAACGACAACAAATCCGGCAAACCCCTCGGCCTGCGTGGTGGTGGTGATCGGAGTCATGTGCGCCAGAGCTTTTCCCACGGTCGGACAAAATCCGTCGTGGTCGAGAAGAAGCGCAAGCGGATCGTCGTACCCAAACCGGGCGCAACCAATATCGGCTCGGCCAAGACACCTTCCAAGTCGGCTCAGACCAAGCAGCGTCAGACCGAAACCAGCCAGACCAAGCGCCCGGCCGGTATTTCGGATGCCGAACTTGAACGCCGCCTCAAGGCCCTGAAGGCCGCCAAGGAACGCGAGGCTGAAGAGGCCCGCAAACGCGAGGAAGAGGCCCGCAAACGCGAGGAAGAACGTGCCGCCCGCCGGGCCGAACGCGAGGCCAAAGAGCGCGAGGAACGTGAACGCGAAGAGCGCGCCCGCGCCAAGGCCGAAGAGGAAAAGCGCGCCAAAGAGGCCGCGCGCCAGGCGGCAGAGCCAGCGGCCGCCCCGGTCGAGCCCGCCGCCAAGGCGGCTGAACCGTCGCGCCCCGCCCCGAATCGCATGGCGCCTGCCAAGAAACCGCAAGGTGCCCGCGAAGAACCCAAGAAACCGTCGCGCAACAAGGGTGGCGGCGATCGTCGTCGTTCCGGCAAGCTGACCATCAGCCAGGCCCTTTCGGGTGGCGATGGTGGGCGACAGCGCTCGCTTGCCGCGATGAAGCGTAAACAGGAACGCGAGCGCCGCAAGTCCATGGGCGACAGCGGCCCGCGCGAAAAGATCGTGCGCGATGTGCAGGTGCCCGAGGCCATCACCGTTCAGGAACTGGCCAACCGCATGGCAGAACGTGTGGCCGCGGTCGTCAAGGTCTTGATGCAGAACGGCATCATGGCCACCCAGAACCAGACCATCGACGCCGACACCGCCGAACTGATCGTCGAGGAATTCGGCCACCGCGTCGTGCGTGTTTCCGACGCCGATGTCGAAGATGCAATTGTTCAGATCGAGGACAAGCCCGAAGACATGAAACCGCGCCCGCCGGTCATCACCATCATGGGCCATGTCGATCACGGCAAGACTTCGATCCTTGACGCCATCCGCAAGACCAACGTCACCGCGGGCGAAGCTGGGGGCATCACCCAGCATATCGGTGCCTATCAGATCACCACGGAATCCGGCCATGTGCTGACCTTCCTCGACACACCCGGCCACGCCGCATTCACGTCAATGCGGGCGCGTGGTGCGCAGGTGACCGACATCGTCGTGTTGGTTGTTGCCGCCGATGACAGCGTGATGCCCCAGACCATCGAGGCCATCAACCACGCCAAGGCCGCCAAAGTGCCGATGATCGTCGCGATCAACAAGATCGACCGCCCCGGCGCCGACCCTGACAAGGTACGCACCGAGTTGCTGCAACACGAAGTCATCGTCGAAAAGATGTCGGGCGACGTGCTGGATGTCGAGGTTTCGGCTAAAACCGGCGAGGGCCTTGACCAGCTGCTTGAAAACATCGTGCTTCAGTCGGAGTTGCTGGAACTCAAGGCCAACCCCGATCGCCCGGCCGAAGGCGCCGTGATCGAGGCCAAGCTTGATACCGGCCGCGGCCCGGTTGCCACCGTTCTGGTGCAAAAGGGCACGCTGCATCGTGGCGATATCTTTGTCGTCGGCGAACAGTGGGGCAAGGTTCGCGCGTTGATCAACGACAAGGGCGCGCGCGTGAACGATGCCGGCCCCTCGACCCCGGTCGAGGTGCTTGGCCTGCATGGCACACCCGAGGCGGGCGATGTTCTCAACGTCGTGGAAGACGAGGCAACCGCGCGCGAGATCGCCGCATATCGCACCCAGCTTGCCAAGGACAAAAAGGCCGCTGCCGGTGCCGCCACCACGCTTGACCAGCTGCTGGCCAAGGCCAAGGCCGACCAAGACGTCAAGGAACTGCCAATCGTCGTCAAGGCCGACGTGCAGGGCTCTGCCGAGGCCATCGTTCAGGCCATGGAAAAGGTCGGCAATGACGAGGTGCGCGTGCGCGTGCTGCATTCGGGCGTCGGCGCCATCACCGAATCCGACGTGACCCTGGCCGAGGCTTCGGGCGCGCCGATCATCGGTTTCAACGTCCGCGCCAATGCACAGGCGCGTGCCGCCGCCCGCCAGAAGGGCGTGGAAATCCGTTATTATTCCATCATCTATGACCTGGTGGACGATATCAAACAGGCGGCCTCGGGCCTCTTGTCCGCCGAGATCAAGGAAACCTTCATCGGTTATGCCAACATCAAGGAGGTCTTCAAGATCACCGGCGTTGGCAAGATCGCGGGCTGTGTCGTCACCGAAGGCGTTGCACGTCGTTCGGCGGGTGTGCGCCTGCTGCGCGACAATGTCGTGATCCACGAAGGCAAGCTGAAAACGCTCAAACGCTTCAAGGACGAGGTGAAAGAGGTTCAGGCCGGTCAGGAATGCGGCATGGCCTTTGAAAACTATGATGACATCCGTCCCGGCGACGTTATCGAGATCTTCGAAACCGAAGAGATTGAACGCAGCCTGTGATCTCTCTAAGGTGGCGCCAAGCGCCACCTTTGCAGTTTGAAACAACAGGTTTTCATGGCCGACGACCAGACACCCGACCCCAACGCCGGCAAGATGGCCCCGAAATGGCTGGCCGAAATGCGGCAGAGTCGGGGCCGGCGCGGCGGTCGTGACCGTCCAAACGGTTTTTACGTCAATTACCAGAAATTTGCCGCCGTGCATGTTGCCCGCGGCAGCGACGTTCTTGTCGTATCTTTCGACAATCTCTCGGCCGTCAATGACCCCAGCCTTGAACGCTGCGCCTGGGGTGACAAGTTCTATGCCGAAAAGCAGTGGTCAAGTCTTGGCATACTTGCCTTTTCCGCCAACTGGTATCGTGACGACGTGCTGTTCGACTATCTTGAATCCCTTCGGGATCAGGGTTTTTTTCAACGCTTTCAAAAGGTCGTCTTTACCGGCACATCCATGGGCGGATACGCCGCCTGCGCCTTTAGCGGGCTGGCGCCGGGGGCAACCGTTCTGGCCTATTCGCCCCAATCAACGCTGAAAAAGGATCTTGTTCCCTGGGAAACAAGGTTCAACCGTGGCCGCCGGCAGGACTGGTCGGGTCGCTACAGCGACGCGGCGGCGCTGACCGGCGCGGCGGAAAAGGTCTATCTGTGTTATGATCCCTACATGCAGGGTGACAAGGCACATGCCGACCGCTTTTCGGGGGCCAATATCATTCACCTTCACTCCAACTATGTCGGGCACAAGACGGTGGTCTTTCTGCGCCGGGCGGGCATTCTGAAACAGGTGACAAATATGTGTGTCACCGGCGAAATGACGGCGCATATATTCAACCACCTGTATCGAGCACGTCGAAAATTGCCGTGGTATTACATGGCGTTGCTCGACATGGCGATGGAGCGCGGACATATGGGCCTCGCCCGCAGGATCATCCACCGCAGCGCCGAGGCGTCGGGCAACGCGCATCTTCCCAGGGCGCTCAACCGCCGTCTGGCGCTGTTTCTTGAAAGCCGGGAAAAGGAAAAAGCCAATGACACAGCCCCCTGATCTTTCGCTGGGTCGTCCCGGTATCATCCGAGAGGTGGAAAACGGCGTCATCGTTCCGATTCCAAACGACAATGACGGCGTGCAGCCCCTGAACACCGGCGTGCTGGATGCCCAGGGCCAGCTGGTCGAGGAAAGCGTCACATGGCGTGACGGGCGGGCCTTTTCCCTGCCGCCGCGCCAGCCGGCCGAGGGTGAAATCGAAACCCGGCAGGGGCGTGTCATGTTTGCCGGGCTGATGTTCGGCCATTTTGGCCATTTTCTGGTGGAATCCACCGCCCGCCTCTGGGCCTATGAGCGCCTTGAGGACAAGATCGACGCGGTGGTTTTTGTTCCCAAGGTCCAGCGCCGTATCGACCATGTTCTGAACGTTTACACACCCTTCATGCGCCTGCTGGGGATCGATGCCCCCCTGTTCAACATCGAAACACCTGTCCGGTTCGATCATGTGCATGTGCCACAGCAGGGTTTTGGCATGTTCGGCATGATCGAGGGCCTGCCGGAATATCGTGAATTCATGCGCACCCGCATGGGGGCCAAGATCCGCGATGACGGGGCCAGAAAGCTGTATGTTTCACGGTCCGCCCTGCCCCAACAACGCGGCGGCCTTTTGGGCGAAGAGCTGATCGAGGAATATCTTGCCGCCGAAGGGTATGAAATCTTTCACCCCCAAAAGCATGATTTCGAAACCCAGCTGGCCGCCTATAAATCGGCCGATTACATCATCTCGCCCGACGGCTCGCCCCTTCACATGGCGGCGTTGGTTGTCAAGCCAACAACGAAAATCGCCGTGATCGCCCGCCGCCCCAAGGTGGCCGAGCAGTTCGAGATCCAGTTTCGCGCATTCTGCGGTATCGAAACCGTCACCATCGACGCCCTGAAATGCCACTGGATCCCGGAAAACAACGCGCGCCCCTCGCGCCTGTCATATGGCGAACTTGATTTCGCCACCCTCTATGCGCAGCTGAAACAGGGCGGTCTGATTTCCGGCAATATACCCTGGCCCGACATGACCGATGCCCAGCGCGCCGCCATAATGAGCGATCTTGAAGAACGCCAGAAGATCGGCTTCAAGCTGTATCATCCCCCCGGCTGAGGGGCGGTCATGTTTTCCACCCGTGCAGGCGGCAGGATTCAAGCAGTCTTTCACCCGCATCCCTGCGCCCTGCATTGATGCTGTTCAACTGAAGAAACCAGTAAAAGTATTTCGCGTAAGGTCTTCTTTTTACGGTGACTTCCCGGAATGCGGCAGCAACACCGACATCCGCTGTGTTTTCAAGAATGTGGTGACAATCCGCCTGCCCGAACATGACAGCGGGTCGGTTGAACAACAGGCCGCGAAACGCTACGGCGGCATCCGAGGTTACGACATAATCGACGCTTTTCAGCAGGGGATCCAACGCATCCAGGGTGATTTCAACGCGGGGATGCTGTTCCAACTCTTCCAGTGCGGCAACTTCCTCGGCCGTATAGGTCGCCGTTGCTTGCGGTCTGACGACAACCTTTCGATAGGGGTCGTGTGACAAGGTTTCCCGAGCCATCTGGATCTGCGTTGCCGCCTGCCCCGGTTCGGCCTCAAGCAGCGGCCCTTGCAGCGCCACAAGAACGCGGTCACCACCCTGCGGCGTGGCCAGCTCGCCGGTCAGGCGTTTGCGCCAATAGTTGTGGAATTTTCTGGCCGCGGGGCCATCTATCTTTTCGGGGTTGAATTTCTTTCCGGCAACGACGTAATCCTTGCGATGCGCGGCTGCCTCGATGCGCCAGAATGGGCGAATATATGCGGGCCTGACATCCAGGGCACGATCATGGGATGGCGGCCTGCGGTAAAACAGGCTGTAGCCGGCGAACCCCGCGGATTTTTCAAGCTCTTCGGGCGTGTCCAGCTGCAAATCGACCTCGAATCCCGCGCTTGTCAGGCTGTGGATCACAATTCCGAAAAAGTTGTGTTTCCCTTCCAGCACACGGCCCAGGGTCTTTTCGTCAAGGTAAATTCTGATTGTGCGGCTATCCGACATCCTGCCTCCGGTTTTTGGGCAGCCTATCCTTGCCCGACCCGCGTAACAAGCACGACGCGCTTGTTTCTCGTTCTGCGCACAGCCATATAGGATGCGATAGCGGAGGACTGCGAATGAGTGACAAATTCCCCGGATGGCATGGCACGACCATCATCGCCGTGCGCAAGAATGGCCAGGTCGCCGTTGTCGGTGATGGTCAGGTCAGCTTGGGCCAGACAGTCATCAAGGGCAGCGCCCGCAAGGTGCGGCGGATTTCACCGGGTGGTTTCGACGTGGTCTGCGGTTTTGCCGGCTCGACCGCCGATGCCTTTACCCTGCTGGAACGGCTTGAGGCCAAGCTTGAGGCCTCGCCCGGCCGGCTGGCCCGCGCCAGCGTCGAACTGGCCAAGGATTGGCGCACCGACAAATATCTGCGCAATCTCGAGGCCATGCTGATCGTGACCGACGGCAAGGATCTGCTGGTCATCACCGGCGCCGGTGACGTGCTGGAACCCGAACATGACATCGCCGCCATCGGATCGGGCGGAAATTTCGCGCTGGCCGCAGCGCGCGCAATGATCGATACTGATCGCACCGCCGAAGAAATCGCCCGCCGTGCGCTGGAGATCGCCTCGGAAATCTGCGTCTATACCAATGGTAACGCGACGGTCGAGGTAATCAATGGCTGACCTTTCCGCTGACGACATCCGCGCGGCCGTTGCCGCCGGTGTGCTTTCCGAGGCCCAGGCCGCCCGCCTGATCGCCATTGCCGAGGCCCGGCGCGGCTTCAGGTTGAACATGGGCG
The DNA here is from genome assembly GCA_030950185.1 of Paracoccaceae bacterium. Classification (GTDB taxonomy): domain Bacteria; phylum Pseudomonadota; class Alphaproteobacteria; order Rhodobacterales; family Rhodobacteraceae; genus UBA5972. Next base: position 3,930 of record JAUZRU010000109.1, on the reverse strand, counting down.
ACGACGACGAACCATTTGAATTGTTCAAGGGTTTTTCCGAAATCTTCGTCACCGTCGGCCTGGTTCTGCTGACCGCGGGCTTCGTGGCGCTGTCGGTGGTGCTGAGCAACCCGATCGCCGTGCCGATCGTCACGATCGTCCTGTCCTTTCTGTTTGCACGGTATTTCACCCTAAGGCGACGCATGACCCTGCCCAGCATCTTTCTGGTGGGCAGTTTTGCCGCCTCGGTGCTGTGGCTGGCTTCCAGCACGGTGCGAAACTCGGGCCTTGAAGCGAATCTCGGCGGCGCCGTGACATTCCTTCTGACGGGTCTGGCGCTTGTCGGGTTCTTCCGGGTTTACCGGGTGCCCTTTACCCTGTTTCTGGTCGGGCTGTGCGGGATGGGTCTGGTCTTTTCGCTTGCCGGCATGATGTTTCCACAATCCTTGCAGGGTGCGGGTCTGATCGGCCGCGATGCGTGGAGAAACCTGACCGATCTGGGCACCAACCCGGTTGCCTCGCTGGCGCTGCTGTTGTTCGGGATTGTCGCCTTTGTCGCCGCCATGCGGTTTGACCTGCGCGACCCCCATCGCATTTCTCGTAATGCCGCCAATGCCTTCTGGCTGCATATTCTGGCAGCGCCTGCAATCGTCAATGTCGTGACCGTCAGCCTGCTGAACATCGGGGGCACGGCCGGCTATCTGCTGGCGGCGCTGGCGCTAGCCCTCATCACCCTGATTGCCCTGATCATCGACCGCAGGTCATTTCTGACCGCCGGCATCATCTATATCGGGTTGATCCTGACATGGGCGATGGGCGCGGCCAATGTCGATACCGGCTGGGGCATGGTCTGGACATTGCTTCTGATGGGCGCCTTCATCACCGCCATCGGCAGCTGGTGGACCTTGCTTCGCGCGCGCATCATGGAAATGCTGCCGGACTGCGCGCTCAAATCAAAACTCCCACCTTATTCGGAGGTCCCATGACCGACCTGACCCCGCGCGAGATTGTCTCGGAACTCGACCGCTTTATCATCGGGCAGGCCGCCGCCAAGCGCGCCGTTGCCGTCGCGCTCAGAAACCGCTGGCGACGCAAGCAGTTGGGCGATGATCTTCGTGAAGAGGTTTACCCAAAGAACATCCTGATGATCGGCCCGACCGGCGTTGGCAAGACGGAAATTTCGCGCCGTCTGGCACGCCTTGCCAAGGCCCCCTTCATCAAGGTCGAGGCGACCAAATTCACCGAGGTCGGCTATGTCGGCCGCGATGTCGAACAGATCATCCGTGATCTGGTGGACAGCGCCATCCTTATGGTGCGCGAAGACATGCGCGAAACCGTCAAGGCCAACGCCCACAAGGCCGCCGAAGACCGCGTGATCGACGCCCTTGCCGGCGCGGATGCCCGCGAATCCACCCGCGAGATGTTTCGCAAGAAACTGCGCGAGGGGCTGCTTGACGACAAGATGATCGAGATCGAAGTTGCCGACACATCCAACCCGATGCAGATGCTCGACCTTCCGGGACAGCCCGGTATGGGGATGGGGATGCTCAACCTTGGCGATCTGTTTGGCAAGGCATTTGGCGGGCGCACGCAACGCAAGCGCCTGTCGGTGGCCGACAGCTATGACCTGCTGATCAACGAAGAGGCCGACAAGCTGGTCGATCAAGAGGTCGTTACCCGCGAGGCCGTCAAGGCGGTCGAGGAAAACGGCATCGTCTTTCTGGACGAGATCGACAAGGTCTGTGCGCGCTCTGACGCCCGCGGCGCCGATGTGTCGCGCGAAGGGGTGCAGCGCGACCTGCTGCCCCTGATCGAGGGCACGACCGTCAGCACCAAACACGGCCCCGTGCGCACTGACCACATCCTGTTCATCGCCTCGGGCGCCTTTCACATCGCCAAGCCCAGCGACCTGCTGCCCGAACTTCAGGGCCGTCTGCCGATCCGGGTGGAACTGCGCGCCCTGACCGAAGACGATTTCGTGCGCATCCTGACCGAAACCGACAATGCGTTGACACGTCAATACACCGCGCTGATGGCCACCGAAGAGGTGGACGTCACCTTTACCGATGACGGCATCCACGCGCTGGCCCGCATCGCGGCCGAGGTGAACCAGTCGGTCGAAAACATCGGCGCGCGGCGGCTGTACACAGTGATGGAGCGCGTGTTCGAAGAGCTCAGCTTTACCGCCCCCGACAGGGCCGGCGCAAAGGTGACGGTTGATGCCGCATTCGTCGAAAAGAACCTTGGCGATCTGTCGCGTTCGACCGATCTGAGCCGTTATGTGTTGTAGGACATCACTATCTGTTTACGCAGGACTGTACCGTTTTGATCATTTCTTCGAGCGCCTCTCTTGCTTTCCCCCGACTCTTGTTTCCGGCCATTTCTGGTAGTCTCGGCATTTCCAACGGGACCGGGCCATACATCTTGGCGTTTTGCTCGAACTGCTTCAATTCTGTTCTGACGCGTTCTTGTAGTTGTATGCGGTGCAAGTCATAAACGAATGTAGTTGTGGCATAATACAGAAGGTCGCGGGTTGCCGCACATTCGGGTTTGGTCTCGCTCAGCAGGCGGACTGCCGTTTCGATCAGCGCCCGATCCTCTGGTCGCGTTTCCGCCGGTATGGGGGGTAATTCGAAACCCCTCGTCTGGCCCGATCGCGGTCGGGGCGGCATTATTGCCAGCGGCCCGGAACCGAAACCGGGCCCAACGGGCATGGTAACCGGATTCCCGGGCACTGAAGGCAGGCCCTGAAGTTCGGGCATCTGTCCGGGTCGTTCTGCCCGATCCGGTACTTGCGCACCCTTCCCTTGCGGCGACCCGGGATAGGGGGGCTGGCCTGTATCACCCTGTTTCATCTTGTCTTCATGTATCCGTGTGGCCTTGAACAAGGGGGCCCATCTTCCGGTGTGGACGAATTCACAGCCTTTTCCCGGCCCCAAGACCTCTATTCTCGATTTGATTGCTTCGCCTTCATCAACAAGCCAGGCCTCGAAGCGGGGCTTTGCAAATTTCGGGTTACAGCCGGGACGCAAAGAAAGCGGGACAAAGGCCGTACCCGTCAGCCTGCCACCTTTCACCACCCCTTCATAAAATGTGTCCCCTATTTTCCATCCAGATTTCAACACTTCTGGCGGGGCCTTCACGATCACGGCTTTCACCCGATCGCCTTCGCGGATATTTCTTGTCACACTGCCACGCCATCCCAGCCAAAGCCCTTCAAAGCCCGCGCCCTGTGTTTCCCGGGGGATTTCGCTTTTGGGGGCAGCAGGTGCGGATGGCATTCCGGGAAAGACCAACTGCGGCAAGGCGGGTGCCGGTACACGGGTTGCCGGCGCGGTGTCTGGTGCGATCGCGACCTTCGGCTTGCCCCCCTGAACAACCCTGACCACCAATTCAATCCGTTCGCCCTTGGGCAGTGTGGTCTGCGCCGCTTGCCGCCCGCCCTTTTCCGGTTGCGCATATCCGATGATGCGTCCGCCAAGTATCACCTGGCCATTTCCCAGCACCTCGACGCCCACAGGCGGAGTAGCAAGAACACCGGGCGGCACCTCGGGTGCAAACCAGATCTTGCCAGTCGGGTCTTTCTGCAGATGGCCGATGGTGCTGCCCTGGGCATCTCGAACTGGCCTGCCCCGTGCAGATTCGGTGGGTTCCCGATGCTTGCCAGCGGCTCTTTTCCGCACTTTCGGCCCCAGCTTGCCAATCTTGCGACCGCCAAGAACCACTGATCCGTCAGGTGCGACCTCTACCTTTTGCGGGGGCGTTGTCATGACGCCATCGGGAACATTGGGGCGGAGCCAGTTTTGCCCGTTCGGATCGGTTTCCACCCAGCCCAGAACATTTCCGTCGGAATCCATCACAGGCCGTTCGCCAGCATCCGCGCCCCAAGTTTCCGTACGGGTCTTTTCCGGTGCTCGTCTTTGGTTGTTTGGTATTCTCTCAGCGCTTGGA
>JAUZRU010000108.1 GCA_030950185.1 Paracoccaceae bacterium | reverse complement strand
ATTGTATTTGTTCTTTTGTTAATGCCATTTTATTTTTCCTTTAAGTGAAATATTATTTCGGCATAAGCCGATTTATTTTTTTCTGTTCTGTTTAAGACGGGGCGTTTATATTGATTTACTATTTTCATTCCCGATTTTTCGGCGATGGTCGGATACATATTGTATTTATCGTTTGCAACAAGAAAAATATCATAATCATCTTGTAAGTATTTCTTTGAGTTATTTAAAACTTGAACAATACCTTCAATATATGATTGCCGAGCTTCTCGCCCTTGTCCTTTATATAGCGGACCTATTTCCAATTCGTCGTTTCGTTTAAAGCCGAATAAATCGTAAGCGTAAGCGTGTTGTTCATGATAGTTTATCAAACCAACATAAGGCGGACTGGAAAAAATTCCCTTGATTTTTTGCCTCTTGACTAATTTTGCAAATTCGGGATTTTTCTTTTCGAGTGCTGAAAAAATATCAATATTTCTTGCATCTCCTCGTAAGCATATTTGATAAGTTTTTGTTCTTAATCTTTCAAATTCTTGCAATCTTTTAACGGTGTCTTTGCTATATCGTACCCACCAAGAAAATATTGAGAACAAAGGCTTGCATATTTTTCCGTGTTTTCCACAATAATAAGTTGATGTAACAGGCTCTTTAAGGGTTGCTAAATCGGCGTGAGTTGTTGCTCGGCAAGAGCGAATTGTTCTACTTAATATTATTGTGATGATTTTCTTTGTATTGGGATTTTTGACTTTTTTTAATTGCTCAAATGTAAAGTCTATCTCATCTTTTACCGGTTTGAGATACCATTTTTCGAGAAAATTACTTTCTTTATCTTGTTTTATCTTTAAATCGTATTTTTTTCTTAACTTTTCAAAAGTTCTATCAGGCTGGAACAGAACTATCGCTCGACCCCGCATATCCTGGGGGCCGCCAGCGCGCTGATTGCCGCCAATGAAAGCCGCCTGGGCAAGACCCTGTGGACCGACCGTCAGGACGGCGACAAGGTGCGGCTGATCGGCCATTGGGATGGCGAGGACGAGGCCCGCTGGATCGGCGAGGAAATCGAGGCGATGCAGCGCGGCACCCGCGGGCATGCGCCGATGTCGCTGGACGACATGGCGATTCTGGTGCGCGCAAGCCACCAGATGCGCGCGTTTGAGGATCGGTTCCTGTCGATCGGCCTACCCTATCGGGTGATCGGTGGCCCGCGATTTTACGAGCGCATGGAAATCCGCGATGCCATGGCCTATTTCCGCGTGACCGTCAGCCCCGATGACGACCTCGCCTTCGAGCGTATCGTGAACACCCCCAAGCGCGGCATCGGGGACGTGGCGCAGCGCAAGATCGCGCAGGCGGCGCGCGACAATGGCGTCGGCCTGCTGGAAGGCACGCGAATCCTGCTTGATGCGGGGGGCCTCGGCGGCAAGGCGGGCAAGGAGCTGCGCGTGCTGCTTGACGGTTTTGCCCGCTGGTCGGCAGCCCTGCGCGCGGGCGAAAACCATATCGCGCTGGCCGAAACCATTCTGGATGAATCCGGCTATACCGCCCATTGGCAGAACGACCGCTCGCCCGACGCGGCCGGGCGGCTGGAAAACCTGAAAGAGCTGGTCAAGGCGCTGGAGGAATTCGAAAATCTTCAGGGGTTTCTGGAACATGTCGCCCTGATCATGGAAAACGAATCCGAAGACGCCAGCGAAAAGGTGTCGATCATGACGCTGCACGCGGCCAAGGGGCTGGAATTTCCGGCCGTATTCCTGCCCGGATGGGAGGACGGGCTTTTCCCCAGCCAGCGCAGCATGGACGAAACCGGCCTCAAGGGGCTGGAGGAAGAACGCCGCCTTGCCTATGTGGGCATCACGCGGGCGGGGGAATTCTGCACCATATCCTTTGCCGCCAACCGGCGCGTCTATGGACAGTGGCAGGCGCAGATCCCGTCGCGTTTCATCGACGAGCTGCCCCCGGATCACGTCGAGGTGCTGACCCCGCCGGGCCTGTATGGCGGGGGCTATGGCGCCGCTGCGCCAAGGGCCGAGCGCAAGGCATCTGCGCTGGAAGAACGGGTTGCGCGGGCGGATGCCTATAACTCGCCCGGCTGGAAGCGGATGCAGAGCCGCGCGCGCCGGCGCCCAGGCGCAGGGGCAACCGTGGTGATCGACCAGGCGGCCGAGCCCGCGCATGAGATTGGCGCGCGGGTCTTTCACCAGAAATTCGGCTATGGCCGCGTCAGCGCGATCGAAGGCGACAAGCTGACCGTGGAATTCGAAAAGGCGGGCGAAAAGAAGGTGATGGCCAGTTTCGTCACCGGCGAGGATGAGGTGCCTTTCTGAGCCGGCCCCTCAGCGGCCGCCGGCCACGTCGATGGATGTGGCGGTGATATAGCTGGCCTTGTCGCTCATCAGATAGAGGATGGTATCGGCAACCTCTTGCGCGGTGCCTGCGCGTTTCATGGGGAAATCTTCCTCCATTTCGCTGATGCGATCCTTCATGCCGTATTTGGCGTGTATTTCCGTGTCGATCACACCGGGACGTACGCCAACCACGCGCACCTTGTCAGCGGCCATCTCTCGGCCAAGCCCCAGCGTCAGCACATCGACGGCGCCCTTTGATGCGGCATAGTCCACGAACATTTCTGCACTGCCCAGACGCGCGGCGATGGACGAGACATTCACGATGATGCCCCCCTGGCCGCCATAGCGCCAGGCCATGCGCAGCGCCGCTTGCCGTGCACACAGGAAGGGGCCGATGGCGTTCACTTCAAAAACGCGCTGGATTCTTTCCGGGCGCATCGTGTCCACCCGGCGGGCCTCGCCTGCCACGCCGGCATTATTGACCAGAACGCCAAGCTCTTCGAATTCCTCGTCAACCCTGTCGAACATGCGCTCGACATCTTCGGGGTCGGATATGTCTGCCTTGATGACAATGGCCCTGCGCCCCTTGTCCCGCACCTTTTGGGCGGTTTCTTCGGCGCCCTCGGAATTGGTGTGATAGGCGATGGCGACGTCATAACCGGCCTCGGCAGCAGCGACAGCAGTCGCGGCGCCAATACCAGAGCTGGCCCCGGTAATCAGAACGGTTCTGGGCGTATCCATGCAGCAGCAGCCCCCCAAGACTGAGTCAAAGGCGAAATTAACCTTTTAACGGGTATGTCTCAATCATGCCGCCGCCCGCTGCCGGTGTTCGCTGACCGGGTGACGTGTTTGGGTAACAGTTTTGCGACAATATTGCCGGATCAGCCCGCGAGGATGCGCTCGACCATTTCCGAGCTGTCCCGCGAAAGCCCGGGCGTCCTGGCGATTCTTTCAAGCTGGGCCTTCATCAGGGCGCGACGGTTGTCGTCATAGCGCCGCCAGGATTCAAAGGCGGTGGACATGCGCGCGGTGGTCTGCGGGTTCACCGGGTCCAGCCGGATCAGCCAGTCGGCCAGAAATTCATATCCCGCACCGCTGGCATCGTGAAAACCGGCCGGGTTCATCATGGCAAAGCCCGCGATCAGGCTGCGGAAACGGTTGGGGTTCTTCCAGTCGAAATCGGGATGGGCGGCAAGCCGGCGCACGGTTTCAACGGCGCGCTCGGGTGATGCAAGGCTGGCTTGCAGGGCAAACCACTTGTCGATCACCAGATCATTGTCGCGCCATTGTTCATGGAAGGCGGCAAGTTCGGCCTCGCCTTTTCCGGCGCGCAGCAGGCAGGACAGCGCCGCCAGCGTTTCGGTCATGTTGTCGGCGGCCCTGAATTGCCGCGCGGCGGCCTCGCCCTCGTCACGCAGCGATATCAGCGCCAGCGCAGCACCCCGCAACGCACGTTTGCCCGCGGCCTCGGGATCGGGGGTATAGGGGCCGGGCACTGCCATTTCCCCGTAAAGCCGCCCCAGCCCGTCGCCCATCGCCCCGGCAATCGCGCGCGCCAGCGCCTTGCGGGTGTCGTGGATGGCCAGCGGGTCGGGGATGCGGCCGGCGTCATGTTCGGCCCCGGCGATTTCATCCTCGCCGGGCAGCTGCAAGGCCAGCGCCCGGAAGGCGGGGTCAAGGCGTTCGTCGGCCGCCATGCGCGCGACGGCACCCAGATAGGCCTGCGCGGGCTGTCCGTCGCGCAGCATCCCGGCCAGCGTTTCCAGCGCCAGCGCGCGCCCGGCTTCCCATTTGTTGAAGGGGTCGGTGTCATGGGCCAGCAGAAAGATGCGCTCATCAGCCGGGGTTTCGCGCTCGACGATCACGGGGGCGGAAAAGCCGCGCAGGATCGACGGAACGGGTCGGCTTGCCAGCCCCTCGAAGGTAAAGCTCTGCTCGGCCTCGGTGATCTCGAGAACCGTGGTTTCCACCACCTCGTCGCCATTGGGGTTGAGCAGGCCGACAGCCACCGGAATGACCATGGGTTTCTTGTCGGGCTGGCCCGGTGTTGGCGGCACGCTTTGGCGGAAGGTCAGCCTGTATGTGCCATCCTGCCATTCGTCACGCACCGACAGGCGTGGCGTGCCGGCCTGTTCATACCACAGCTTGAACTGGCCCAGGTCGCGCCCGGTGGTATCCTCGAACACCTTCAGCCAGTCCTCGATCGTGCAGGCTTGCCCGTCATGGCGCTCGAAATACAGATCCAGCGCGCGGCGATAGTCCGCCGGGCCGACAAGGCGATGCAGCATGCGAATGACCTCGGCCCCCTTGTCATAGACGGTTGCGGTATAGAAATTGTTGATTTCCTTGTATTCGCTGGGCCGTACCGGGTGGGCCAGCGGGCCGGCATCCTCGCGGAACTGACGCGCGCGCAGCTGTTGAACCTCTTCGATGCGCTTGACCGCGTGGCTGCGCATGTCGCCCGAAAATGTCTGGTCGCGAAATACCGTCAGCCCCTCTTTCAGCGACAGTTGAAACCAGTCGCGGCAGGTGATGCGGTTTCCTGTCCAGTTGTGGAAATACTCATGCGCGATGATGCCTTCGATCAGCTCGTAATCGCGGTCGGTGGCGGTTTCGGGGCTGGCCAGGACATATTTGGAATTGAAGATGTTCAGCCCCTTGTTTTCCATCGCGCCCATGTTGAAATCGTCCACGGCGACGATCTGGAACAGGTCCAGATCATATTCGCGGCCATAGTTTTCCTCGTCCCAGCGCATGGCCTTTTTCAGGCTTTCCATCGCATGGGCGCATTTGTCCTGATCGCCCTCGCGCACCCAGATGCGCAGGGTCACGTCGCGCCCCGACATGGTGGTAAAACGGTCGTCGAACGACACCAGATCGCCGGCAACCAGCGCAAACAGGTAACAGGGTTTGGGCCAGGGGTCGTGCCATTCGACCCAGCCCGCGCCGCGCGCCATCGGGTTGCCGTTGGACAGCATCACCGGCATGTCGCCCTGAATGCGTACGCGAAACGGTGCCATCACGTCGGGCCGGTCGGGGTAGAAGGTGATCTTGCGAAAGCCCTCGGCCTCGCATTGCGTGCAATACATGCCCTTGGAAATATACAGCCCGTCAAGCGAGGTGTTCGCCTTCGGGTTGATTTCGACCTCGGCCCGCCAGGTAAAGGCATCGGGCAGGCTGTCGCCGGGGATGGTCAGCCCTTCGTCATCAAGCGCATAGTCGTCCGGCCCAAGCTTGCGCCCGTCGATGCTTGCCGAGATCAGTTTCAGCGATTCGCCGTGAAGGTGGAAATCACCCGATACCGCCTCGTTGCGCCGAAAGATGATTTCCGATGACACGCGGGTCTGCTCGGGGTCGAGCTCAAAGGCCAGGTCAACCCTTTCCACAAGAAAGGCGGGTGGGCGGTAATCGGCAAGGCGAATGGTCTTGGCGTCGGTCATCTCTGCTCTCCGGGGAAGGGTCGAAAGACAAGCTTAGTGCCGGGTCTGGTAAAGTGCAATTCCGCGATGCAGAGGAAAGGCGTGTTTCTGATCTTGAACTGAATACTGTTGTATGCATTTTGTGTTTCCGATGGGAAACAGATCCCGCCCAGCAGACCTCGTCCATGCCCGAGCAGAACCAGAAGGAGCACATGAATGTCGGAACGTCTTGATCGGTCAGGCCTGCGCGTTGCGCGCGAACTTGTCGATTTCATCGAGGGCGAGGCATTGCCGGGAACCGGTATCGAGGCCACGCGATTCTGGAACGGGTTTGCCGAGCTGGTTCACGCCTTCACGCCGCGCAATCGCGCGTTGCTGGAACGGCGGGAAGATCTGCAGACCCGAATCGACGACTGGCACAAGGCCATGCGGGGCCAGCCCCATGACGCGGCCGCCTATCGCGAATTTCTGACGGATATCGGCTATCTTCTGCCCGAGGGCGAGGATTTCCAGATCGAAACCGAAAACACCGACCCCGAGATCGCCCATGTGGCGGGGCCGCAGCTGGTGGTGCCGGTGACCAATGCCCGCTATGCGCTGAATGCCGCCAATGCGCGCTGGGGCTCGTTGTATGACGCGCTGTATGGCACCGATGCGCTGGGCGATCGGCCCGCGGGTGGCGGCTATGATCCGGCGCGCGGCGCGCGGGTGATCGCCTGGGCCAAGGCCTTTCTGGACGAGGCCGCGCCTCTGGCAAGCGGGCGCTGGGCCGAGTTGGCCGACGCCGCGTCGATTCCGGATGCGCTGGCGGACAGGGCGCAATTTGTCGGGCGGACGGGTAGGGGTTTCCTGTTGGTCAACAATAACCTGCATATTCACGTTATTGTTGATCCAGACAGCGAAATCGGCCGTGACGATCCGGCCAATATCGCCGATATCCAGCTGGAAAGCGCGCTTTCTGCGATCATCGACCTTGAGGATTCGGTCGCCTGCGTGGATGCGCAGGACAAGGTGCTTGCCTATTCCAACTGGCTGGGCCTGATGCGGGGCGACCTGACCGAAACGGTATCGAAGGGCGGCAAGACATTCACCCGCGCACTTGCTTCGGATCTGGAATTCACCGCCCCCGATGGCAGCACCGGCCGCCTGAAGGGGCGTGCCCTGATGCTGGTGCGCAATGTCGGCCATCTGATGACCAACCCGGCAATCCTTGATCCCGAGGGCAGCGAAGTGTTCGAGGGGCTGATGGACGCCATGATCACAACGCTTTGCGCGCTCCACGATATCAAGGGTGCACGCCGCAATTCGGCCGCCGGGTCGATCTATGTGGTCAAGCCCAAGATGCATGGCCCCGAAGAGGTGGCCTTTGCAAGCGACGTGTTCACCCATGTCGAAGGCGCGCTGGGCCTGCCGCAATATACCGTCAAGCTGGGCATCATGGACGAGGAACGCCGCACCAGCGTGAACCTCAAGGAATGTATCCGCGCGGCGAAACAGCGGGTGGCCTTCATCAATACCGGCTTTCTGGATCGCACCGGCGACGAGATCCATACCTCGATGGAGGCGGGCGCCATGATCCGCAAGGGGGACATGAAGAACACCCCCTGGATCAGGGCCTATGAGGATAACAATGTCGATGTGGGCCTTGCCTGCGGTCTGCGGGGCAGGGCGCAGATCGGCAAGGGGATGTGGGCCATGCCCGACATGATGGCGGCAATGCTGGAACAGAAGATCGCACACCCCAAGGCAGGCGCCAACACCGCCTGGGTGCCCAGCCCGACCGCTGCCACGCTGCACGCGACCCATTACCACAAGGTCGATGTCGCCGCCCGGCAAGAGGAACTGGTGCGCGCCGGTCGCCGTGCGTCGATGGACGACCTGCTGTTGATCCCGCTGGCCGCGCCGCCGGTCTGGGGCGCCGACGAAATCACCGCCGAGCTGGAAAACAACGCCCAGGGCATTCTTGGCTATGTGGTGCGCTGGATCGACCAGGGCGTGGGCTGTTCCAAGGTGCCCGACATCCATGATGTCGGCCTGATGGAAGACCGCGCCACCTGCCGCATCTCAAGCCAGCACATGGCCAACTGGCTGCATCACGGCATCGTTTCCAGCGCGCAGGTGATGGAGGTGATGAAGCGCATGGCCGAAGTGGTGGACAGGCAGAATGCGGGCGACCCGTTCTATGTGCCCATGGCCCCGGGTTTTGACGGCGTGGCTTTTGTCGCGGCCTGCGATCTGGTGTTCAAGGGCAGGCAGCAGCCCTCGGGCTATACCGAGCCGATTCTGCATGCGCGCCGCCTTGAATGGAAGGCACGGCGCCACGAGAACTGACGCAGCGGGGCAGGTCGGAACTCAAAGTGACGTGAACGGAAAACGACTCGACCTGCGTTGTCTGTTGGGGTATTCACTGCGCTGATCGGTCACAGCCTCCAGCGCAGGAACCCATGACATGACTCGTCCCGTCATCGGCATCATCGGAAATCAGAACCTCATCGGTGACGATTATCCCGTGCAGGCCACCGGCATGATCAATATCGAGGCGGTGTCAAAGGTGGCCGACGGCCTGCCCCTGATGGTGCCCGCCGACCCGCGCTATGTCGATATCCCCAGCGTGATCGAGGCCTGTGACGGGTTTGTCTTTACCGGCGGGCGGCCCAATGTGCACCCCAAATACTATGGCGAGGAAGAAACCGAAAAGCACGGCGCCTTTGACCAGTGTCGCGATCTGCTGACGCTTGATCTGATCCGCAACTGCGTTCAGCGCGGCCAGCCGATTCTGGGCATCTGCCGTGGCTTTCAGGAATTCAACGTCGCCTTTGGCGGTTCCCTTTACCCGGAGATCCGCGAACTGCCCGGCCGCATGAACCACCGTATGCCGCCTGACGGCACGCTCGAGGAAAAATTCGCGCCGCGCCACGAGGTGACCCTGACGCCGGGCGGCATTTTCGCGCGCCTGTTCGGGGCCGACAAGGTGATGGTCAACTCGCTTCACGGCCAGGGGATCAAGGATCCGGGCCCGCGCGTGGTGATCGAGGGCTATGCCAGCGACGGCACACCCGAGGCCATTCACATCAAGGACGCCCCCGGTTTTGCGCTGGCGGTGCAGTGGCATCCCGAATACAACGCCGCAAACAACCCGGTTTCGCGCCCGCTGTTCAAGGCATTTGGTGACGCCGCCCGCCGCTGGAAGCGGGGCGAACGCGCCAACCCCTTTGCACAAACGGCCTGAGGGTGTCGGAACCTGTTCCCTGCTCGCCGCCGCGCGGGGTCAGCGCGCCCGTCGCAGGTTGCTAGGATTTTGATAAGAGCAGCCACGTTTTTTGAGGCCGCGGATCGTGCGCCTCATGCTTTTCTTCAAGGCAAAGACTTTCAAGGTTAATGCCTTATTCTCATTCAGGGTATCTATAAACTTCATTTCAAGTTTAATAATTTCGTAATTTCTGGCATTTACCCTGGCTTTGAAAGCAGAGAGACTCTTCTTTACGGAAATTCCGAACGCACGGTCAGAGGCAACGGGTTTCCCCGACTGTATGTCATAATATCTTATGCCGGCACGAGCGAGTCTGGACAGATTTCTTACCATCAACTGATCGCGCTTCTGTTGCGGTTTCAGGAGATCCCGATCGCCGAGAAGTTGATCCATTTGCCTGGATAACCTGCGTTTCTTTGCGAAAATTTTGCCGAGTGAGCGATTGTCCCTGCTCAACTTCGCCGTCAGGCGCGCACATTCCCACGGGTCGTACTTTTTCGCCTTTTTCTTCCCGGCGGTCTTGGGCGTGGATTTGAGCGGGTCGAAACAGTCTTCGCAGGCAGAAAGCCTTGACGGGACTGCGGCGATCAGCGCGGCGGCCGCACCGGTTTGCAACAAAGACCTCCGGCTGAGACTGTCAGTGCGCGTAGAAAGCATGATGAAATTCTCCTTGTAACTTGTAACCTGTTTTTCAATCTGGTTTCCCGGTGCGGCAAGCTTAATCGGGCGACATTAGACAATGCCCGCCGACATCTTGTCAAGTTCGGGCGGTCTGTCGGTGTTGCTGTCCCGCAGTGCAGGTTTTGGGGATGCCCGGGCGTCTTTTCGGATTGGACAGGCGCCTCAGCCCTCCCAGCGCCACAGTGCCGGGACAAAGCGATAGGCGCTGCCGTCGCGCATCACATGGCCGACACCGGGGAACGGAAAGTGATAGCCAACCACCGGAATGCGGTCGGTTGCGGCCATGTCCAGCAGGCGCAGGCGGGTCTTGATTGTCTGCTCGGGTTCCATGTCGAAACCTGACAGCCATTCAGGGCGTTCAAAGCTGATATAGGCGTGGTTCATGCTGTCGCCCAGCACCAGCAGCTGGTTTCCATTGCTTTCGACCATCACGCTCATATGGCCGGGACTGTGGCCATAGGTGGCAAACAGCCTGACGCCGGGCACAACCTCGTGGCCGTCCTTGCCCATCGTCCATTCCAGCCCCTCGGCGGTCAGCGAATTGACGGCGCCCACCACGAATTGTTGCAGGCTTTCGGGCACTTGCGAGACGCGCCCGGGCGCTGTCCACCAGGCATATTCGTCGGTGCCGATGATGAATTCGGCATCCGGCAGGATGACCTCGTCGAAATCGTCGCGAATGCCCCAGACATGATCGGGATGGGCGTGCGTAATGACCACATGGGTAATGCTGGCGGGGTCGATTCCGGCGGTTTCCATATTGGCCATCAGCCGGCCCGCGGTGTCAAGAAACCGTGCGCCTGACCCGACATCGATCAACACCTTTGCATCAGCGGTCTCGATGATGACGTGGTTGGTGTGGGCATAGTTCTGCGTTGTCGAAAGGTAATGCGCCTCAAGGAAAGCGGTGACTTCCGCCGGTTCGGTCTCGACCCCCAGACCGGATGCGGACAGGCCGAGATAGCCATCGGAAACGATGGTGATCCGCGCGTCCCCCACGGTGAACCTGTGATATGCGGGCTGCGCTGCCGCAGGCGCCGACAGCTTGGCGCGTGCCCCGGTTGCAGGCAGGGCAAAGGCAGGGGCGGCGGCGGCCATTTGCAGCAGGTTGCGGCGGCTTGGCTTGAATGACGACATTTCGGGGCCTTTCGGTTGCGTTCAGGGATATTATATTCAAAATAACGAATTTGAACAGGTGATTCCCCGCAAGCCCTGTAAATTGCCCTGTCCATGGCGTATCTGCATGTCCCATGAAGCAGACCCGCCCGACAACACGCCCCGACCGGCGCCTTTCTGTCGCCCCGATGATGGAGTGGACCGACCGCCACTGCCGCTATCTGCACCGGCAGCTCAGCAGGAATGCCCTGCTATATACCGAGATGGTCACAGCGGCGGCCCTGGTGCATGGCGATGCCCAACATCTGCTGGCATATCACCCTGACGAACACCCGCTGGCCCTGCAGCTTGGCGGCTCTGATCCCGAATTGCTGGCGCGTGCGGTGCAGATCGCCGCGCCCTTCGGTGTTGACGAGATCAACCTGAATGTGGGCTGCCCGTCGGACCGGGTGCAGTCGGGGGCCTTTGGCGCGGTGCTGATGAAAACCCCCTCTCTTGTGGCCGATTGCGTGGCCGCGATGATCGAGGCATCGGGCGACATCGAAATCACCGTCAAATGTCGTATCGGCGTCGATGACCAGGAACCGGGCGAGATCCTGCCCGCCTTTCTTGAAACCATCCGCGCAGCCGGCGTGGAAAGCGTGACGATCCATGCCCGCAAGGCGTGGTTGCAAGGCTTGTCGCCCAGGGACAACCGCGAGGTGCCACCGCTTGATCACGAATTGGTCGTGGCAATGAAACGGGAATTTCCCGATCTGGAAATCATCATCAATGGTGGCATCACCTCGCTGACACAGGTCGAGGGGTTTCTGGCAAGCGGCCTTGATGGCGCCATGATCGGGCGCGCGGCCTATCATGACCCGG
The DNA here is from genome assembly GCA_030950185.1 of Paracoccaceae bacterium. Taxonomy (GTDB): domain Bacteria; phylum Pseudomonadota; class Alphaproteobacteria; order Rhodobacterales; family Rhodobacteraceae; genus UBA5972. The sequence goes on along the minus strand of JAUZRU010000108.1, from coordinate 22,644 downwards.
TTTCCGTGTTGGGCCAGGCCGACGGGCGCATCTTCGGGCAGGGCGACGAGCGCACTGGCGAACAGGCGGTACTGGCCATGCTGCCCTATATCGAGGCGCATCTTGCGGCGGGAGGGCGGCTGAACCAGATCACGCGGCACATGCTGGGGCTGTTTGCCGGCCGGCCCGGTGCGCGGCGCTGGCGGCGCATCCTGTCGGAAGGGGCGCACAAGCCGGGCGCAGGGCCCGAACTGGTGCTGCGCGCGCTTGGCGCGATCGGAGACTTGCACAGCAGGGCCGCTTCGTGAGCTGATGCCGGGAAAGGGGCGGGGGGATTCGCCCGGGGGGATTCGACATGACCGATACAAACACCTTGCTGATGATGCTGGCGCTGCTGCTGGCGATCGGGGCATTTGCCGGCGTGGTTGCCGGGCTGCTGGGCGTGGGCGGCGGGATCATTCTGGTGCCGGCGTTCTATTTTGCCTTTTCCGGGCTGGGTTATGACAGCCCGGCATTGATGCAGATCTGTCTGGCGACCTCGCTTGCGACCATCGTCTTTACCTCGGTGCGCTCGGTTCTCAGCCATAATCGCAAGGGGGCGGTTGACTGGGCCATATTGCGCGGTTGGGCGCCGGGGATCGGGCTGGGGGCGGTGGCCGGCATGTTGGCGACCACGGCGCTGCGTTCGGCGGCGCTGATGGTGGTGTTCGGGGTGCTGGGGCTGATCATCGGCCTGTATCTTGCCTTCGGACGGGCCGATTGGCGGCTGGGCGATCACATGCCGGGCGGTGTCAGGCGCGCGGTGATGTCGCCGATCATCGGTTTTCTGTCGGTGCTGATGGGCATTGGCGGCGGCTCGTTCGGCGTGCCGTTGATGAGCCTCTATGGCGTGCCGATCCACCGCGCGGTGGCCACCGCCGCGGGGTTCGGGGTGATCATCGCGGTGCCTTCTGTCGTCGGTTTCCTGCTGGGCGCGCCACCGGCGCAGGGGCTGCCGCCGTTTCAGCTGGGCTATGTCAATCTGGTGGCTTTCGTGATCGTGATATCCATGACGCTGCTGACGGCGCCCCTGGGCGTGCGGCTGGCCCATTCGATGGATCCCAAGCCGCTGAAAAGGCTGTTTGCCGTCTTTATCATGGTGATGGCGCTGAACATGCTGCGCAAGGCAATGTGGGGGTGACTGCGCAGGGCCGCTGTTGGTTCAGCTTTTCATGTTGGGCACACGCGCTGCACGTCCGCCGCGCCGCCGATGCAGGCGCGGCTTGCGCGCGGGCAGGGCATCCATGATTTCCCGCCGCCTTTCGGCAGTCATCCGCGACCAGCCGGCAATTTCGGCACGCGTGCGCAGACAGCCGATGCACAGGTCTTCGCGCTCGTCGATCACGCAGACCCTGACGCAGGGGCTTTCGATTTCGTCGCGGTTCCAGATATCGTTGTTCATGCGCCTGTGATCCGCATATGTGCCAGCCGGTCAAGCACGCCTTGCAGGATATAGGCCGCGGCGACATGGTCGATCACCTCGGCGCGCCGCCGTCGCGAGGTGTCGGCCTCAAGCAGCGCGCGCTCGGCCGCGACCGTGGACAGGCGTTCATCCCAGAAACAGATGGGTTGTGCGACAATGCGCGAAAGGTTGCGCGCAAAAGCCCGCGTTGACTGCGCGCGCGGCCCTTCGGACCCATCCATGTTGCGGGGCAGCCCCAGCACGATACCGCCGACGCTGCGCCCCTCGATGATTTCCTTCAACCGCTGCGCATCCTGCGTGAACTTCTTGCGCCGGATGGTTTCCAGAGGCGTTGCCACCGACAGCAGGCTGTCGGATATGGCAACCCCGATGGTCTTGGTGCCAAGATCCAGCCCGATCAGCGGCGTGGCGGCAGGCAGCGCTGCCGAGAAACCGCCAATATCGTCGAAGATATCGCTCACTCGGCGACCCCGGCCCCCTGTGCGGCGGCCTTGATCTGTTGCATCGCGGCGCTGTCCTGCCCATAGGCGGCGGTGGCGTCCTTGAACGCCTGCGCGGCCTTGTCCTTGTCGCCCAGAACCCCATAGGCCCTGATGAGGCGCACCCATTCGGCCGGCGTGCCGCCTTCGGATGCCAGCCGGTCCGAAAGCCGGCCCACCATCGATTTGATCATGGCCTGACGGTCGGATGCGCTCATCTGGCTTGCGGCCTGCATCTGCTCGGCCGTGGGGCCGGGCGCACCACCTGCAAACGGGGCCTTTGAAATCGGCGGGCGAATGCCGGCCAATCGCGCCACTTCGGCAATCTGTGCGCGGATCGGCCTGATCCAGGGGGCGTTGGGCGGTCCTTCGTCGAGGAGGGCACTCCACAGCGCATATGTCTTGTCGGGGCGGTCGGTCTGCAGGAAGAAGAGCCCCGAATAGTAGCGCGCGCGCGGGTTGCGGGGGTCGCGTTTCAGGGCATCTGCAAGTGCCTGCTCGGCCTTGGGCGAAACATATCCGTTGGCGGCGACGATCATCAGTTCGGCCAGATCGGCATAGTCGTCGGCAGTCGCATCCTTGCCCTTGATGGATATGACCCGTGCCTTGGCCTTGTGTGCGGCGATGAAATTGCCAAGCCGGGCCTCGTGCTGTGTCAGCAGCTCTTGCCCGCGCAGGTCGTTCGGGCGCCTTGCAACGGCCTTGCGCAGTTTTTCGACGAGGGCAACATATTTCGGGTCGATCTTGTCCAAAGCCGGATTCGTCCGGCTGACCTGGGACTCGATTTCCTCTTGCGTCGGGCGATTGGCGCTTTGTTCTGCCAATATGGCGTCGCGCTTGGCAAGCGGCAGATCGGGATAGCCCGGAGAGCCAACCCAGCGGTACAGGGCTGCCGACCCGCCAAGTACGACAGCGATACCCACGACCGTGACGGCGATATTGACGGCCCTGGGGGCCCTGCGAAAGCCGCGCCGCTGTGCGGCGGCCTTGTCAGCCTCAAGCAGGCGGCGGGCAACCTCGGTCCGGATGCGCTGCGCCTCGTCTTCGGAGATCACCCCCCGTGCCAGATCATTGTCAACCTCGGCCAGCTGATCGCGATAGACCTGCATGTCGGGGTCCACCTCGGAATCGTCCGGCACCCCGCCCGCCCGTATGAGCGGCAGCAATACAAGCAGGGCTATTGCGATGGTCATGCCCAGTGCGACCAGCCAGAATGTCATTCGTGGAACCCCTTGGATTTCGCGATCGGAACAGATCCGATCGCCTGTTTCTATCCGAGCCCCTGCATCGGTGAAAGCCCCAAGATGCCGCAATTGACCTGTCAGGCGAACACATCGGCGCGAGCGGGCCAAGCTGGCCGATGTCGCGAAAGGCACGGAAAATGACGCAAAGCGAAGGGGTATTCCGGCCCATCCGGTGCATATGGAAATGGCTTGCCGGCTGCATCGCTTCCTGCAAGTCTTGCCTTGTGCCCGCAGCGGCGCGAACGGGGGGTTTGGGATGAAACGCTACAGTGCATTTGCCATCGCGCGCGAGGCGCTGCGCCATCACACCGGCTGGCAGCGCGCCTGGCGCAGCCCCGCGCCCAAACCCCGCTATGACGTCATCATCATCGGCGCCGGCGGGCACGGGCTGGCAACGGCCTATTACCTGGGCAGGAATCACGGCATCCGCAATGTGGCCGTGCTTGAAAAGGGCTGGCTGGGGGGCGGCAACACGGGGCGCAACACCACGATCATCCGCTCCAACTATCTGCAGGACGAATCCGCCGCGATCTATGAAAAGGCGCGCAGCCTGTATGAAACCCTTTCGCAGGATCTGAACTACAACATCATGTTCAGCCCCCGCGGCGTGATGATGCTGGCCCAGACCGAACACGAGGTGCGCGGCTATCGGCGCACGGCCCATGCCAACCGCCTGCAAGGCGTCGAGACGCGCTTCATCTCGCCCGCCGAGGTCAGGGAAATCGCCCCCATCATCGCAATCGACGGGCCGCGCTATCCGGTGCTCGGCGCGCTGTGGCAGCCCCGCGGCGGCACCGCCCGCCACGATGCCGTGGCCTGGGGCTATGCGCGCGCCTGTTCCGATATGGGCATGGACATCATCCAGCAATGCGAGGTCACCGCCATCCGGCAGGAGCGCGGCCGCGTCACCGGGGTGGAAACGACCAGGGGTACGATCGGCTGCGACAAGCTGGGCATCATCGTCGCGGGGCATTCCGGGCAGCTGGCCGAGATGGCCGGCTTTCGCCTGCCCATCGAAAGCGTCGCCCTGCAGGCGCTGGTCAGCGAGCCGATCAAGCCGGTGCTGGATACCGTGGTCATGGCCAATACCGTGCATGGCTATATCAGCCAGTCCGACAAGGGCGAGCTGGTCATCGGCGGCGGTGCCGACGGGTTCAACAACTATACCCAGCGCGGCAGCTTTCACCACATCGAGGAAACCGTCCGCGCCCTGGTCGAGACCTTTCCCATCATCTCGCGCCTCAAGATGCTGCGCCAATGGGGCGGGATCGTTGACATGACCGGGGATCGCTCGCCCATCATCGGGCGCACGCCGCTGGAAAACTGCTTCATCAACTGCGGCTGGGGCACCGGCGGCTTCAAGGCCATCCCCGGCAGCGGCTGGGCCATGGCCGCCACCATGGCCCGCGGCGAACCCGACGACCTGGCCGCCCCCTTCGGCATGGAACGTTTCCGCGAGGGACGCTTCATCGACGAAAGCGTGGCAGCGGGGGTGGCGCATTGATGGTTTCTTCTTTGCATAAATACTCGATTCCAACACTGGCCGGGGGCGCAAACCCATGCTGATCCTGCACTGCCCGTATTGCGGCATCCATGCCGACGAAACCGAACTCGCCCCCGGGGGGGAGGCCCATATCCGCCGGGCCGGCCCCGGCTCTGACGACACGGAATTCGAAAACTACATGTTTGCCCGCAAGAATCCCAAGGGCGTGCATTTCGAGCGCTGGCGCCACGTTCATGGCTGCGGCAAATGGTTCCACGCGGCGCGCGCGACCGACACGCTCGAGGTATTCGGCACCTATCCCGCTCAGACGACCGAACCGCCCGAGGAAATCCTTGCCCATATCCGCAAGCGCCGGCCCGACTGGAAGGGGTTTCAGGGATGAGGAACAATCGACACGCCCGGCCATATCGCCTGACCAGCGCCAGCCCCGAGGGAGGCGCGATAGCGCCCGCCTGGGGGGCGGGGCGGGCGCTGCCCGAAACTTCGTTCCGGGCGGGCCTTTCATTTGCCAGTGAGGCCACGCCATGAGCACTCGTCACCCTGCGCTCGGCCGCCTGATCGACCGTTCGGCCCCGCTGGAATTCACCTTCAACGGCGCGCGCCTGCGCGGGTTTGCGGGCGATACGCTGGCCTCGGCCCTGCTGGCCAACGGGCAGATGCTGCTGGGCCGGTCCTACAAGTATCACCGCCCGCGCGGCCCCGTCGCCGCCGGCCCGGAAGAGCCCAACGCCCTGGTCGGCCTCGGCACCGGCGCAGGCTTCGAGCCCAACCAGCGCGCCACCACGACCGAGCTGTTTGCCGGCCTCACCGCCAGCAGCCAGAACCACTGGCCCAGCCTGGAATTCGACATAGGCGCGGTGAATCAGGCGCTGACGGCGTTCTTTCCCGCGGGCTTTTACTACAAGACCTTCATGTTTCCGCGCGCAGCCTGGGAAAAGCTGTTCGAGCCGGTCATCCGCCGTGCGGCGGGCCTTGGCAGGCCGCCGCGACAGAGCGACCCCGATGATTACGAGCATTTCCACATCCACGTCGATGTGCTGGTGGTGGGGGGCGGCGTCTCGGGGCTGACCGCTGCACTGGCCGCGGGGAGCACAGGCGCGCGCGTGCTGCTGATCGAGCAGACCGCCCATTGGGGCGGTCGCGCGCCAGTCGATGACGCAGAAATCGACGGCCAGCCGGCCGAAGGCTGGATCAGTGCCGCCCTGAAAGAGTTGGCGCAGATGGAAAACGTCACCCTGCGCACCCGCATGATGGGGGCTGGGGTCTATGACCACGGTTATGCGCTGGCTTACGAGCGGCTGACCGACCACGCCCCCGACATGCCGGGGCCGCGCCACCGCCTGTGGAGGATCAGGGCAGGGCGCATCATCAACGCCGCCGGCGCCATCGAGCGCCCCCTGCCATTTGCCGGCAACGATATCCCCGGCGTGATGCTGGCCGGGGCCGTGCGCGACTATCTGCTGAACTGGGGGGTCAGCATCGGCGACCGCACCGTGATCGTCACCAATAACGACGACGCCTATCGCACGGCGATCGCGCTGCATGACGCGGGGCTGATCGTGCCCGCGATCATCGACGCCCGAACCGACGCCGACAGCCCCCTGATCGCCGCCGCCCGCGAACGCGGCATCCGCGTCGAGCGTGGCCGGGCCATTGCGCGGGTGGATGGCGGCAAGCGCGTGCGCGGCGTCACCCTGTGCCTGCATGCGGGCGAGGGCGCCCCGCTTGGCCATATTCCCTGCGATGCGGTGGCCATGTCGGGCGGCTGGTCGCCGGTGGTTCATCTGTGGTCCCATTGCGGCGGCAAGCTGCGTTGGGATGCAGAACAGGCCCTGTTCCGCCCCGACCCCGCGCGCCCACCGCTTGGCGCCGATGGCAGCGGCTTCGTGATCTCGGCGGGCACGGCAAACGGGCATCTGGATACAGCATCCGCCCTGGATGATGCCTTTGACGCGGGCAGGCGCGCAGCCCTTGAGCTTGGCCACAAGGACAAGGGCAAGGGCGGCAAGGCCCCGACCGCGGCCCCCGAGGAACACGCCCCCGTTCAGCCGGTCTGGATGATGCCGCAGGGGGCAGGCGCGCATCTGCAGGAAAAGGCCTTTCTCGACTATCAGAACGACGTCAAGGTTTCAGACGTGCGCCTTGCCGCGCAGGAGGGCTATGAAAGCGTCGAACACACCAAACGCTATACCACGCTGGGCATGGCCTCGGATCAGGGCAAGCTGTCCAACATCAACGGGCTGGCAGTGCTGGCCGACAGCCTGGGGCGCGAGATCCCGCAGGTCGGCACCACCACCTTTCGCCCGCCCTGGCAGCCGATCAGTTTCGGCGCCATTGCGGGCATGAATCGCGGCCCCCTGTTCCAGCCCCTGCGCAAGACGCCGATCCACGACTGGCTGGCCGAAAACGGCGCCCATTGGGAACCTGTCGGCGGGTGGCGCCGGCCCTATTGCCTCAGGCGGGCGGGCGAAAGCGTGGAACAGGCGGTCACGCGCGAGATCCTGAACACCCGGCGCAATGTGGGGCTGCTGGATGCCTCGACCCTGGGCAAGATCATCGTCAAGGGGAGGGATGCCGCGCGTTTCATGGACATGCTTTATACCAACATGATGTCCACGCTGAAGGTCGGGCGCTGCCGTTACGGGCTGATGTGCAACGAGAACGGCTTTCTGTTCGACGATGGCGTGGTCGTGCGGCTGTCTGACGATACATTCCTGTGCCACACCACCTCGGGCGGGGCGGATCATGTCCATGCCTGGATGGAGGAATGGCTTCAGACCGAATGGTGGGACTGGCAGGTTTTCGTCGCCAATGTGACCGAGCAATTCGGCCAGATCGCCGTTGTCGGCCCGAATGCGCGCAAGCTGCTGGCCGACATGGGAACCGATCTCGACTTGTCGGCCGAGGCGCTGCCCTTCATGGGCTGGGCCGAGGGGAATATCGCCGGCATCCCCGCGCGCATCTACCGGATCTCGTTTTCGGGCGAGCTGTCCTTCGAGGTCGCCATGCCCGCCAGCCGGGCACTGGAATTCTGGCGCGCGGCGCTGGAGGCGGGCAAAAGCCACGGCGTGCAGCCCTATGGCACCGAGGCGCTGCATGTGATGCGGGCCGAAAAGGGGTTCATCATGGTGGGCGACGAAACCGACGGCACCGTCATTCCGCAGGATCTGAATCTCGGCTGGGCGGTGTCACGGAAAAAACCCGATTTCCTGGGCAAGCGCGGGATGGAGCGCCCCCACATGCAGAGCGACGACCGCAAGCAGCTTGTCGGCCTGCTGACCGAGAATCCCGATGACGTGCTGCCGACCGGCGCCCATGCGGTCGAGGGCGGGCGGCGTGAAAACGGCATGGAAAACATGATCGGGCATGTGACCTCCAGCTATTTTTCGCCAACCCTTGGCCATTCCATCGCCATGGCGCTGATCCGCGGCGGCAACCGGCGCATGGGTGATACGCTGACCTTCCCGCTTGAGGGCGGGCGGGTGATCCGGGCGCGGGTGGTCGAGCCCGTATTCTATGACAAGGAAGGAGAGCGGCAGAATGTCTGAGCCATGGATGCCCAAGCCGCTGCAAAGCTTTCAGGGGGCGGTTATGGTTGCGCGTCACGCCCCTGTGGGCATGATAACCCTGCGCGGCGATCTTGATGCGGCGGAAATGGCAGCGGCGGTCAAGGGGGCGGTCGGCCTGGCCATGCCCGCACAGCGCCGCATCCGCAGCGGCAAGCGCGGCGCGGTTGCCTGGATGTCGCCGGACGAGCTGCTGTTGTTCATGGATCATGACCGTGCCCCCGTTGCCGTTGACAGGCTGGACAAGGCGCTTGCCGGCGGGCACCACCTGGCGGTGGATGTGTCGGACGCCCGCGCCCTGTTCACCCTGGCAGGCCACGGCGTGCGCGAGGTCATCGCCAAGGGCAGCCCCGCCGACATGGCCCCCGACGCGCTGCCGGTGGGCGAATTCCGCCGCTCGCGCATCGGGCAGGTGGCCGCGGCCTGGTGGCTGAGCGACGCCCAGACCTTGCATCTGGTCTGTTTCCGCTCGGTGGGCGATTACATGTTCGACTGGCTGTGTGTGGCCGCCGCCCGGGACGGCCTGCCGGGGTTTCTTGCCGTCTGACTGCGCATTGAGATCGCCGCGAAACCACGCTACAGGGGGGCATGAGCAACCAGACCCCCCGCCCCGTCATTCGCATGCGTCCCAACAAATCGCCCCAGAGGGTGCGTTTCGGCGCGCCCTGGGTCTTTGCCGACGAGGTGGTGCTTGACCGCCGCGCGCGCAAGATCCCGGCCGGTTCGATCATTGAGCTGCACGCCAATGATGGCGAACGCCTGGGCCTGTGCGCCTTCAACGCCGAATCCCGTATCGTCTGCCGGATGCTTGATCGCGACCTTGACGCAGAGATCGCCCGCGACTGGCTGCGCGCACGTATCCAGCGCGCGCTGGAGCTGCGCGAGCGGCTGTATGACAGCCCCTTCTACCGCCTTGTCCATGCCGAGGCCGACGGCCTGCCCGGCGTGGTGATCGACCGTTTCGGCGATGTTGCCGCCATCCAGCCCAACGCGGCATGGGCAGAGGCGATGTTTGATGATCTTGTCGCCGCCGTGACCGAGGTGGCCGGCATTTCGACCATCGTCAAGAACGGCATGGGGCGGGCGCGCAAGCTGGAAGGTCTGGCCGAGGAACTTGCGGTCGTGCGGGGCCAGCTTGACGCCCCGGTTCCCGTGCAGATGAACGGCGCCACCTATTTTGCCGATCTCCTGAAAGGGCAGAAAACCGGGCTGTTCTTTGACCAGCGCGACAATCATGCCTTTGCCGCGCGGCTGGCGCGCGATGCCAGCGTTCTGGACGTCTTTTCCCATGTGGGCGGCTTTGCCCTTGCGGCGCTGGCAGGTGGCGCGCGCTGTGCCGATGTTGTCGATGCGTCTGCCAGTGCGCTTGACCTTGCGGTGCACGGGGCCGAGGTATCGGGTTTTGCAGGCCAGTTTGCCACCATCCGCGGCGATGCGTTCGAAATCATGTCGTCGCTTGCATCAGAGGGCAGGGATTACGGCCTTGTCGTTTGCGACCCGCCTGCCTTTGCCCCGGCCAAACCGGCACTCGAGGCGGGTCTGCGTGCCTATGAACGGGTTGCGCGTCTTGGTGCGGGGCTGGTTTCGCGCGGTGGCTATCTGGTGCTGTGTTCCTGCTCGCACGCGGTTGATCCCGCCCGATTCAAGGCGGCCTCGGTGCGCGGTATCGGGCGCGCCGGGCGGCAGGCGCAGCTGATCCATTCGGGCAGCGCCGGCCCCGACCACCCGCAGCATCCGCATCTGGCGGAATCGGGGTATCTCAAGGCGCTGTTCTTCCGGCTTGACTGATGCGGGTGTTGATGGATGCCTGCGTCCTGTATCCTACGGTAACACGCGAAATCTTGCTGGGCTGCGCCGGGCGTGGTTGTTTCGTGCCGCTGTGGTCGGCGCGTATCCTTGAGGAATGGGCGCGCGCGGTTGCCCGCAACCTGCCGGATCAGCAGGACGTTGCGCGCGCCGAAATCGCGCTGTTGCGGCACCGCTGGCCGGAAAGTGAGATTGCCGCCGACGCCACGCTGGAGGCCAGCCTGAACCTGCCCGACATCAATGACCGCCATGTTCTGGCCGCCGCCATCACGGGGCACGCCGACGGGCTGCTGACCTTCAACCGCCGCGATTTCCCCTCGCGCGTGCTGGCCCGCCACGGTATCCGTCGGCTGGATCCCGACATGTTTGCAATGGAACTGCTGGCGGTACAGCCGGGGATTGTGCGCGATACCTGCGAAGCGGTGCGCCAAAGGGCCGAAGAACTGTCTGGAGCCCCACAGCCCATACGCGCCCTGCTGAAACGCGCGCGCCTGCCGCGTCTGGGCAAGGCGTTGCAGGCCGCCGGATGAGCGATCCGGTGCCCCCCGTGTTCGGGAAAATTTCGTTCAGGCAAAAATTTCGTCAAGCAGGCCCTGCAGGCGCTGGGCGTCCTGCGCATCAAAAGCCGCCGGCTGGTTGCTGTCGATATCAAGCACGCCGATCAAATGGCCGCCGGGGTCGTTGAAGGGGATCACCAGCTCGGAGCGCGTGGTTGACGCACAGGCGATATGGCCGGGAAAGGCATCGACATTATCGACGATCTGCACCTTTCCAGTTCTTGCCGCCGCCCCGCAGACCCCGCGCGAAAACGGGATTGTCAGGCATCCATGCCCGCCCTGATACGGGCCGATCTTCAGCGTTTCATTGCCGACATTGCGGTAAAAACCGACCCAGTCGAACCGATCGTCAGCATGGAAAACTTCGCAGGCGATGCTTGCCATCAGGGCGACGTGGTCGGTCTCGCCGGCGCACAGGGCGCGCAGGCGCTGCGAGAGATCGTCATAGTCGATATGGGTCATGCTGTTCCCGGGGGTTTGTTTGACAGCTCAAGTTGCAATGATCGGACCATCATGCGACCATATCCCCTGTTTTTATCTGTGTCTTGGGGTGTTGTCATGATTATTGCTCGCCATTGGCCTTTTGTTCTTTATCTTGTCCTGTCCCTTTTCGGATGGTCGCGTGCTGCCTCTGCCGCCGAGCCCGTCGTGCCGGACCGGCGCGCAGTGCTGATCCGCAACATGGATTTCCCCGGCAAGGATCTGGCCCCGATCTTCGAGACCACCTTTGACAGCTGCCTGAAATCCTGCCTGAAAGACAACCAGTGCAAGGCCTTCACCTATAATTTCAAAAGCAACGCCTGTTTTCCCAAATCGGGTGTCGGTGAAATGAGCCCCTTCGAGGGGGCCGTTTCCGCGCGGATCATCCCGACCGACCCGAAAGTGTTGCAGATCCGCGATCAACGCCTTGCGCAGCTTTCCCTGCTGCCGTCGCGCTATCTGAAAGAGGCGGGCAAGGTGGCGCGCGACATGGGGCGCAACTATGTGGCCAATCAGTGGAAGGCCGAGGATTTTCTTGCTGCCGCCTCAAAGGCCACAGCAAGCAAGGATGCGGAAAAGGCGCTCAAGCTGGTCGGCGCGGCGGTCGGTGTCAGCGATGCGCCCGAACACTGGCTGTTTTTCGGCCGCATCGCGGGCGCGGTCAAGGCGAGCAGCTACAAACAGAAGAAACGCCTGAAACTTCTTCGCACCGCGGCGGCCATCAATGCCTTTCTGCGCTCCACGGCGCCCGATCTGCAGGCGACCGCCTTGCGCGATCTGGCCGATGCGCTGGCGGCACGCAATGACGGAAGGCTGGGCCTGAGCGTTCTGCGACTGGCGCAGGAAATATACCCAAGCCAGAAAACCGCCACCAGGATCGCAGGCTTTGTCGCGCTCTATGGCTTGCGCGTGGTCGAACATCAGGTGGACAACAATGCCGCCCTGCCGCGCATCTGTGCGACCTTCTCGGAAGACCTCGTTGGCGCGGGGCTGGACTATGCCGACTATGTGCAACTGCCCGAACCCGGCCTTGCGGTCGAGACACAGGGCCGGCAGCTGTGTATCGAAGGCGTCAGCCGGGGCAAGACCCATGTCTTGCGGTTCCGCCCCGGCCTGCCCGCGGCCAGTGGCGAAAAGCTGGTCAAGCCGATTACTCTGAGGGTCTATGTCCGTGACCGCGACCCCTCGGCGCATTTCGTGGGTCGGGCCTATGTTCTGCCCCGGGGCAAGACGGCGACCATCCCGATCGTGACGGTGAACCTGTCGGAAGTGGACCTCAAGATCCACCGCGTGGTGGACCGCAACCTCGTCAGGGCGTTTCGCAAGGGATATTTCGGCCGGGCGCTGTCGCCCTGGGATGAAAGGGATATCGTCAACTCGCTGGGCGAAGAGGTCTGGTCCGGGCGCGGCAAGGTCGAGATGCAGCTCAACAAGGAGGTCGTGACCGCGCTGCCCATTGGCGATGTGATCAGCGATTTCAAGCCCGGCGTCTATGTGATGCGCGCCCGTGTGCCCGGCGCCGACCCGTATGACAGGGCCGCAGCCGCGCAGTGGTTCATTGTTACCGATCTGGGGATTTCCACCATGAAGGGCGGTGACGGGCTGCATGTGTTCCTGCGTTCGCTCAGGGATGCAACCGCCACGGCCGGCGCGCGGGTCAGGCTGATCGCCCGCAATAACGACATTCTGGCCGAGGCGGTGACCGACGCAAGGGGCTATGCCCATTTCGCGCCCGGTCTGCTGGCGGGCAGGGCTGGCAAGAGGGTGCAGATGATCACTGTCGAACAGAAGGACGATTTTGCCTTTCTCAACCTGACCGACCCGGCTTTTGACCTGTCGGACCGGGGGGTTGCGGGGCGCAAGTCTCCGCCGCCGATCGATGTGTTCATGACGACCGAGCGCGGCGCCTATCGCCCCGGCGAGACGGTCTTTCTGACCGCGCTGGTGCGCGACAGCCGTGCCGAGGCGTTGCAGGGGCTTGCGCTGACCGCCATCATCACCCGCCCCGACGGGGTTGAATTCACGCGCCGGCAGCTGCCGGATCTGGGGGCCGGCGGGCATGTCCTGGAGTTGGCGTTGCCAAAGGCCGCGATGCGCGGGACCTGGACGGTCAAGCTGCATGCCGATCCCAAGGCGGCCCCATTGGCGTCGGGCAAGTTTCTTGTCGAGGATCTGATGCCCGATCGGGTGGAATTCGACATCGATGCCCCCAAACGCCCCGTTCGCCCGGGCGAGAACCCGGTGATCGGCCTGTCGGCGCGCTATCTGTATGGCGCCCCGGCCGCGGGGCTGAATATCGAGGCCGAAGCCAGGCTGCATCTGGCCAAGGGGCTGAAGGGATTTTCCGGCTATCGCTTTGGCCGCTATGACCGGCCTTTCAATGGCCGGCTGGAATATACGAAAGGGAATTTGCAGACCGACGCGAACGGAAAGGCGCGCTTTGGCCTGACCATGCCCCGCGCGGGCGATGTGTCGCGCCCGCTTTCCCTGACCGCGATCCTGCGTCTCAGGGAAGGTTCCGGCCGTCCGGTAGAGCGCTCGATTGAGTTGCCGGTTGCGCCGGCGCATATGGTGATCGGCATTCATCCGCTGTTCGACGGTGATCTGCCCGAAGGCACCAACGCGGCCTTTGATGTGATCGCGGTCGGCCCTGATCTTGAACAACAGGCCATGCCCGCCGCGCGCTGGGTCCTCAACCGGATCAGGACGCGCTATCAGTGGTATGAATCCTACGGCCAGTGGAACTATGAACCCGTCACCACCCGCATTCGCGTGGCCGGGGGCGAGATCGCGGCGGGAACCCGTGGCCCGGTCAGGATCGAGGCGCCGGTCGATTGGGGTCATTACGAATTGCGGGTCGAGACCACGGGTGCAAACCCCACCATATCGTCAACGGATTTCCGTGCGGGCTGGTATGCCTCGGCTGCAAGCGTGAACACGCCTGATGCGCTGGAAATCGGTCTGGACAAGAACAAGTACCGGGTTGGCGATACCGCAAGGCTGCGCCTTGTGCCGCGCAGCGGTGGCGTTGCGCTGATCACGGTGATGTCGAACCATCTGATCGACATGAAGACCGTCAAGGTCGTCAAGGGGGAAAACCTGGTCGATCTTGATGTCACCGAGGATTGGGGTGCCGGTGCCTATGTCACGGCGACGGTGATCCGCCCGATGGATATGGAAGCCGGGCACAACCCGGCGCGCGCGATCGGGCTGAACTGGGCGCAGGTCGATCCCCAGGACCACCGGCTGAAAGCCCGGCTGATCACCGCGCCCGAGGCCGCACCCCGCGGGCCGATGCGCGTTCGGCTGAAGGTTGACGGGGTGCGCCCGGGTGAAACCGCCTATGCCACCATCGCCGCGGTCGATGTCGGTATCCTCAACCTGACACGGTTTCAGGTGCCTGACCCGGATGGGCATTATTTCGGGCAGCGGCGGTTGGGAATGCAGATCCGCGACATGTATGGGCGGCTGATCGACGGCACCCAGGGCAATCCGGGGCAGCTGCGCTCGGGCGGCGATGGTGCCCTGGCCGAGCGCCTGCAAAGCCCGCCCCCGACCGAAGAGCTGGTCGCCTATTTCAGCGGCCCGCTGACCGTGGGGCAGGATGGGACGGTTGAAACCAGTTTCGAGATGCCCGAATTCAACGGCACCGTCCGGGTGATGGCCGTGGTCTGGTCGAAAACAGGTGTTGGCCAGGCAAGCACCGATGTGCTGGTGCGTGATCCGATCGTGCTGACGGCCAGCCTGCCACGGTTTCTTGCCCCCGGCGACGAAAGCCGCCTTCTGCTGGAAATCGCACATGCCACCGGCCCTGAAGGCGAGGTCGCGCTGGACGTGTCGGCATCGGGCGGGTTGTATCTGGACAAGACGGCGCTGCCGGCATCGGTGCGGCTGGCAAAGGGCCGGCCTGTGAGGCTGTCCGTGCCGCTGGTGGCCCCGGCGATGGGGAATCCCGAAATTACCGTCAAGCTTGTCACCCCCGATGGCAGAAAGCTGAGCAAGACCCTCAGCCTTCCGACCAGGGACAATGATCCCGAGGTCGCCTTTTCCAGCCAGGTCACGTTGGGCGATGGCAAGACGCTGACGCTTTCGGCCGACGTGTTCAACGGCCTGCGTCCGGGAACCGGCCGCGCGACGCTGGCCGTGGGGCCGATTGCGCGCTTTGACACGCCGGGCCTTCTGGCGGCACTTGACCGTTATCCTTACGGTTGCACGGAACAGATTACCTCGAAGGCGCTGCCACTGCTTTATTTCGACCAGGTTGCAAATGCGATGGGGCTGAGCGGGCACCGCAATGTCGAGACCCGTGTCAGGCAGGCCATCACCGAGGTGCTTTTGAACCAGTCCTCGCGCGGCTCGTTCGGGCTGTGGTCGCCGGATTCGGGCGATCTGTGGCTTGATGCCTATGTCAGCGACTTCCTCAGCCGCGCCCGCGCCAAGGGGTATGAAGTGCCCGATCTGGCCTTCAAGCTGGCGATGCAGAACCTGCAGAACAGCGTCAACTATGCTGGCGACTTCAAGAAGGGCGGCGAGGGGATCGCTTATGCGCTGATGGTGCTGGCCCGCGAGGGCGCCGCCAATATCGGGGATCTGCGATATTATGCCGACACCAGGGCTGCCCAGTTCGGCACGCCGCTGGCGCTGGCCCAACTGGGCGCGGCGCTTGCCTATTACGGCGACCAGAAACGCGCCGATGCGATGTTCCGCAAGGCAGGGCGTTTCCTTGAGCAACGGCGGAACGCACCGGAAAAGGCGCTATGGCGGGTCGATTACGGAACCGATCTGCGTGACACGGCGGCGGTTCTGGCACTGGCAGTCGAGGTCGGATCCGAGGCGATCGACCAGCAGGCCCTTGCGGCACGCCTTGGCCCCGATGCGCTGGCCGGCCGGTCGCGTTCGACGCAGGAAAACATGTGGTCGCTGCTGGCTGCAAACGCCTTGATCGAAGAGACGCCGGCTGATGCGTTTCTTGTCAACGGCCGCCCCGCCGGCGGGCCGGTCGTGCAGGTGCTCGAAGCCCAGACCGCAGGCGACAGGGTGGTGCGCGTGACCAACACTTCGGGCAAGCCGGCCGAGACGGCGCTGACGATCTATGGCGTTCCCCAGACGCCGGTGCCGGCTGGGGGCAAGGGCTACAGGATCGAGCGCAGCTATTACGACATGGAGGGCAAGCCGCTGGACATTTCCACGCTGCGCCTCAACCAGCGCATGGTGGTGGTGCTGACCGTCACGCCGTTGCAGCGCATCGAGGCCAGGCTGATGGTGAACGACCCGCTTCCCGCCGGATTCGAGATCGACAACCCGCATCTGCTGCGCGCGGGCGATATCGGCGCGCTTGACTGGCTGGGCAAGGCGGTCAAGACGCGGCATGTGGAATTCCGTGCCGACCGGTTTCTTGCAGCGGTCGACTGGACAAAGGAAAAATCGTTCCGCCTGGCCTATGTCGTGCGGGCGATCTCGCCGGGGCAGTTCCACCATCCCGCCGCAAGCGTCGAGGATATGTATCGGCCCGAATACCGTGCCAGAACCGATGCCGGGCAGGTCGTGATCTCTGAAAGGTAAGTGCCCCGTGGCCCTGGCGCGCAACAGACGGATCCTGCTGATCGCCCTGCTGTGCAACGGGGTGCTGCTGGCCGGTGTAGCACTGGGTTTGCGCGGCCTGGACCGCTGGGTGTCGGCAACCGTGCTGCCGCCCCTTTCCCTGCCCATGTCGCGGGTGGTCGAGGATCGCGATGGCCATCTGCTGCGGGCCTATATGGTCGATGACGGGATCTGGCGCCTGCCGGTCAGCGCCGATCAGGTTGATCCGCGCTATATTGCGATGCTGCTGGCCTATGAGGATCGTCGGTTTTACCGACATCACGGCGTCGATCCCCGTGCCATGTTACGGGCGGCATGGCAGGCGGTCTGGAACCGCAGGGTGGTTTCCGGCGCCTCTACCCTGACCATGCAGGTGGCGCGACTGCTGGAGGACAGCGGCACCGGCCGGCTGAGGGGCAAGCTGCGCCAGATCCGCGTGGCGCTGGCACTGGAACGTCGGCTGACCAAGAAACAGATACTGGCGCTTTACCTGCAACTCGCCCCCTTTGGCGGCAATATAGAGGGCGTGCGCGCCGCGTCGCTGGCCTGGTTTGGAAAAGAGCCTCGCCGCCTGACCGCGGCACAGGCCGCGCTGCTGGTGGCTTTGCCCCAGGCGCCCGAATCGCGCCGGCCGGACCGTAACGCGCAGGCAGCGCAGGCTGCACGAAACCGGGTATTGATGCGGGTGGCCCGCGCTGGGGCCCTGCCGCGTGACGAGGCCAGGGCCGCCCTGCAAGAAATCCTGCCGGACCGGCGGCGGCCGTTCCCCATGATCGCACCCCATGTCGCCGATCGCGTGACAGCAGCGGCGCCCGCTCGCGCCCGCCTGCGCCTGACGATCCGGCGCGATTTGCAGCAAAGCCTTGAAAGCCTGGCGGCCGAGCATGTCCGTCGCGCCGGAAGCGGCCTGTCGGCGGCCGTGATCGTGATGGATCACGGCACTGGCGAGGTCCTGGCCTCGGTGGGCTCGGCTGGTTACACCGACGCCGCCCGTCTGGGGTTCATCGACATGACACGCGCGGTGCGCTCGCCCGGGTCGACGCTCAAGCCGTTGATCTACGGGCTGGCCTTTGACGACGGTATTGCACATCCCGAAACCCTGTTCGACGACCGCCCCATGGCCTTTGGCAACTATGCGCCGCAGAATTTCGACAAGCGGTTTCACGGGGTGGTCAGCCTGCGCGATGCGTTGCGGTTTTCCTATAACCTGCCGGCGGTCGCGCTGCTTGATGCGGTCGGGCCTGCGCGGCTGATGGCGCGGATGCGGCGCGCGGGGGTCAATGCGCGGCTGCCGGGCGTGGCGCCGCCTGGGCGGGCCAGCGCGCTGGGGGGGGTGGGTATGACATTGCGGGACCGGGTTGCACTGTATGGCGCGATCGCGCGTGGAGGGCGGGCTGTCGCGCCCCATGTCGGGCTGGCCGACGCCACGCCGCTTGCAAAGCCGGTGATGTCGCGCGAATCCGCCTGGCAGGTGGCCAGCATTCTTTCGCAGGTTCCCCGCCCGGTGACGGCCCCGCGAAACGATCTGGCCTACAAGACCGGCACATCCTATGGCTATCGCGATGCCTGGGCCATCGGTTTTGACGGCCGCCATGTGATCGGTGTGTGGATGGGGCGGCCAGACGGGGCCTCGGTGCCCGGCCTGTCGGGGGCCGAAATGGCCGCGCCGCTGCTGTTCGAGGCATTTGGCCGCCTCAAGCCCCGGCTTGACCGTCTGCCACCGCCGCCGGATTCTGTTCTGACCGTGACGAATTCGCGTCTGCCGCCGCCGCTGCGCCGGTTCAAGGGGCCGCGGCAGCTGTTTGCCGCTGACATGGACGCGCCGGAATTTGCCTTTCCCCCGGATGGTGCGCGGGTCGATCTGGGTCTTGGCGGCGAGGATGCCATGCCGCTGGTCGTCAGGCTGCGCAATGGAACCCCGCCCTTTACCTGGATCGCAGATGGCGTGCCCGTCATCGTTGGCGGACAGGAACGGCAGGTGCAGATCACCCCACCGGGCCGGGGCTTCGTTTCGATTTCGGTCATTGATGCCAAGGGCCGGTCCGCAAGACGGGTGGTCGAGCTGCGCTGAGCGCGTTTTCAGGGCTTGTGCCGGTCGGGATGTGCCGCAACGAAGGCCGGGTACGTATCAAGGTTTTCCATCACCGACATGATGCGGGGGTAGGGCGACAGATCGACCTGCCAGCGCCGTGCGTTATAGATCTGCGGGGCCAGACAGATATCTGCCATGGTGATTCCGTCGCCGTGACAGAATTTCCCGGTCTCGGCGCTGTCGAGCATGGCCTCGATCCCCCTCAGCCCCTGCGGGATGAAATGCTGCATCCAGCTTTCCATGCTGATCGCGCCATTTGAATGGTCAGCGGCAAAGCGCGCGACCGACAGGTTGCAGACGGGATGGATCTCCATGGCGATGGCGTGCGATATGCGCCTGACGCGGGCACGTTCAAGAGCGCCCTGGGGCAACAGCCCGGCATCGCGGGTTTCATTCAGATATTCGATGATTGCCAATGACTGCGTCAGCACCTGCCCGTCGATTTCCAGCGTCGGCACCAGGCCTTGTGGGTTGCGGGCAAGGTTTGCCGGGCCATGCTGTTCGCCCTTGACAAGATCGACGGGGTTCTGACGAAAATCGATGCCCAAAAGGTTCAGCGTGATCCGCAGCCTGTATGATGCCGAGCTGCGCCAGTAATCATGCAGGACTGCCGTCATTCGAACTGCTCCAGCAGCGCCACCACCGCCTGCCTGAATTCGGTGCGCTCGGGCTCGGGGAGGGCTTCCAGAACCCTGGCCTGATATTCCATGCCCAGCGGCGCGATTTCGTCAACCAGCGCGCGGCCGGATTCCGTCAGGGCCAGCTCGACAAGGCGTCTGTCGCAGCGGTTCTCGCGCTTGGTCACATATCCGGCCTTTTCCAGCCGCGCGGCGGCTCGGCTGGTCTTGGACTTGTCCATTCTCACGCGGCAATGGATTTCGCGGATGCTGACCTTTTCATCCTGCGACAGATGGGCGAGCACACGCCATTCGGCAACCGAGATGCCGAATTTTTCCTTGTAGATCCGGGCAAAGCCTTCGCTGACCTTCATGGAAAGTATGGCCAGCTGGTAAGGCAGGAATTCCTCAAGCCTGAAATCTGACACTGAACAACCTTTTGTTGCAGTTGCGACGACCGCCATAAGGGCATGAAACCGGCCCCGTTTCAAGAAATGGCCGCGGCTGGGGCGCGCGGGGCAGCCCATGCGTTGCCGCAACACCACCATGTTGGCGCCACCCTGCAGGGTGGTTCTGTCGAGGTATATCTTGACATCGTTGCAAATGCAACGATACTTGCGGCACGGCGGATCAAGGGAGGGAAGACATGCCGCAACGCAAGATGGTGCGGGCCGACACGCCCTGCGGAACCACGCCCGGCTATATGCCCGGCTTTGGCAATGATTTCGAGACCGAGGCCCTGCCCGGCGCACTGCCCCAGGGGCAGAACAGCCCGCAGAAATGCAATTACGGGCTTTATGCCGAACAGCTGTCCGGCACCGCCTTTACCGCGCCCCGCGGCGAGAACCAGCGCACATGGTGCTATCGCATCCGCCCCTCGGTGAAACATGTCGGCCAGTTCCGGCGGATCGAGGTGCCTTACTGGCGCTCGGCCCCCGATATCGACCCTGAAATCCAGTCTCTGGTGCAGCGCCGCTGGGACCCGATCCCCATGACTGACGAGGCCCTGACCTGGATCACCGGCATGCGCACCATGACCACCGCGGGCGATGTGAACACCCAGGTCGGCATGGCCAGCCATGTCTACCTTGTGACCGCCGACATGGAGGACGAATATTTCTTTTCCGCCGACAGCGAGCTGATGGTCGTGCCCCAGGACGGCAGGCTGCGTTTCTGGACTGAACTGGGGATCATTGACGTCGCACCGCTGGAAATCGCCATCATCCCGCGCGGCCTGGTCTATCGCGTGACGCTGCCTGACGGGCCGGCACGCGGGTTCGTGTGCGAAAATTACGGCGCCCAGTTTACCCTGCCAAACCGCGGGCCGATCGGGGCCAACTGCCTGGCCAATCCGCGCGATTTCAAGACACCCGTCGCCGCCTTCGAGGATCGCGACGCCATCAGCCGCGTGGTCATCAAGTGGTGCGGGCAGTTTTCCGAAACCTTCACCGATCACAGCCCGCTGGATGTGGTCGCCTGGCATGGCAACTATGCCCCCTGCAAATACGATCTGCGTACCTATTCCCCGGTGGGCGCGATCCTGTTCGACCACCCCGACCCCTCGATCTTTACCGTGCTGACGGCGCCTTCGGGCCAGCCGGGCACCGCCAATATCGATTTCGTCATATTCAAGGATCGCTGGCTGCCGGCCGAGCACACCTTCCGACCGCCCTGGTATCACCGCAACATCATGACCGAATTCATGGGCAACATCACCGGCCAGTATGACGCCAAGCCCGAGGGCTTTGTCCCCGGCGGCATGAGCCTGCACAACATGATGCTGCCCCACGGCCCCGACGCCCAGGCCTTTGAACATGCCAGTACCGAGCCCATGGTGCCGGTCAAGCTGGAAAACACCATGGCCTTCATGTTCGAAACCCGCTTTCCCCAGCACCTGACCCGTTTCGCCGCTTTCGAGGCCCCGGTGCAGGACAACTACACCGATTGCTGGGCCGGGCTGGAAAAGAAATTCGACGGCACCCCGGGCGAGAAATAGGCGCGGGAAACGGATCATGCGCAACCGTATTGTCCTGCTGGGAACCAAGGGAGGCCCCGCGCTCCGCGTGCCGGGCCGGATGCCCACCGCCAATCTTGTGGAGCTGGGGGGGCGCAGCATCATTGTCGATTGCGGCCTTGGCGTGACGCTGCGTCTGGTCGAGGCCGGCTTCGATCTGCGCCAGCTTGATGTGATCGTGATCACACATCTGCATTCCGACCACCTGCTCGAGCTTGGCCCGCTGCTGCTGACCGCCTGGACGACGGGGCTGGCCCGCAAGGTCACGGTTTTCGGCCCCGCGGGGACCGACGCATATTGGCAGGCGTTTCTGCGCGCCATGTCCTTTGACCTGAACATCCGCGAATCCGACGAGGGCCGCGCGCGGCTGGTCGATCTGGTAAAGGTCAGACCGATCGCCGAGGGGGTGTTTCTCGACAGTCCGGCTCTCTCCATTTCTGCCATGCGGGTTGAACATCCTCCGGTAACAGATTGTTTTGCAGTCAGAATCGAAAACGAAAATCATGTGATCACATTTTCGGCCGACACCTGCCATTTCCCACCGCTGGCCGATTTCGCAAAAGGCTCCGACATCCTCGTGCACGAGGCCATGCTGCCCAAGGCGGTGGATGCGCTGGTCGAACGCACCGGGCTGGGGGATGCGCTGCGCAACCACCTGCATGCGTCCCACACCACGGCCGAGGATGCCGGGCGCATCGCCGCCGCCGCCCGGGCGGGGCGGTTGGTTCTGAACCACCTTGTGCCGCCCGATGATGCGCGCTTTACTGAGGCCGACTGGCTGACAGCCGCCCGCACCCATTTCGATGGCCCCGTCGATCTGGGCCATGACGGCATGGAAATTTCGCTGAACTGAACAAGAGGCAGGCGCATGACGCTAAGCAAAAGCTGGGTTGCCAGCGCGAACGATCCCAACACCGATTTCCCGCTGAACAACCTGCCCTGCGGGGTGTTCTCGGTCCCGGATGGCGAACCCCGCTGCGGCGTGGCCATCGGCGACATGATCCTGGACGTGACCGCGCTGGAAGAACACGCCATCCTGCGGCCCTCGGACGAGCCTGTTTTCGACGTGCCCTTCTGGAATGATTTCATGGAACTCGGCCCCGAAGCCTGGGCCCGCTTTCGCGCTGATCTCACCGCCCTTCTGGCCGAGGGCGCGGCTGCGCGCCCCCGCGTCGAACCCCATCTGGTGAAACAGGCCGATGCTACCATGCACATGCCCTTTGCGGTTGCCGAGTTCACCGATTTCTACGCCGGGCGCCACCAT
>JAUZRU010000107.1 GCA_030950185.1 Paracoccaceae bacterium | reverse complement strand
TTTCTCTCAGGGTAGCGCGCGGGCCCGAGCGGCGCAAGCAGGCATTGTCGGCATTAGGGCCTGTTGACGTTTAGCGGATCGCACCGGCGCTGGCGAAAATTGCTTCCAGCGTGATGAATTTGACCGCAGCGATCGCCTGATCGGAAGGGAAAATTCGCGCGCTGGGGGCAATTTGCGCCGCGTCCCTGCGGGATTTTTCCCAAATCCACCATTGCGGCGCAAATTTCGCTTGAAAGGGGGCCACCCTGTCTGCGCAAAATTGGCTGGCACTGGTGGATTTGGGCTGAAACCGGTGTGACCCGCCAAACGTCAACAGGCTCTGGTTTGACCCGATGGGTCGCATCCACTTGCCGCCATGTCGAAAATCACCCATGTGAAGGGCGGACCGCGCCATAGAAAGGCGCATGAAGAGGAAAGGAATCGCCAAATGGCGGAAGTGACGATCGTATATTGGCGCGACATCCCGGCCCAGGTCATCGTGGGCCGCGGAAGGCGCGCCGCCAAGGTGCAGCTGAATGAACGGTTCGAAAAGGCCATCGACCGCGCGGCCATGAAGGCGGGCGCGCGCGACACCGATTCATACCTTGCCGAGTGGCGCCGGGCCGCGCCCTTTGCGGTCGAGGGCGACGCACATGAAATCGCCGCCGCCCAGGCCGCGCGCCTCGAGGCCGAATATGACGACGCACGCCTGAAGGCGCTGATCGACAATGAGGGGCGCGAGTCCGGTTAGGGCCCGGTCGGGTCAGGGCCCGTCGAGGCATGTCGCGCATGCCCGGGGCGCGAGGCTGAGCCGGGAAATCGCGGCCCCGTCCGGGCCGCACAACACAAGGGAGGGGCCGACAATGGCAGTCGTGGCAATGAAAAGACGGCAGAATCCGCGCAATGGCGCGCTCGAAAACCTGTTGCGGGGCTTTTCGATCGAGGTCATGCCCCGCACGGCGGCCAGGATCGATGATTTCCGGACGCTGCTGCCCAGGGGCACCCGCATCTATCTGGCCCATATCGACGGCACCCCGTTTGATGACATGCTGGCCACCGCGCGGCGCCTGTCGCAACAGGGCTTTGCCGTCATGCCGCATTTCCCCGCTCGCCTGATCCGCGACCGCGCCATGCTGGCCGAATGGATCGACCGTTACCGGCACGAGGCCGGCGTCGATCAGGCGCTGGTGCTGGCGGGCGGCGTCAGCCAGCCACAGGGCGCCTTCGACAATTCGATGGAGATGCTCGACACCGGCCTGTTCGACGATCTCACCCGCATCCATGTCGCGGGCCACCCCGAGGGCAACCGCGATGTCGCCCCCAATGGCGCGCCGGGCGTGTTGCTGGATGCGCTGCGCTGGAAACAGGATTTCGCCCGCCGCAAGGGGCTGGAAATGGCCATCGTCACGCAGTTCGCCTTTGAGTCGGCCCCGGTCATCAAATGGGCCAACAGCCTCGTCGAAGCGGGCATCACCCTGCCCGTCCATCTCGGCGTGGCGGGGCCTGCGAAACTGCAAACCCTGATCCGCTTTGCCATTGCCTGCGGCGTGGGGCCCAGCCTGCGGGTTTTGCAAAAACGGGCGCGTGACGTGCGCAAGCTGCTGCTGCCATTTGCGCCCGACGATTTTCTGAACGACATTGCCGCGCACAAGGCCGCGCATCCCGACCTGAACATTTCGCATATACATTTCTTCCCGCTTGGGGGTATCAAGGCCGCAGCCGAATGGGCGCGCGATCACGGTGGCGACACCGCGCAGCCCGACGCGCAGGACTGACGAACAGAACCGAGGACCACGCCAGATGACACGAACCATTGTCGAATCGAAATCAAAAACCGCGATCATCGGCTTTGATCAGCCCTTTTGCGTGATCGGCGAACGCATCAACCCCACGGGGCGAAAAAAACTGGCGGCCGAACTGGAAGCAGGCGATTTCAGCACCGTTCAGGCCGACGCGCTGGCCCAGGTCGCGGCCGGGGCGACCATGCTCGATATCAATGCGGGGGTGGTCTACAATTCCAACCCCAACCCGAATGAAACCGAACCGCCCCTCATGCGCGAGGTCATCAAGCTGGTGCAGTCGCTGGTCGATGTGCCGCTGTGCATCGACAGCTCGGTTCCCGCGGCCCTCGAGGCCGGGCTCGAGATCTGCGAAGGGCGGCCGCTGCTGAACTCGGTCACCGGCGAGGAAGAGCGCCTCGAGGCCATCCTGCCGCTGGTCAAGAAATACAACGTGCCCGTGGTGGCGATCAGCAATGACGACAGCGGCATTTCCGAAGATCCCGAAGTGCGCTTTCAGGTCGCAAAGAAGATCGTCGAACGCGCGGCCGATTACGGCATCCCGGCCCATGACATCGTGGTTGACCCGCTGGTCATGCCCATCGGCGCCATGGCAACCGCCGGCCTTCAGGTGTTCGAACTGGTCCGGAGATTGCGAAATGAACTGGGCGTGAACACCACCTGCGGGGCCTCGAATATCAGCTTCGGCCTGCCCAACCGGCACGCGATCAACGCCGCTTTCCTGCCCATGGCCATTGCCAGCGGCATGACCAGCGCCATCATGAACCCCACCCGCGAGGCCGAGATGATGGCCGTGCGCGCCGCCAACCTGCTGACCAACAATGACCCGCATGGCGCGGCCTGGATCCAGGCCAACAAGCCGGCACTGGCCGAAGGCGAGGTCGAGGCCGGCGCCCGCGGGCGGCGCGCGGGCCGTCGGCGCCGGCGCGGCTGATCTTCCGGGGGCGGGACGTCGGGGCCGGGCGCATGCCTGCCTGCCATTGATGATTCCCGGGGCATTGCCGTGGATCAAGGGTTAACATGGGCCGGCAGCTATGCAGCACAAGGACAGCCCGACCATGGCCAGCCCCTTTGACAAACTTCCACGCCTTGTCCGGCTAGGGATTCGCCTGTTCGTGATCATCTGTGTGGTTGCCCTGGTCTCGCTGTTGATGAACTGGGTGCAGCAGCGGGTCGGTCTGATACAGGGCCGTGGTGGCCGGCTGGCGCTCAGCGGTGTTCTTCTGCTTGGGTTGCTCGCTTATGCCGTTCTGATGGCCATTCCCTTTGTGCCCGGCGTGGAAATCGGCATATCCCTTCTGATGATGCAGGGGGCCCGCATCGCCCCCTTCGTGTTCCTGGCAACATTCAGCGGGCTGACACTGGCCTTTCTGCTGGGCCGGCGATTGAAGCTGACAGCGCTGCGCAACCTGTTCCGCGACACGGGGTTGAAACGGGTCTGCGAGATGCTGGACCGTCTCGAACCCCTGTCGCAGCAGGAAAGGCTGGCCCTGATGCAGAGCAGCCTGCCCAAATGGCTGCGCGGTCCGTTGCTGAAATGGCGATATATGTCGGTTGCGCTGGCGCTGAACCTGCCTGGAAATGCCTTCATAGGCGGCGGCGGCGGCATTGCCATGGCGGCCGGAATCAGCGGGCTGTTCAGCACATCCCGCATATTGGTGACATTCGCGCTGGCGGTGTCGCCGGTACCGATTGCGGTGATCCTGTTCGGCCCCGAGGTGCTGGACTGGTGGCAAGGCTCTGCCGGCTGAGGCCCCTTGCCGACCGCCCCGGCCATGTGACCAAGTCACCGACCCAGGCCACCCTTTCTGGCAACAAGACGTCATCACCCCGAATCAACGGGGTTTGAAACATGAGGTCTGAAAATGTTGAAAAAGAACATGGGAAACATCGATCGCATTCTGCGTTTTGTCGTCGGCGCTGCCCTTCTGGTGGCGTGGTATCTGAACCCCGACATGGCCGGGCGCAACTGGCTTTTGGTCGGCATCATCCCGCTGGTGACGTCGCTGTTTGCAAGCTGCCCGCTCTATTCGATCCTGGGCCTGTCCACCTGCCCCACCAAGAAAAGCTGATCCTACCCGATCATGGGCGAGAGCGTGCCGTCGCGTTCCTCGTAGTGGCGTTTCAGCCGCTGCAGGGCAATGCGCAGCACGATCTTGCCTGATCGCGCCGACCAGCCCATGCGCTTTTCGGCCGCCTCCATCCCTTCCAGATAGCAGCAACAGCGCAAGGCAATGTCGCCCAGGCCGGGGCCGAGGTCCCGCAATGCCTCTGACACCCTTTCCCTTGCTGCCATCGGCCCTTCGGCCGGGCCAGAGGGCCCGAACCCGCCCTCACGCCCGGCGGTCAGAAACCTGTCCCAGTTCTGGGTGACGCGCGGGCCCATCTGCGCCATTTCGAAATCTTCGCGCAGCCGCTCGGCAGCACGGACAAGTTCAGGCGACAGAAAGGGCCGACCCTCGGAATCCTTGCGCCGGGCAAGCAAGGTGACCGGGCTTTCCGCCAGATTGCAGCGCAGCCTGCGCGCGCGTGCCCCGTGACCGTCAGGCACATCGCGTTCGCCCCAGATGGCATGCTGGTCGCGAAATCGGGACTGCGCATCATTTTCGGCCTCGGCCAGCAGCCTCTTGAGCGCAGCGCGCCCCGCCGAGGTGATCCGATACCGCGAAACCCGCGCCTTGCGGTAACGTTCGATCCAGTCGCGCAGCGCAAAGGCTTCGGCCACGTGGCGATCCAGCACGGCGATCCGCAGCGGCTTGCCATCGGTGCCCTCGCGCATGACCGCCACCTTGTCCAGCCCCGGCGCGATTGCCAGAAATGCGCCGGTCTCGCACAGACGCCGCAAGACGCGGCGGGCTTCGATGGCAACCTCGCGGTCACTGGCGACCTGTTGCGCTGTTTCACGGATATAGCTCATATGCCCTCCTTGCGTGTTGCCGGTCCTGCCGGCGACTGAACGGAACAGGCAGGAAAGCCGCTCCAGCGCCATGTCGAACAGGGGGTCGTCGCGGCGCGCTTCGGTGCGGCGCACCTGACGCAGGATCGTCGAAGGATGCGCCTTGATCCGGCGGGCCAGCAGACGCATCGAAACCCCGTTTTCCACATGCTCCAGATAATGGCACAGCTCGCCCGGCACCCAATCGGGCAAGCCCGCGGTGCGATCAGTTGATGGCGAGAGTCTGGCTTCCTGCTTCATGCCTGCCATTCGTTGAAATTGGCGAGGGTTTTACGCAAATTTGTTTATCTTTTGGTTAAATTGATGCGAATTACATCTGATTGTTTCCATTTGTTAAACATTCATCCCACCGCCGCGCGCGGTTTCACCCCTGGCGCAACACCCGCCCATCCTGTGGCAGCCTTGCCGAAAATTCCTGATGGGAGACTGCCAATGACCTGTTGTGACCCGAATTTCCGCAGCCTGCGCCGTCCGCGCATCCTGGTGCGTGCCGCCCGCTGGCGCAGGGCAAGTTACCGGCGCGAACGTGACCTCAAGCGCCTGCTGGGCACCCTGCGCACCCCCGGACACAAGGCGGGATTGATGCGTCTCGTGGCACTGGAATCCGCGCTGGAGCGCAACCGCGTTGCCGGGCACGCCACCTATGACATCGGCCAGCATGTCGAGGTTCTCGCCGCCTTGATCGCCGAGCTGGAAACCGCCCGCATCCCGGTTTCCGCCTGAACCTCAGCCAAAGGCGTCGGGCTCGCTTTCCTTGCGCTGGCGGATATAGGCCTGAAGGGCTTCGTCGATCGCGGGGTCGATGGGGGGCTGTTCATATTCCGCCAGCAGCTTGCGCACACGGTCGGCAGCAAGCGCCACGCTGTCGGGGGCGCCCGCATCGATCCATGTCTCATAGGGGCGGTAATCCAGCACGTCGCTGCGCCAGAACGCATCCTTGAAATTGCGCTGGGTGTGGGCGCAGCCAAGATAATGCGCGCCGGGACCGACCTCGCGCAGCGCGTCCAGCGCCTGGGCGTTTTCATCCACCGCCACCCCCTGGGCCATACGGTGCAGCACGCCCAGCTGGTCGGCATCCAGCACGAATTTGGCAAAGCTGGCGACA
The DNA here is from genome assembly GCA_030950185.1 of Paracoccaceae bacterium. Lineage (GTDB taxonomy): Bacteria > Pseudomonadota > Alphaproteobacteria > Rhodobacterales > Rhodobacteraceae > UBA5972. The sequence continues at coordinate 1,211 of JAUZRU010000107.1, read as the reverse complement.
AGCCCGCCTTCCAGCCAGCCCGCCGAATGCAGGGCGAAATTCACACCCCCCATCAGGGTTGCGTTCAGCGTATTGGCCGCCTCATAGGCCGCCTGCGCATCGGCCAGTTTCGAGGTGCACAGGGCGCCGCCCGCCCGATAGGGCAGATTCATCCGCCGCGCCAGCTGCCCGGTGCCGTACAGGATCAGGCTGGCCTCGGGGGTGCCGAATGTGGGGGCGCCCGAATTCATGTCAATCGAGGCCCCGAACGCCCCCATGATCACCGGCGCGCCCTTGCGCACCAGCTGGCTGTAGGCGATGCCGGCCAGCACCTCGGCAAACAGCTGCGTCAGCGTGCCGGCAACACTGGCCGGGGCCATCGCGCCGCTGATGATGAAGGGCGAGATGATGCAGCCCTGCCCCGCCGCGGCATAGACCTCGAGCGCGCCCATCATGGTGGCATCGAATGTCAGGGGCGAGTTGATGTTGATCAGCGACACCATCACCGCGTTTTCGGCCACGAATTCGCGCCCGAACAGGATTTCCGACATGCGCACCGAATCCACCGCCCGTTCAGGGGCGGTGACCGAGCCCATATAGGGCTTGTCGCTCAGGGTCATGTGGGCGTGCAGCATGTCGAGATGGCGCTTGTTCACGGCAATGTCGGTGGGCTCGCACAATGTGCCGCCCGAATGGTGCAGGTATTTCGACATGTAACCGAGGCGCACGAAATTGCGAAAATCCTCGATGGTCGCATAGCGCCGGCTGCCGTCGAGGTCGCGCACGAAAGGCGGGCCATAGACCGGCGCGAACACCAGATTGCGCCCGCCGATTTCAACGCTGCGCGCGGGGTTACGCGCGTGCTGGGTAAATGATGATGGAGCCGTAGCGCACAGCTGCCGGGCCAGGCCCCGCGGGATATGCACGCGCGCGCCCTGCACATCAGCGCCCGCGTTCCGCCAGCGTTCCAGCGCCGCCGGGTTGTCGGTGAAATCGACACCGATTTCTTCAAGCACCAGCTCGGCATTGGTTTCGATGATTTCCAGCGCCTCGGCGTTCAGCACATCGAAATCCGGGATGTTGCGGGTGATGAACCTTGCCGCCTCGAAATGCGGCGCCATGCGTTCGGCCCTGCGTGCCGCGCCGCCCCCGCCGCGCCCGCGCCTGCGCCGTGCTGTTCTGTCCGACATCTGGCAATCCCCTGTGCTTGGCCCCTGTGCTTGGCCCCTGTG
>JAUZRU010000106.1 GCA_030950185.1 Paracoccaceae bacterium | reverse complement strand
GGTTAATAGCCATGAACCAGAATTTTGCAACCTACGACATCATGGAATCCTTTCGCCAGGGCGGCGAATGGATGGGGGCGACGGCCAAGGCCTTCTGGTCGAACCCGGTCTTTGGCCTGGCGCCCTCGCCGCTGCCGGCAACATTCGCAGCCTGGGGCGAGGTCACGGAACGCACCTTTTCACGCATGAGTGCGCGCCCCGACTGGGGGATCGACTCGGTCGTCAGCGGCAAGCGGGAATATGTCGTCAAGGTCGAAAAGATCGTTGAAAAACCCTTTGGCGACCTGATCCATTTCGATGTGGCGCGCCCCAGACAGCCCACACGCAAGGTCATGCTGATCGCGCCCATGTCAGGGCATTATGCAACGCTGCTGCGCTCGACCGTGCGCAGCCTGCTGCCGGATGCCGATGTCTATATCACCGACTGGCACAATGCCCGCGACATCCCGGTTTCCGAAGGCACGTTCGACATCGAGGATTTCACGCTTTACCTCGTGGAATTCATGGAAAAGCTTGGCCGTGACACCCATGTGATCGCGGTCTGTCAGCCGGCACCGCTGGCACTGGCCGCAACCGCCTGGCTGGCCGAGAAATCGCCCGACGCGCAGCCCCGCAGCCTGACCCTGATCGGCGGGCCGATCGACCCCGATGCCGCCGCCACGGACGTGACCGATTTCGGCCGTCGCGTGACCATGGGCCAGCTGGAGCGTTCGGTCATCCAGCGTGTGGGGGTCAAACACAAGGGCTTTGGCCGGCTGGTCTATCCGGGCGCGGTGCAGCTGGCGTCGTTCATCTCGATGAATCTGGAAACCCATACGCAGGCATTTGCCAACCAGATCATGGCGGTTGCCCGCGAACGCGCAGCCGAACATGACCGCCACAACAGGTTCTACGACGAATATCTGGCGGTGATGGACATGACTGCCGAATTCTATCTTTCCACCGTGGAACGAATCTTCAAGGGGCGGGAAATTGCCGACAACCATTTCACCGTCAAGGGCCACAAGGTGGATTTCTCGCGCATCACGAAAACGGCGGTCAAGACGGTCGAGGGGATGGAGGACGACATCACCGCGCCGGGCCAGTGCATTGCCGCGCTCGACCTTCTGACAGGGCTGCCCGACGAAATGAAGGCCAGCCATCTGGAACCAGGCGCGGGCCATTACGGCATTTTCGCCGGCCGCGCATGGCGCGAGAACATCCGCCCGCTGGTACTGGATTTCATCGACGCCAATTCCTGAACGCGCGAATGGGGGCGCTGCCCCCGTCGCGCGGGCGCGACTCCCCCGGAGTATTTGGGCAAAGAAGAAGGCGTCAGGCCCTCCAGATCGGGTTTGACCATGCCCGGCGACCGGCGGCATCGATCAAGGTGATGCGGAACCACGGGCTGCCACTGACGCGGCTGAGCGGCAGGCGCGCCTGCGTCAGGGATTCGCCAAGTGCCTCTTCGGTGCCGACGCCCTGGCCCTGCAACACGATCGCCGAGACGGCGGAACAGCGCACATGCACATGGCGGTCGTCGATCTCGATATCGTGGATCTCGGGGCCCATGGTCGAATACATCGCCCCCTGTTTCAGCGCCTCCAGCAACGCCTCGGGCGTGTTTTCGGTCGCCTTGACCATGACCCAGCCGCCAAAGGCATCGCCCTCGCCATTGCGGAAATGGGCGTCATCGGTGGCGATGAAGCTGACCCTCTTGCCCGAGCGCGCCAGCAGATCGGCCGAATGCAGCCCGCGGCCGCGATCGGTTTCGACCTGCGAGCCGTGGTTATAGACCTCGACCGCATGTGCCGCGTCGATCGAGATCATCTCGGCCTCGGTCAGGCCCGACCATTCAGGGTGCACGATGGCCACGAATGCGCCGGCGTCACGCGCGCGGCGGGCGATTTCGGGTGCGCTTTCCTGATCTTCGATCGGCATGAAATGGGGCGAATTGCTGGGCGCGAAATCAAAGGGCAGGCCGACGGCAAGGATATGCCACAGATCACCGTTTTCCATCGCGCCCGAATGCAGCTCGGCCCCGATCAGGGTGGTAAAGTTGTCGTCGCGAAAAGGGCGGGTATCGGTAATGGGATAGTCAAACAGCCCGACGAAATGATCGGTCAGGGCAAGGAAGTCATAGCCCTGCGCCTTGTAGCGGCGGCAGACCTCGGCCACGTCCAGCGCGCCGTCGGAGGCATCGCAATGGGTGTGAATATTGCCGCGCCAGAAGCGGCCGGGATTGTCGAATGCGATCGGGCGCATGGTCGATGTCCTTGTCCTGTTCGCCGTGGTTTTGCCGCTGCCTGCCGATACCATACCGGCCATTTGCGACATTTCATTGAAGACCAACGTCGATTCCGGTCATTGGCGAAAGCGGCTGAAATTGGGGGGGCGTTTTTCGAGGAAGGCGTTGATGCCCTCGGCGGCCTCGGCCCCACCCTGTGCGGTGGCCATCGATTGCACTTCGGCGTCAAGCTGGGCATCCAGCGGCTGCGTGCGCGCCGTTTGCGCCAGCTTCTTGATCGCGGCCAGGGCGGCAGGCGGCATGGCGGCCAGGCGCGCGCCCAGGGCAAGGGCCTCGTCCACGGCCTTGCCGGGGGCGGTCAGCCGGTTGACCGCCCCCAGCGCGTGCAGGCGGCTGACGGGCAACTTGTCGCCCAGCATCAGCATTTCATTGACCAGCTGGCGCGGGGCGAATTCCGACAGGAAAGAGGTCGCCCCCCCATCCGGCGTCAGGCCGATGCGCACATAGGACAGCGCGATATAGGCGTCATCTGCCGCCACCACCATGTCGCAGGCCAGCGCCAGCGAGGCCCCTGCCCCGGCGGCCCCGCCCTCGATGGCGGCGATCACCGGGCGGGGGCAGTCGCGGATTGCGCGGATCACCCCATGCAGCCCGTTGATGGCGGCGACCCTTTCGTCATGGCTCATGGCGGCGCGGGTTTTCAGAACGTTGATATTGCCGCCCGCGCAAAAGAACCCGCCGGCGCCCGACAGCACCACAGCGGCGATTGCCGGGTCGTCGCCGGCCTGCGCAAGGGCCGCGCGCAGGCGCTCGTAATATTCGACGCTCAGCGCGTTGCGGGCCGCCGGGTTGTTGTTGACCACATGCAGAACCGCGCCTGACCTCGATGTCAGCACCGCAGCCATCAGGTGGCCGCCTTGTTGAGGTCGTCAAGGCTGCGCCCCTCGGCCACCAGACGTTCGAGCAGCGGCGAGGGCCGCCAGAAATACGCGTCCTCGGCCGCCCAGGCCCGCAGGTTCGACAGGATCACGTCAAGCCCGGTCATGTCGGCGTATTTCATCGGCCCACCCCGCCAGCGCGGAAAGGCATAGCCGTTCAGCAGCGTCACATCCACATCCAGCGGGCGCAGGGCGATGCCTTCGTCAACGATCTTGCAGCCCTCGTTGATCATGGCGGCAAGATAGCGGTCGCGGATCTCGTCGGGCGAAAATGCGCGCGGGGTGATGTTCTTGCGCGCGCGCTCCGCATCTATGATGTCCAGAACCTCGGGGTCGGGGCGGCCGCGGGGGGATTTGTCGTCATAGATGTAATATCCACGCCCGGTCTTTTGCCCGAACCAGCCGCGTTTGCATAATTGGTCGGGGATATCGACATAACGTTCCTCGGGTGGGCGGGTGGCGGCGCGGCGCTTGCGCGCGGCCCAGCTGATATCGCCACCGGCAAGGTCAACCACCTGATACGGCCCCATCGGAAAGCCGAAATCGCGGATCGCGGCGTCGATGTCATAGGGCGAGGCGCCGTCCTCCATCATGTAATCGGCGGCGCGGCGATAGACGGCCAGCATGCGGTTGCCGATGAACCCGTCACAGACGCCGGCGCGCACCGGCACCTTGCCCAACCGTTTTGCCAGGGCAAAGGCGGTGACCACCACATCATCGGCGACCCGTGCAGGCACCACTATTTCCAGAAGCTTCATGATGTTGGCGGGCGAAAAGAAATGCAGCCCGATCACATCCTGCGGGCGCGCAGTGCTGGCGGCGATCTCGTCGATATCCAGATACGAGGTATTGGTCGCCAACACGGCGCCGGGGCGCAAGACGCGGTCAAGTTCGGCAAAGACGGCCTTTTTCACGTCCATGTCCTCGAACACCGCCTCGACCACCAGATCGCATCCCTCCAGCGCATCATAATCGGTTGCGCCCGAAAAGCGGCCCATGATGGCGGATTTGTCGGCGTCAGTCATCCGACCCTTGCTGATGTTGCGATCAAAGACACGCTCGACATTGGCGCGGCCGCGGGCCAGGCTTTCGTCGTCGCGCTCGACCATCACCACCGGCAGACCCGATTGCAGCATGGCAACCGCGATGCCCGCGCCCATGGTGCCGCCGCCGACAACACCAAGACGGTCGATCGCGCGTGGACGGGCGGTTTTCGCCTCGGGGATGCGGGCGGTCTGACGCTCGGCGAAAAAGGCATGGATCATGCCCTTTGACTGATCAGAGCCAAGACATTCCATGAAGGCGGCGCGTTCCTTTTTCATGCCCTCTGCAAAGGGGGTTTCCGCCGCCGCCTGAACGCAATCGACGATCATGAAGGGCGATTTCTGGCCGCGCGCGCGCCTTTCCAGCTGTGCCCGGCGGGCCTGACATTCGGCAAGAAATGCGTGTTTGTCGGCGATCCCCTCGGCGCGCTGGCTGGTGGGGCGCGCGCCGGCACCCTGAGCCAGCAGGCGGCGGGCGTAATCGGCGCTTGCCGCGCGCAGGTCGTCGGTGTCGGCGATTTCGTCGATCACCCCGATTTCAAGCGCGCGCGGCGCCTTGATCGGCTTGCCCGTCAGCATCAGGTCCAGCGCCGGCCCCGCCCCCGCGATGCGCGGCATGCGCTGGGTGCCGCCGGCGCCGGGCAACAGGCCCAGATTGACCTCGGGCAGACCGACGCGGGTTGACGGCAGGGCGATGCGGTAATGGGCCGACAGCGCAATTTCAAAGCCCCCGCCCAGCGCCGTGCCATGCAGCGCGGCAATCACGGGTTTGGGACAGTCCTCGATGGTCTGGCAGACATCGGGCAGAAAGGGTTCAAGCGGCGGCTTGCCGAATTCGGTGATGTCGGCGCCCGCGGGAAAGGTGCGCCCGCGCGCAATGATGACCACGGCCTGCACGGCGGGGTCATCGCCCGCGCGCTGCACCCCCTCGGCCAGCCCCTGGCGCACCAGTTGGCCAAGCGCGTTGACCGGCGGGTTGTCGATGGTCAGAAAGGCGATACCGTCTTCGATGTCCAGACTGACCTTGTTGGTGATCCGTTCCGTCATACCCTGTTCCCCTGTTGCATCATACCGCGTGCAAGCCGCCATCTATCGACAGCGTTTCACCGGTCATGAAACTGTTTTCGCTGCTGGCGGCGAACATGATCGCCTGCACCACCTCGTCAACCTGTGCGACGCGGCCCATGGGCACGTTGCGCACAAGCCCCGCCTCGGCGGCCTCGCGGCCCTTGGGCGAGGCATCGAGAAATTCGTTCAGCATGGCGGTATTGGCAAATGACGGGCAGACCGCATTCACCCGCACGCCCCGGCGCGCATATTCGGCGGCGGCCGAGCGCGTCAGCCCCACCACCCCATGCTTGGCCGCCGCATAGATCGCCAGAAAGGGCGCGCCCATCAGCCCCGCGGCCGAGGCGATGTTGACGATGGCCCCGCCGGTGCCGGTTTCCTGAAACTGGCCCTCCATCACCGGCAATTGCGCCTGCATGGCGTAGAACACGCCCATCAGGTCGATCTCGATCACGTCGCGGGCCAGGTCGATATCGGTTTCGGGCAGGCGCGCCATGGGCTGCACGATGCCGGCATTGTTGACGGCAATATCCAGCACGCCGAATTCGCTGCGGGCCAGATCCACCAGATCGTCATGCAGCGCCGGGTCGGTCACATCGCCCGCCAGCGTCGCGACCTCGGCATCCAGCGTATCGGCGAATGCACGCAACGCGCCCCTGTCGCGATCGCTCAGAACCAGACGCGCGCCCGCCTCGGCAAAGGCCTCGGCCGTTGCGCTGCCGAAACCGCCGGCCGCGCCGGTGATCAGAACCGTCTTGCCCTGAAACCTCATGGTGCGCCTCTCTGCTTCTTCTTTGCACAAATACTCATCTCACCCCCCATCATGCGCCCCGCCCTGTCAGATCGACGGCCATGCGGGCCAGAACGGGGATCGCCTGGGCCATTTCGCGCGCACGCTCGGGGTTCGAGGCATTGCCGTCATGGGCGCGCCGCACCACGCCCTGCAAAATGGCGGCAAGGCGGAAAAAGGAAAAGGCCAGATAGAAGTTCCAGTTTTCGATTTCCGGCAAGCCCCGACGCCGGCAATAGGCGGCCACATATTCGCCCTCGTCCGGCAGGCCCAGCGCGTGACGATCCAGCCCGCCAAGCCCGCGCATCCCCGCATCATGGGGCAGACGCCATTGCATGCACTGATAGGCCAGATCGGCCAGCGGGTGGCCCAGGGTGGACAGCTCCCAGTCCAGCAGGGCGATGACACGCGGACTGTTCGGGGCAAAGATCATGTTGTCAAGCCGATAGTCCCCATGCACCAGCGCCGCCGCCCCGTCATCGGCGGGCATGTTTTCCAGCAGCCAGTCGATGAGGCGGTCCATGTCGGGGATCGGTTCCATCACCGAGGCGCGATACTGCTTGATCCAACGGTCGGTCTGGCGGGCAAAGTAGTTGCCGGGCCGGCCGAAATCGGACAGGCCGACAGCCGTGACATCGACATCGTGCAGCGCCGCAAGCGTCTGGTTCATGGCGTCATAGATCGCGCCGCGTTCGGCCCTGTCCAGCTCGGGCAGGGCCGGATCCCAGAAGATGCGCCCGTCGAGATACTCCATGACGAAAAACATGCGCCCCAGCGGATTGTCGGCGTCATCATCAAGGGCAAGGTGATACATGCGCGGCACCGGCACGTCGCTGCCCGCCAATGCCGACATGACGCGATATTCGCGATCCACCTGATGCGCCGATTTCAACAGCTTGCCCGGCGGCTTGGCGCGCAGCACATATCTGCCCGAGCGCGCGGTCAACAGCCAGGTCGGGTTCGACTGGCCAGTGCCGAACTTGCTGGCCTCATGCAGGCCTTCGAACCCCTCGACATGGCGTTCCAGATAGCGCCCCAGCGCGGCGATATCCCCCAACCCCTGATCGGTCATTTCCTGTTCCCGTCCTTCATCACATGCAGCAAGACCTGTTCGGCCACCAGCGCCGGGGTTTCGATATCCTCGATCTCGACCCGGCTTTCGAAGACGCACATATAGCGGCCCGGTTCGCGCTGTTCGGCGCTCAGCATGCGGATATGCACGCGTACCCGTGCGCCCGCGGACACCGGATGCAGAAAGCGCACCTTGTTCAGACCGTAATTGATCGTCAGCGCCTTGTCGCGGATTTCGGGAAAGACCTGCTTGCCCAGATGGCTGAGCAGCGACAGCGTCAGAAACCCATGCGCGATGGTGCCGCCAAAGGGGGATTCGCTGCGTGCGCGGTCGGGATCGACGTGAATGAACTGACGATCCTCGGTGACCTCGGCAAATGCGTTGATGCGATCCTGATCGATGGTCAGCCAGTCGGAATGCCCCAGATCGCGCCCCACCAGCGCCACGAAGTCATCAATGCCTATCATCAGCCCTGCTCCAGCGCGGCGCGAAAGATGTTGTGGCTGGTCTGCACATGGATGCCCCCACACAGCGGCAGGATGGCGCCGGTCACATATGCCCCGCCCTTGCCACACAGAAACAGGGTTGCCCCGGCGATATCCTCGGGCGCGCCGACGCGGCCAAGGGGGACATCGGCGCCCACCTTGCGGGCGGCCTCGTCATCGGCGGTGGCAAAGGCCGTCATTTTTGACCGGAACGGCCCCGGCGCAAAGGCGTTGACGGTGATATGTTCATGGGCCAGCTCTTTTGCCAGGATCCGGGTGATCTGATGCACCGCCGCCTTCGAGGCCGCATAGGAATAGGCCCCATCCCCCATCGGCACCGCCCCCATGACCGAGCCCAGGTTGATGACGCGCGCAGGGTCGTCATGGCTGGCGCTTGCGCGCAGCTCGGGCAGCAGGGTCTGGGTCAGGTGGAACAGGCCGTCCACATTGACCGACATCACCTTGCGCCAGGCGGCATAGGGAAATTTCCCAAGTTCGGCCCCCCAGGTGACGCCTGCGTTGTTGACCAGGATATCGAGGGCGCGGGTGCGGTTGCGAACCTCTTTCACGATACCGTCGATGCCCTCTTCGGAACCCACATCGCCGGCAAATGCCTCGACCCGGCCGGAATAGCCTTGCGCGTTGATCTGATCGGCCGCCGCCTCGACCACATGCAGCTTGCGAGAGCAGATCATCACCCGCGCCCCGCCCATGGCCAGCGCCTCGGCCACCATGCGGCCAATACCGGTGCCGCCACCCGTGACAAGGGCCACCTTGCCAGTCACGCCGAACAATGAATTCAGATCCACTGATTTACCCTCCTGCTTGCACCCTGTTGCCTGCCTGGCCCGGCACTGCCTGCCGCAAGGGCGCGATTGACAAGACCGGGGGCAGTTTGTTTCCGTGGTCCGCGCCTTGCAAGGGCAAATCTTTCGTCAGACGCAGGGTCAGGCGAGCTCAGGGAACAGGACAGATGACCGACATACCCCAGAAAATGTTCGCACTCGTGCAGAAACTCGACGGCTATTCGGGCACCAGCGAAGGACCGCGCATCATCACGCTGGAACCATATCTTGAGACGGCCGAAATCGCCGTGCCACAACCCGGCGCGGGGCAGGTGCTGATCCGGGTGCGGACGGCCTCGGTCAACCCGTCAGACCTGCATTTCATCAAGGGCGAATACGGCCAACCCTGCCAGCGCGGCGTGCCCGCGGGGTTCGAGGGCTGCGGCGATGTGGTGGCCGCGGGCGCGGGCGCCCAAGAGTCGGCGGGGGGGCTGATGGGCCAGCGGGTTGCCTTTGCGGTGACGCAGGGCGGCTCGGGCGCGTGGGCGGAATATGCGCTGACCGATGCAAGCGCCTGCATCCCGCTGCGGCCCGATGTCAGCGACGACGACGCGGCGGCGCAGATCGTCAACCCCATGTCGGCCATGGCCATGATCGGCATGGCGCAAGAGGCCGCCGGCGATGGCGGCGCCTTTGTCATGTCGGCGGCCACCAGCCAGCTGTGCAAGCTGATGATCGCGCTGGGCCGGGACAAGGGGCTGAGGCCCATCGCCATGCTGCGCCGCGCCGAAGCGGCAGACGCGCTGCGCGCGCTGGGCGCGGCCGAGGTTCTGGTCACGACCGCCGATGATTTCGGCGATCGGCTGAAGGCCGTCTTTCGCGATCTGGAACCGGCGATCTTTTTCGATGCCGTGGGCGACCAGATATCGGAACGCGCCTTTGCCGCCATGCCGAATGGCGGGCGCTGGGTAATCTATGGCAAGCTTGACCCCACCCCGCCCGAACTGCGCGACCTTGGGCAGCTGATCTTCATGAACAAGCGGATCGAGGGTTTCTGGCTGACGCGCTGGATGCGCGAAACGCCCCCCGAAAAGCTGGGCGCCGCCGTGGCCGAGGTTCAGGCGCGCTTTGCCGACGGGCGCTGGAAAACGAATGTAACCGCCCATCTGGCCCTGCGCGAGGTCATGGAGAAACTTCCAGCCGCGCTGGCGCAGCCTGACGGCAAGGTCATCATCACGCCAAGTTGATCACATCCCAGTGATCGGGTTCATTCATCAAGCCATGCTCGCGGCATGAACGCGCATGCCGAAGCCACTATCCGAGCTGTACCGGAAAGATGGATGAAACAGCTCACCCCGGCAAACAAGAAGGGCCACATCCATGATGCGGCCCTTTTCTGTATTTGCAGGGAACTGAGGGAAAAATCAGTTCTTGGCGTAGAATTCGACGACCAGGTTCGGTTCCATCATCACCGGGTAAGGTACATCCGACAGCTGCGGTGTACGCACGAAGGTGGCGGTCATCTTGGAATGATCCACGTTCAGATATTCGGGAACGTCGCGCTCGGGCAGGGAAACGGCCTCGAGAACGATGGCAAGCTGCTTGGATTTCTCGCGCACCTCGATCACGTCACCCTCTTTCACGCGGTAGCTGGGGATATTCACCCGCTTGCCGTTGACCAGCACATGGCCGTGGTTGACGAACTGGCGCGCGGCAAAGACGGTGGGCACGAATTTCGCGCGATAGACAACGGCATCGAGACGACGTTCCAGCAGGCCGATCAGGTTTTCGCCGGTGTCGCCCTTCTGGCGCTCGGCCTCGGCATAGATGCGGCGGAACTGCTTTTCGGTCAGGTCGCCATAATACCCCTTGAGCTTTTGCTTGGCGCGCAGCTGGATACCGAAATCGGACAGCTTGCCCTTGCGGCGCTGGCCATGCTGACCCGGGCCATATTCGCGGCGGTTGACGGGTGATTTGGGGCGACCCCAGATGTTTTCGCCCATGCGGCGGTCGATCTTGTATTTGGCAGTCGTGCGTTTGGTCACGGCTGATCTCCTTCCATATGTTTCAGAAGGGCGTTGTCCTTTCCCTTTCGGGCGACAGGCATCCCCTTGCGGGGGCCGCCAACACCAATTCAACCCGACGCAGGCCGCGGCGGGATGGGCGCGTTATAGGGCTTTCCGGGGCCGAGTCAATGGGCGTTGTCAATGGTCTTCACGCGCGGACACCGACAATGGCGAGCATACGGTCTTTTCACGGGCGCCATGTCCCCTCTATAAGGAAAGGCGGCCTTTGCTCGGGGCCGAAGATGATACAGGGAAACCCAGTGAAACAGGCGATCAAGGCTTTTATGCACAGCCCGCTCGGGTGCTGGCTGATCTCGACCTATCTGCGTCTTGTCAGCGCGACATCCCGTCATGTCCATGAGCCCCCTGACCCCGATGACGGATTCGGCCAGGACGGGCCGGTGATCTATGCCACATGGCATGGGCAGAACTTCATCTTTGCCTTCCGCTTTCGGCGCAAGAATTTTCCGACCCTGCTGGTTGCCACCCATGGTGACGGCAAGATGGTGGGAAAGGCAATGTCCCTGCTGGGCGTGCCGCTGGTATTCGGCAGCGGCTCGACAGAAAAGGGACGCTCTGACAAGGGGGGCGCAAGGGCCTTTCTGAAACTGCTGAAAGAGCTGCGCCGCGGCCAGTCGGTCACCCTGACCGCCGATGTCCCCAAACGCGCGCGCGTGGTTGGCGAGGGGATCGTCCTGCTGGCCCGAAAAAGTGGCGCACCCATCGTGCCGGTGGCGATGGCGACCTCGCGACGCAAGATCCTCAAGACCTGGGATCGGATGCAGCTCAACCTGCCATTCTCGAAGATGGTGTTTGTCGAAGGCCCTGCAATCCACGTCCCTGATGATGGCTCGACACTTGATATTTATCGCGAGCAACTTCACCAGGCATTGGAAATTGCGCATCAGCGGGCCTGTGAGCTGGCCGATTCCCGCCCCTGAAAACGGCATTTTCGGGCCCAAATCCACACATTAACCCGGAAGTTATCCCTAAATCGCCATATTTCGTTAACAATATTCGATTTGCACCGGCGATGGTGCGTCTTGCGAAATAATATAAATGGAAAGGGCTAATCTTATGCAACAAACCGCGCAACAAGATGACCGGGAGGTTTCCAACATCCGGCATGCAGGGACCATGATCCTTGATTTCATCACGGCATTCTTTGCGTCATCCTATCTTATCACGCTTGCCACCGGGCAGGCCTATGTGATGAATCAGAAACTGGCCTACGCATCCGCGGCAGTGACCATTTTCTATTTTGTCATCGGCAAGATCTCGGGCGGCACGCTGTGGCAGCGCGTCAGCCGGATGAAATGATCCGATGCACGATCTGACCAAACCGTAGGGCGCCCCTCGTCAGCCTGTTTCGACGGGGAGCCCTGCGGCCCTCCATTCAGGAAGGCCGGATTTCAGGCGGCGGGCGTTGATGCCCCGTTTCCTCAACGCAGAAACCGCCTCGAACGAAAGAACGCAATAGGGGCCGCGACAATAGGCGACAACCTCTGGCGCATCCTCGATTTCGGACAATCTGTTTTCAAGCTCATCCAGCGGAATATTGACTGCACCTGCCAGATGTTCAGCGGCATATTCATCGGCCGGCCTGACATCCAGAACCGTCACCAACCCGTCGCGTGTGCGAGCAAGAAGTTCCTCATGCGTTACTGGCTCCATCGAATCGCGGGCCTGAAAATAGTCACGCAAGACCTTGCTCACCGAGGCAAGGTTGCGTTCCCCTACGCCGAACAGCGCCGCCATCAGGGCCAGCACATTGTCATCCGCCAGCCGGTAGAGGACGAATTTTCCTTCGCGGCGCGAATCCACAAGCCCGGCGCGCTTGAGTTGTTGCAGGTGCTGCGAAGTATTGGCGGTGGACAGGCCGGTCTTGGCCGCAAGGGCATCGACACCCTTTTCGCCTTGGGCGATATGTTCAAGCATGTCCAGACGATGGGCATTTCCCAGTGCGCGCCCGATAAGCGCAAATTCTTCATAAAGCTTGAGTTTCGGACTGGTTGACATTCTTCCTCGCCACACTACATTTCATCAATCAATAGATCTGTTGATCGTATGATCTCGACCCGATTTCCACAAGGGGCTTAAAGCATGACCGACCTCATCCTTGCAAATGAAGGCGTTATCCGGCTGTCCGTTTTTCTTGGCATGCTCGTTCTGATGGCCATATGGGAGGTCGCCGCCCCCCGCCGGCGCATCGACATCCCCCGCGTCATCCGCTGGACCAACAATCTCGGCGTCGTCGTCATCGACACGATCCTTGTGCGGCTGACCTTCCCGGTGGTCGCCGTGGGGCTGGCGCTGCTGGCGCAAAAAAATGGCTGGGGCCTTTTCAACATCATTGATGCACCGGGATGGCTTGCAATTCTTGTCTCGGTGATCCTGCTGGATTTCGTGATCTACCTTCAGCATGTGCTGTTCCATTTCGTGCCAGCCCTGTGGCGCCTGCACCGGATGCATCATGCCGACCTGGCGATTGATGTAACGACCGGGCTGCGGTTTCACCCGCTTGAAATTCTTCTGTCCATGGCGATCAAGCTGGCTGCCGTGCTGGCCCTTGGCCCGCCTGCTGTTGCCGTTCTGATCTTCGAGGTCCTGCTGAATGGCCTGGCCATGTTCAACCATTCCAACATCCGCCTGCCTGCCACGGTTGACCGCCTGGTGCGTCTGTTCGTGGTCACCCCCGACATGCACCGCGTGCATCATTCGGTTGACCCCAAGGAAACAGACAGCAATTTCGGCTTTAACCTGACCTGGTGGGACAGGCTGCTGGGCACCTATATCGCCCAGCCTTCCAAGGGGCATGAGGGCATGGATATCGGCATCGAACAGTTCCGCACCACGCGCGAATTATGGCTGGACAAGATGCTGACCCAACCGCTGCGCGGCCCCGCCAGCGGGGTCGATCACCGTGTTGGCAACCGCGATGATTTCTGAGCGCACCGTGGCGTCATTGCCTTCGGGCCGTGGCTGAATTCACATCTGGAAAAATGGTGCCCGGGGGCGGATTTGAACCACCGACACGAGGATTTTCAGTCCACTGCTCTACCCCTGAGCTACCCGGGCACGGGCAAGGCATATCGCCTTGGGTCGCGCACATTTAGGCCAGTGCGCGCATACTGTCCAGAGGGTTATGACAAAAAAATTCATGGCCATGGGTGGCTGCTGCATCAATGCAGCGGCCCGTCCTTTTCAGCATCATCCTCGGGCATTTCATCAAGCGGCGCCTCTTCCCGTGTCGGCACGCGATAGCTTTCGTTCAGCCATTTGCCAAGATCGACATCGGCGCAGCGGCGCGAACAGAAAGGGCGGTATTTCGGATCAGTCGGCTTGTTGCAGATCGGGCATGCCATCGGGGCCTCCGGCGGGTTCAGATCAGACGCAGGTCAAGCGGCAATCGTTCGCGCTTGCGCTGCAATTCCATATGGCCAAGGGGTGTCCAGCCGACAAGGGCGGTGTCGATCCCCTCGTCCCGAAAGGCGCGTTTCAGCGTCTGTTCGACCAGCTTGCGATCCTTCTTGGCAACGGGCGCGAAATCGACCACGATCTGCCCGCCCAGCCCCCGCAGGCGCAGCTGGCGCGGCAATTCGCGCGCCGCGGCCAGATTGGCCTTGAGGGCGGCGGCAAAGGAAAAATCGCCCCCCGTATTTACATCCACCGCCACCAGCGCGCGGGTGGGTTCGACGAACATCGAGGCATCACGACCCAGCGGCACATGCGGCTGCAACAGGGCATCCAGCATTTCA
>JAUZRU010000105.1 GCA_030950185.1 Paracoccaceae bacterium | reverse complement strand
GCAAACGCGATCAGACGCGACATTTTCTAGCCGTCGCTGACACCGGCCTCGGCAAATGTGGCCATGCCGGAATGGCACGCAATCGCGCCCTTGAGAATGCCGATCGCCAGCGCCGCGCCCGAGCCTTCGCCCAGACGCAGGCCCAGCGACAACAGCGGTTCCTTGCCCAGCGCCTGCAACATGCGGGCATGCGCACCTTCGGCCGAGACATGGCCGGCAACGGCGTGATCCAGCGCCCCGGGGGCGGCATGTTCCAGCACCGCAGCCGCGGCCGTGCAGATGAACCCGTCGAGGATCACCGGAATGCGTTCCGCCCTTGCGCGCGCAATCGCGCCCGCCATGGCGGCAATCTCGCGCCCGCCAAGGCGGCGCAAGACCTCAAGCGGATCGTCCAGATGCGTGCGGTGCAGGGCGACCCCCTCGGCCACCACGCGGGCCTTGTTGGCAAGACCCGCATCATCGACGCCGGTGCCACGGCCGACCCAGTCGGCAACCTCGCCCCCGAACAGCGCGCAGGCGATCGCCGCCGCCGGGGTGGTGTTGCCGATGCCCATTTCGCCGGTCACCAGCAGATCGGCGGTTGGGTCGACCGCATCCCAGCCCGCACCCAATGCCGTCAGCAGCTCGTCCTCGTCCATCGCGGCGCCTTGCGTGAAATCGCGCGTCGGACGGTCAAGCTCCAGCGCGTGCACCGTCATGGTCGCGCCAAATGCGTTGGAAAGCTGGTTGATGGCCGCGCCGCCGGCCTGAAAATTTGCCACCATCTGTTCGGTCACCTCGGGCGGAAAGGCCGAAACCCCCTGCGCCGCGACCCCGTGATTGCCGGCAAAGACGGCAACCTGCGGGTGGGTGATCTGCGGCGCCGCCTCGCCCCGCCAGCCGGCATACCAGATCGCCAGATCTTCCAGCCGGCCCAGCGCGCCAGGGGGCTTGGTCAGCTGGCCGTTTCTTTCGGTTGCAGCACTGCGCGCCGACTGGTCGGCATCGGGCAGATTGGCAAGAATGGCGCGAAAGGCCTCAAGGCTTGCGAAGGGGGTGGTCATCACTGCTCCTCGATTTTGGAATTGATCTGCGCGATGTTTATCTTCATTCACGGCAAGTAAAAGTACAAATCCGCAGGGAATGCTCCGATGAACGACGCGAATGGCGGAAATTTCGAATGGCACGACATCGGTGCCGCATTCGGATTGCTGACCCGCCTGCCGATTCCGGTCGATCATCGGCGGGCCGGTGAACGGGGGGCTCGATCGGTCTGGGCCTATCCGGTGGTCGGCGGCGCGCTGGGGGCGCTGGCCGGGGCTTTCGGCCTGCTGCTGCTGTATCTCGGGGTGCCTGTCGGGGTTTCGGCCGCCGGGGCGCTGGCGGTGCTGATCCTGTCAACCGGAGCGCTGCACGAAGACGGAATCGCCGACTGCGCAGACGGGCTTGGCGGCGGGCGCGACCGCGAGCGGCGCCTTGAAATCATGCGCGACAGCCGGATCGGCGCGTTCGGGGCAGCTGCGCTGGCGCTGATCATTCTGGCCCGGTGGTCGGCCATCGAATCGCTGATCGGGGCCGGCAGTCTGTTCTGGCCGATGGTTGCCGTCGGGGCGGCATCGCGCCTGCCCATGGTCCTGGCGATGTTCATCATGGCGCCGGCACGCAATGACGGCCTGGCCAGCGGCATCGGAGCCCCGCCGGCACAGGCGGTTCTGGCGGCGTTCTTCGCGGCCCTTCTGATTGCGGTATTCGCGCTGGGCTGGGGGGGAATTGCGGTTCTGTTCTGGGCGGGACTTGCGACATTGCCCCTGCTGTTTCTGGCGCAGGCACGCATTGGCGGACAGACCGGCGACATACTGGGCGGCAGCCAGCAACTGGCCGAGATCGGCGCTCTGGCCGCTGCGGCTGCGTCGATGGGTTAGGGCCTGAATCCCAAGTGCGCTACATTGAATTGTCGCCTCCCGGATCGCTTGCGATCCGGTAAACGTCAACAGGCCCTAGCTCTTGTAAAACACGTCAATCAGGCCAAGGGCACGTTTGCGCACTGCCGCAGCCTCCATCAGCACCTCATGGCGTGCGCCGGTGACGATCGTGGTCAGGCTATGGGGCCATCTTTCCATGTATTCGATCACTTGCTTGCGGTCGATCACGCTTTCCAGCGACCCGACCAGCGTCAGTGCCTCAAAGTCCGGCGGGTCCATCTTCATCAATTCGCGCGTTTCCGCCAGCGCCTCGCTGAGCCATTGAATGCTGGGGCCGCCTATTTCAAGGCCGGGGCGGCTGCTGACGATCCGCTGGAGGTAATTCCATGTATCTTCCGATGTTGTCAGGCTGTTGCCCTCGAACGCTGCGGTGCGCAAATAGTTTTCCGAGCTGGTGCCGGGTGCGAATTCCTGACCGAAGCCGACAGAACTGCCACCAACAGCAACCGCCTGCACCATCGGCCGCCAGAGCGGATCAATCGACAGGCCCCACATCGGGGCGGTAAACACGACCCGTTCGACAGGAAGGCCCTCATGCAGCGCCCGCAGGGCAATGGCACCGCCCATGGAATGGGCCAGCAGGAACCAGGGTTTGGGAAGCGCGACCTGCCGGACATGGTTCAGCATGGCGGCAACATCCATCTGGAAATCGGTGAACCGTTCCACATGCCCCAGCGCCCGGTTGGGGGTCAGGCGATCCGAAAGCCCCTGCCCGCGCCAGTCGATCACGGCAACGGAATACCCGGCAGCCACCAGATCGGTGACCACGCGACCGTATTTTTCGACAAATTCCGTGCGCCCCGGAAACAGCAGAATCGTGCCATTTTCCCCGCCCTGCCAGCATGCGACGCGCAGACGCACGCCATCGGCCGCCTCGATCCAGCGGGCTTTGCCGCCTTCGGGCGCCTCGGCCAGACTGGCGTAAAGAGGGGCGTTTTTCATCTCAGGCCAGGATCGAACCAAGCTTCATGGCGATCCCCATGTCACCCTCGATCGCCAGACGACCGGACATGAAGGCGCTGGTCGGGTTGAGGCTGCCATCCATCATTGCCTCGAAAGTTTCGGCATCGGCCTTGAGCGTACAGTCTGCATCGCCGTCACCGGCACGAATGCCGTCGGAATCGATGATGACAGATCCTTCGCCGGTGATCTCGAATTTCACGGAATCATCAAAGCCGGAATCGCCCAGTTTTTCCTGAAGGGCCTCGACGGCCGCGTTGATGACATCACTCATGTGTTATCCTCCGTTGTGGGCTGCGCGTTTCGCTCGCAATTTGCGCATATCAGGCTACCATACACACCGATATGCGAATGAAGTTGCGAAAATACACCCCTGCCGTGGCGGCAATCCTGCTGTTTTTGTGCTTTTTCCCGCCCGTTTTGCCCGCAATGGCACAGGCGGACGAAGAACAGGCCCTTCTGGAACAGCTGCAACACCCGGTGGATGGCGACTGGCAGGAAGTTGAAAAACGCCTGCGGGAGCTTTGGTCGGATTCGGGATCGGACGCGATGAACCTGCTGCTGGAGCGTGGCCGCAAGGCGATTCGCGACGGCAAGCCAAAGATCGCGATAGAACACCTGACCGCCCTGACCGATCATGCCCCCGATTTTGCCGAGGGCTGGAACGCGCGGGCGGCCGCCTGGTTCATGCTGGGGAAACTCGGCCCTGCGGCAAGCGACATCGCCCATGCGCTGGCCCTGAACCCGCATCATTTCGGCGCGATGATGGGAATGGGCAAGATCTTCGAGGCAACCGACCAGCCGAAAAAGGCGCTCGAAATCTATCGCAGCGCGCTGTCTATACATCCGGCCAGCCCCGCCATAAAGAAGGCGGTCAAACGGCTCGAACAGGAAGTGCTTGGGAAATCCCTGTAATCACAGGCCGGAGCTGGGGAAGAATGCCATGAGCCTGAACCAAGGGCGCGTCTCGGCCGTTCTGGGGCCGACCAATACCGGCAAGACGCATTATGCGATCGAACGCATGCTGGGTTACCGCACCGGCGTGATCGGTCTGCCGCTGCGTCTGCTGGCGCGCGAGGTCTATGACCGCATTGTTTCCCTGCGCGGCCCGTCCGTCGTGGCGCTGGTCACCGGCGAAGAACGCATCATCCCGCCGCGCACCCGTTATTGGGTCGCGACCGTCGAGGCCATGCCCGTGGGTATCGGCGCCGATTTTCTGGCCGTCGATGAAATCCAGCTATGCGCCGACCCGGAACGCGGCCATGTCTTTACCGACCGCCTGCTGCATGCGCGGGGACTGAAGGAAACCCTGTTTCTGGGGTCCGACACCATGCGCGGAGCCATCAACGCGCTGGTTCCCAAGGTCGGCTTTCAACGGCGCGAGCGCTTTTCCCTGCTGACCTATGCGGGCAGCCGCAAGATCAGCCGCATGCCCGCGCGCGCGGCCATCGTGGGGTTTTCCGTTGATAACGTCTATGCCATCGCCGAACTGCTGCGCCGGCAAAAGGGGGGCGCCGCGGTGGTGCTGGGCGCGCTCAGCCCGCGCACCCGCAATGCGCAGGTGGCGCTGTATCAGAATGGCGATGTCGATCATCTGGTGGCGACCGACGCCATCGGCATGGGGCTGAACCTGGATATCGACCATGTGGCCTTTTCGGCGCTGTCGAAATTTGACGGTCGCCGCATGCGCCGCCTTGCCCCGAACGAGCTGGCCCAGATCGCCGGGCGGGCGGGGCGCTACATGAACGCCGGCACCTTTGGCGTTACCGGCGAGGCCGCGCCGCTGGAACCCGAGGTCATCGAGGCGATCGAGGAACACCGCTTTACCCCCATCACCAGGCTGCAATGGCGCAACAGCCGGCTTGAATTCGGCTCGGCCGCGGCCTTGATCCGCTCGCTCGAAGCCGCCAGCACCGACCGGTGGCTGGCCCGCGCGCGCGATGCCGACGACCTTGTTGCGCTCAAGACGCTCGCCGCGCAACCTGACATCATCGACCGCCTGAACGACGCCCGCGATGTGCGCCTGTTGTGGGATGTCTGCCAGGTGCCCGATTTCCGCAACATCACCGCGGGCGAACATTCCGCGCTGCTGTCACAGCTGTTCTTTCACCTTCAGGACAGGGGCCATGTGCCCGATGACTGGCTGGGTGAAAGGATTCGTCGCATTGACCGGACGGATGGCGACATTGACACATTGTCGAAAAGATTGGCCTTTATCCGAACCTGGACCTATGTTTCGCAACGGAAAAACTGGGTATTGGATGAAAACCACTGGCAGGGCGAGGCCCGCGCCGTGGAAGACCGCCTGTCGGATGCGCTGCATGCGCGCCTGACGCAAAGATTTGTCGACCGGCGCACCAGCGTGCTGTTGCGGCGATTGAAACAGAAGGAGAGCCTTGTGGCGCAAGTGAATGACAAGGGCGAAGTCTCGGTCGAGGGACAGTTCATCGGCCGGCTGAGCGGTTTCCGCTTTCAGCAGGACAGCAATGCAACACCGGACGAGGCCAGGACATTGCGGGCCGCCGGGCTGGCGGCGCTGAAGCCCGAATTCAGCCTGCGCGCAGACCGTTTCTATAACGCGCCGGACACCGAGATCGATTTCACCGAACAGGGTGGCCTGATGTGGGGCGAACACGCAGTCGGCAAACTGGTCAAGGGGCCTGACATCCTGTCGCCGGAAATCGAAGTCTTTGTCGATGACGAGGCCGGCCCCGAGGTCGCCGAAAAGGTGCGCCGCCGCCTGCATCATTTTGTCGAGCGCAGGATCGCCACACTGTTCGAGCCGCTGCTGAACCTGAAGAATGACGAAGCCGTCACGGGGCTGGCGCGCGGTCTGGCCTTTCGCATTGTCGAGGAACTGGGCGTGCTGCCCCGCGCGATGGTCGCCCGCGAGGTCAAGGAGCTGGACCAGGACGCCCGCGCCATGCTGCGCAAGCACGGCGTGCGGTTCGGGCAGTACAACATCTTCATGCAGTTGCTGCTGAAACCCGCCCCGACCCGGCTGCGCCTGGTGCTGTGGTCGCTGCAAAACGGCTTTGACGTCTTCCCCGAGGCACCCCCGCCCGGCCTTGTGACGGTGCCGGCCATCGCGGGCGTACCGGAAGGATACTACGAAAAGGCCGGCTATCGGCTGGCCGGTGCGCGCGCGATCCGCATCGACATGCTGGAACGCCTTGCCGACCTGATCCGCGGCATGGACAGTCGCGCAGGTTTCGAGGCAACGCCCGACATGCTGTCGATCACCGGCATGACACTGGAACAGTTTGCCGACCTGATGCAGGGGCTGGGCTACAAGGCCGAGCGCGGCGAGCGTGAAAAGGTCAAACCCGCCCCGACATCCGATATGGAAAAGCCCGAAACCGCAGTCGCCGACAAGGAAAGCGCCGCAAAGGCCGAGGCCGCCCCGCAAGAGGAAGCCAAAGCCGAATCCGAGACGGCAGAGCCGGCCGAGGGGGACCCGGCCGAGGCCACGGATACTGCCCCTGACAGCCAGCCCTTGGAACCGGATGCCGCGGAAGCCGAGGCAGACAGCGCGCCGGAAATCGAGGTTTATTACACCTTTACCTGGGCCCCGAAACGCCGCCCGCCGGCGCACAAACGCCGCGACAAGCCCGCCGCGAAACAGGGCGGCAAGCCCCGCCGCGGCAAGGACAAGGGCCCCAAGGTGGCCAGCGCGCGGCCTCCGCGCAAGGAAAAGCCTATCGACCCGGACAACCCTTTTGCGGCGCTGATGGCGCTCAAGGAAAAGGGCTGAGGCGACTTGACGGAAAGGCGCGCAACCATCCGGCTGGACAAATGGCTGTGGTATGCGCGTTTCTTCAAAAGCCGCACCCTTTCGGGCAAGGTCGTCACCGCCGGCCATGTCAGGATAAACCGTGTCAAGGTTTCGCGTGCCGCAAGCCCGGTTGGCGTCGGCGATACATTGACCTTTGCGCAAGGGCGCAATATCCGCGTGGTGCGTATCAAGGCATTGGGCACACGTCGCGGGCCGGCTCTTGAGGCGCAGGCATTGTACGAGGATCTGTCACCGCCGACGAAAACCTCTGCCCCTGCCCCGCGTTTTGACGGCAAGGGGCGGCCGGGCAAGAAGGATCGGCGCCAGATGGCACGGCAAGAGCAACGCGACAGCAACTGGAAAGAATAATGACTACAGGCAAGCAGGAACCCGGCAAACTGGCCGAACTGTTCGATCACACACCCGAAATCCATTCGGTACACCGAATCGGCTGGCTACGAGCGGCGGTCCTCGGCGCCAATGACGGGCTGGTTTCAACGGCCAGCCTGATCGTGGGCGTGGCGGCTGCCGCATCCGACAAGGGCAATATCCTGCTGGCCGGTGCGGCCGGGCTGGTCGCGGGCGCGATGTCGATGGCCGCGGGCGAATATGTTTCGGTCAGCTCTCAGGCCGACACCGAACGGGCCGATCTCGAACGCGAGAAATGGGAGCTTGAGAACCACCCGGAATACGAACTCAGCGAGCTTGCCGATTCCTTTGTCGACCGGGGCGTCGACAAGGAAACCGCACTTGAGGTCGCCCGCCAGATGACCGAGCATGATGCGCTGGATGCCCACGCCAAGGAAGAGCTGGGCATCTCGGCGGCGACCACGGCCCGCCCCCTGCAGGCGGCGCTGACCTCGGCGCTGACATTCTGCGCCGGGGCAATCGCACCGCTGGCGGTTGTCACGTTCACACCGCATGAATATCTGATGACCACGATCCCGGCCACCTCGCTGCTGTTTCTGGCCATTCTGGGTGCGCTCGGCGCGCGCGCGGGCAACGCCCCTATCGGGCGTGCCATGCTGCGCGTGACCTTCTGGGGCTCGATCGCCATGGCCGTTACCGCGGGCGTCGGAACCGTGTTCGGCCATGTGATCTGAACACGACAAATTGCCGGTGTCGCGCCGATTTTACCACTGGCACGGGCAGGGAAAGGGGCCTATAACCGCGGCGGAATCGATACTGCGAGGGAAATCGCATGACCTATATCGTCAACGACAAGTGCATCGCCTGCAAATACACTGACTGTGTCGAAGTCTGCCCCGTGGACTGTTTCTATGAGGGCGAGAACATGCTGGTGATTCACCCCGATGAATGCATAGACTGCGGCGTGTGTGAACCCGAATGCCCCGCCGACGCCATCCGCCCGGATACCGAGCCGGAAATGGAAAAATGGGTCGAGTTCAACCGCAAATATGCGGAAAAATGGCCGGTCATCGTTTCCAAGAAAGACCCGCTGCCTGATGCCGAAAAACATGATGGCGAAGAGGGCAAGCTGGAAAAATATTTCTCGGAAAAACCCGGCAAGGGCGGCTGACCCGGCTGGCCGCGCAGGTCGAACCCTCTTGCATTCCCCCAGATCCGAAGAGCTGCGCCTTTCGTGACCCGATTGGCACAGGAAACGTCGTTTTCACCCTGTTCCCGCCCCCAAGTTTCCGATAGGAAACATCGGCAACGGAAAGAGTGGGCATGACATGTTTCTGAGCATCTTCGACATCTTCAAGATCGGCATCGGACCATCAAGCTCGCACACGATGGGCCCAATGCTTGCCGCCGCGCGGTTTCTTGAACAGCTGCGCAACAGCGCCTTCACCGCCAAGGGGCTGAGATGTTCGTTGCATGGCTCTTTGGCTTTCACGGGCAAGGGGCATGCCACCGATCGCGCTGTCATCCTGGGGCTGGCGGGGTTTCGGCCGGAAAATTTTGACAAAAACCACGCCGAAGCAGCCCTGAAGGAAATTGCCGACACCGAATGCATTCACCCCCCCGGCCTGGCCGAGCTGCGATTTCACCCCGAACGCGACCTGATCTTTGACCACGATCGGCCACTGCCCGGCCATGCCAATGCGCTGATCCTCAGCGCCCTCGATTCGGGGGGCGATGTGATATTGCAGGAAACCTATTATTCGGTGGGCGGCGGCTTTGTTCTGACCGAGGCCGAACTGGCCAGCGATCAAGGGCCCGAATTGCCGCGCGACGTGCCCTTTCCGTTTCGCAACGCAACCGAGATGGTCGAAATGGCCGAAAAGGCCGGCAAATCGATTGCCGCCCTGAAATGGGAAAACGAGGTTTCGGCCCATGCGCACCCGGAGCTGTCCAACTGGATCCACAAGATATGGGATGTGATGAACGCCTGTATCGACCGCGGCCTGTCCACCGATGGTATCCTGCCGGGGGGCCTGGGCGTGCGTCGCCGCGCCAAGGCCATGCACAAGGCCTTGCAGGCCGAGCGCGGCCAGAACCTGACCGCCCCCCATATCGTGAATGACTGGATCTCGGTCTATGCCATCGCGGTGAACGAAGAAAACGCTGCCGGCGGGCAGATCGTGACCGCCCCGACAAACGGTGCTGCCGGGGTGGTGCCAGCGGTCATCCGTTACTGGCTGGACCATGTCCCCGGCGCGCAGGTTTCGCGCGTTGCCGATTTTCTGCTGGTTGCGGCCGCGATCGGTGGCATCATCAAGCAGAATGCCTCGATTTCCGGGGCCGAGGTCGGCTGCCAGGGCGAGGTCGGCTCGGCCGCCGCGATGGCCGCAGCCGGGCTGTGTCAGGTGCTGGGCGGCAGCCCGCGGCAGGTGGAAAACGCGGCCGAAATCGCCCTTGAACACCATCTGGGCATGACCTGCGACCCGATCCGCGGGCTGGTGCAGGCGCCCTGCATCGAACGCAACGCTCTGGGGGCGATCAAGGCAGTGTCAGCGGCCTCGCTGGCCATGCGCGGCGACGGGCAACACCTGATCCCGCTGGATGCCTGCGTCGAAACCATGCGCCAGACCGGCCTGGACATGAGCGAACGCTACAAGGAAACCTCGCTTGGCGGGCTGGCGGTCAACGTGCCGAACTGCTGAGGTCGGCCACTATCCCGCGCCGGTTGCCGCCAGCGCTGTGGCAAGATGTTCAACCGGCAGAATGACCAGCATGTGCCGTTTGTCGAAAGACAGCTTTATCCGGCCCGATGTGCATCGGTTCGACGTGCCAATGCGCCCAAGCGGCGAGAACGCAATGCCCTCGATCGGCCATTCCAGCCCCTCGGACTGCCCGTGAACCGGCCCGAGAGGAAACAGCGACAGACGGGTGCCGGGGGGCAGGTCCATGGCCATTTCGCGCGGGGCGAGAAAGATCACATCCTGCCCGCTGATGATGAAAACCCGCTTGTCCGCATGACGCGCCAGCACATTCAGCCCGGCAAGCCCGTGGTCCATCCGGCTGCCCGACACCCCCAGGGCAAGATAGAAATCCGCCCCCACCGAATAGAGGCATTTCTCGAAGTCGGTGGTTTCCTGTTCGGCCAGATGAATGATACGGTCAGGCGGAAGATCGCTGCGGGCCTTGCCAAGCGAATCCATGTCACCGACCACAAGCTCGGGAACGCGCCCCTGGGACAGGGCTGTTCGGGCACCACCATCGGCGGCGACAAGACAGGGCGCAAGGGCCGTTGCGCGCGCAAGCTGGGCGGAATCAACATCCCCCCCGCCCAGCACGGTCACACCGCCGTCAACATCAACAATCTTTTTGTTCATCCGATATTGATGCTGAATCCGTAAACAAAGATCAATTTTTTGCTGCCAGTTTCGCGATAAAAGCCGTGATTTTGTTTTGTTGAAGCCATGAACACGTGGTAACTTCCTGTTGTGGTCGGGGGAGAAAGTTGGTGATTGATGGTGATCTCGAACAAAATCCTGACCGTAACTTACGGCACATTTTCATGCACACTCGAAGGGTTTGACGACCCTTTCACCACCCTTCAGATGGTGGCAGAGTATTTCCGCAAGCTGGCGGCCGAAGACCGTTATTTCGGTGCGGTGCCCCAGGCGCCCGATCCCGAAGCGATCAAGCGCATTGCCGAGAAAAACAGCAATGTAAGCATCGAAGCCGAGATCGGCAGCGATGGCGTGATCCTGCGGCCAACCGCGGATGAACCCTCGGATGACGAAGGCGAGGCCATGCCCGCACCTGCCGCAGAGGCAGGGGAATCCGTTGTCGACATTGCCCAGATGGATTCCGATGACCGTGATGCTGCGCCGGAAATGGCGGACATAACGGCCGCAGAAGACATGGCTGTCGCGGAAGAACTGCAACAGGAACAAGAGCAGCCACGGGAATCGGACGCGCCGGGCACCATCCAGGCAGACGATACCGCCGACACTGCGCCGAAAACATCGGCAAATCTGTCTGACGATCCGTTCTGGAACGAGGAAGACACCACCGCCCCAGCCGAGGCGCAGCTTCCCGAGGAAACCACCGCAACCATCGAAGGCCTGACGGAACAGCCGGCGCCCGAGCAAGACGAGCCCGCCGAAGCAAGCGACGAAGAACAGATCGAAGCGCGCGAAGACGGCGCTCTGGCCGAGGAAGCCTCGGACATCGAGGCAACCGAGGCAACCGCTGAAGCCGAAACAGCGGATGAAGCTGTCGCCGAGGCAAGCCCGGAACAGCCCGAGACAACTGAAACAGCACCGTCGAACCTGGCCTTTTTCCACAGTATCCGCCGGGGTCAGCGCACCGCGCCAAAGGATCTCGCGGCAGAGTCGGCCGAACAGGTGCAAGAATCCGCCATCCGCGAAGAAGAGCCCGCCGCAGCCCAGGAAGAAACCGCAACCACAGCGGATGTGCCAGCCGAGGCCGCTGATGAGCAGGCCGAGATCGAGCGCGCAGTAGATGCCGCTGCTGCAGCCACTGCCAGCACCCAGCACATGACCGACACCCAGCGTGCCGTCGCCGAGGCGCTTGCAGCGATTCGCCGCAATATCCGCCACGCGGAACAGGAAGCCGAAGACACAGAAGACGCGATGCCCGAAGGTGTCGCCGATCTGGCCGCGCCAGCTGAACCCGCCGAAACCACCGCCGAGGAACCCGAATCCCCGCAGGCGGACGCCTCGGAACAACAACCTGAAGAGGTTGACAGCATCTTTGCCCCCGCACCATCCGAGGAAGCGCCGGCACAGGAAGATGTTGTCGCCATCGCCGAAACGCATGTGGACACCCCGGCAGAACCGGAACCGGCCGAACTTGCCGCTACCGCCGAAAAGGAACTCGAACCCGAGGACATCCTCAACGCCGAGCTGAGCGCCGAAGAGGCCCGCCGCGCGCGCGTCAAGACCATGCTGGCATCAAGCCCCGACAGCGAAGAGCGCGAGCTTGACCGGCTGCTACAGGAAACCGGCTCGAAGATGGACCACCCCGAGCAACGCCGCCGCATGAGCGCTCTTGACCAGCTCAAGGCCGCAGTTGCGGCAACCGAGGCCGAGCGCATGATCTCTGGGAAAACCGGCACGGATAATGGCGCCACCGATCTGGATGAATACCGCGAAGATCTGCGCCGCACGCAGCCCGAAACCATCCAGAGCGCTGGTGGTGGCGTGGCAAACGGCAGCGGCACGGCGCCTGAAACGTCACAACCACCGCTGATTCTGGTATCGGAACAGCGTATCGACACGCTGGACAATGGCGCCGAAGATCACACCCATGACCCCCAGCATGAGGTTGCGGAAACAAATGGCAACCTTGCGCTCAAAAGCGACATGCGGGTCGAACCCGATGATGATGGTGAAATCCAGGGCATTCCCGCCGATGCCTTCAGAGAGGCAACAAGCTTTGCCGATTTTGCCGAACGCATCGGCGCCTTCGACCTGCCTGACCTGCTGGAAGCCGCGGCTGCCTATACCGCCATCATCGAAAAGAAGGAACGTTTCTCGCGCGCTCAGGTGATGGCCAAGGTTGCCAAGCTGAACCACGGTGACGCCTATTCGAAAGAGGCGGGCCTGCGCGCCTTTGGCAAGCTGCTGCGCGAAGGCAAGATCCTGCGGGTGCAGGACGGCCAGTTCGGCATCTCGAAAGCGTCGCGCTTTTCGATTGCCTCGCGCTACAACGACTGATTTTTCCCCTCCAGGGAAAAAGCGGAAGGGCTATTCGTTTTCGGGTGGCTCTTCCGTTTGATTCCGACCGGCGGCATTCTGTTGGGGCGCCTGATCGGGGTCCGGCTGGCCAATGCCGCGAAACACGAACCTGAACGGCAGCGCCCAGAGAAAGCCGAGCGCCACATAGATGATCAGCTCTACGAAAAACGACGGGCGATCGAACAGATCAACCACGGTCACGGCCGCCACGATATAGGCGGGCAAGCCGATCAGCAGGATCACCAGCGACCAGCGCCTGCGTGCCTTGTAGGACAGTGCCATCAGTCGGCAAACGGGTCGGTCACAAGAATTGTGTCCTCCCGCTCCGGGCTGGTGGAAAGCAGGGCGACCGGGCAGTCGATCAGTTCTTCGATGCGGCGCACATATTTGATCGCCTCGGCCGGCAGATCGGCCCAAGAGCGCGCGCCCTCGGTGGATTCGCTCCATCCCGGCATGGTTTCCCAGATCGGTGTGCAGCGGGCCTGCTGATCGGCCGCGGTGGGCAGGTGGTCAAGGCGCTCGCCATCCAGATCATAGCCGACACAGATCTTGAGCTCGTCAAACCCGTCCAGCACGTCCAGCTTGGTCAGCGCAATGCCGTTGACGCCGCTGGTGGCGCAGGTCTGGCGCACCAGAACCGCATCGAACCAGCCGCAGCGGCGCTGCCGGCCGGTAACGGTACCGAATTCATGGCCCCGCTCGCCCAGCCGCTGGCCGTTCTCGTCATGCAGCTCGGCCGGGAACGGGCCTTCGCCTACGCGGGTGGTATAGGCCTTGACGATCCCCAGCACGAAATCGATCGAACCGGGGCCGATGCCGCTGCCGGTGGCGGCCTGCCCCGCGATCACGTTGGACGAGGTGACAAACGGATAGGTTCCGAAATCGATATCAAGCAAGGCGCCCTGAGCCCCCTCGAACAGGATCCGTCGGCCGGATTTCCGCTTTTCGTTCAGAACCTTCCAGACTGGTGCAGCATAGGGCAGGATTTTCGGCGCGATGTCATTCAGCTGTGCCAGCAATGCCGCGCGGTCGATCGCAGGCAGCCCCAGCCCGCGGCGCAGCGCATCGTGATGCACAAGCGCCCGCGCGACCCGTGTTTCCAATGTCGCCGGATCGGCCAGATCAGCCACCCGTATTGCGCGACGGCCGACCTTGTCTTCATAGGCCGGGCCGATGCCGCGCCCGGTGGTGCCGATGCGTGCGGTGGTGTTCTGCGCCTCGCGGGCACGGTCCAGCTCTCCATGCAGGGGCAGGATCAGAGGGGCATTTTCGGCGATCATGAGGTTGTCGGGCGAAATGGCGACGCCCTGCGATTGCAGCTTGGCGATCTCGCCTACCAGATGCCATGGGTCCAGCACCACGCCGTTGCCGATCACCGACAGCTTGCCGCCACGCACGATGCCCGAAGGCAGGATGCTGAGCTTGTAAACCTCGCCATCAATCACCAGCGTATGGCCGGCATTGTGCCCGCCCTGAAAGCGCACGATCACATCGGCGCGCTCGGACAACCAGTCGACGATCTTGCCTTTTCCCTCGTCACCCCACTGGGCGCCGACAACGACAACATTGGCCATGTTCCGAAAGTTCCTCCTGTCGGACGCGGAAATACCTGCCTCCTATAGCCGTGGACGGGCGCCGGCGAAATACCAAAATCGTCGCGGGGCTGGACAGATCATGGGGGGTCTGACAGTAAGATCGCGAAAACATCGCTAATTCAGGCAAGAAAAATGAACGGTTTTCTGATCAGATGGGCACTGGCATTCATCCTGCTGGCAGTAACATACAATCCGACCCGCTGGAACTTTCTGGTCTGGGCCAGCGAGAACTACATGGTTTATACGGCGCAGTTCGTGCTGTTTGCACTGCTGTTGACGACCGGCTATGTCATCTATCTCAGGGCGACGCTGCGATCGATCGGCCTGTTCGGCATGGGCCTTGTCGCGGCAATCACGGCCTCAGCAGTTTGGGTTCTCATCGATCAGGGTTTTGTCAGCCTTGGCAGCCCCGACCTCAAGATCTGGGTGGCAATCCTGGGGCTTTCCTTCGTCCTGGGGATCGGCCTGTCGTGGAGCCATGTGCGACGCTTTCTGTCAGGCCAGTTCGACATGGGCAATGACGACGACTGATCCCTTGCGCAACCCTTTGCGCGCGCATAAATACACCATCGACAAGGCGCGCTGCATGAATTAGACAGCGCCATCACCAAATTCCGGCCACCGGGGACGCACCACATGGCAAACATCATTCTGGTCATTCATCTGATACTGGCAATCTGCCTGATCGGCGTGGTTCTGCTGCAACGTTCCGAAGGGGGCGGCCTTGGCATCGGTGGCGGCGGTGGTGTTGTTACCGGCCGGTCTGCCGCCAATGCGCTGGTCACGCTGACATGGATCTTTGCCGTGGGCTTTATCGCGACCTCCATCGCGCTGACCGTCCTTGCGGCACGCGATGCGGCCGGCGACTCGGTCATCAAGCGTCTGGGCACACCCGAACCTGCAGCGCCCACCGCTCCGGCACCCGTGGCACCCAAGGGCAATCTTCTGCCCCCCAGCACCACAGACGCCCCGGCATTGCCGCCCAAACCGACGCAATAAGGCAGTTAACACAATCCCTTGCGGAAAACCTCGGGTTTTCCACAGGATATTGCGGCCTGACGCTTGCCAATCAAAGGCGAATACAGTATATCTTTAATCCCGTGATGGATGGGTAAATCACACGGGATTTTCCCATAAACGACTGATTTCACGGGGGTTTCCGCGACCGATGGCGCGTTTCATTTTCATTACCGGTGGCGTGGTTTCCAGCCTTGGAAAAGGGTTGGCCTCGGCCGCGCTTGGCGCGCTGCTGCAGGCACGCGGATTCTCGGTCAGGCTGCGCAAGCTCGACCCCTATCTGAACGTCGATCCCGGCACGATGAGCCCGTTCGAGCATGGCGAGGTCTTCGTCACCGATGATGGCGCGGAAACCGATCTCGATCTCGGACATTACGAACGCTTTACCGGCGTTGCCGCCCGCCGGACCGACAGCGTCAGCTCGGGCCGCATCTATTCCAACGTGCTGGAAAAGGAACGCCGGGGCGACTATCTGGGCAAGACGATCCAGGTCATTCCGCATGTCACCAACGAGATCAAGGAATGGATCGACATCGGCGCCGACGAGACCGATTTCATGCTGTGCGAAATCGGCGGCACCGTGGGCGACATCGAGGGCCTGCCCTTTTTCGAGGCCATCCGCCAGTTCGCCCAGGAAAAGCCCCGCGGCCAGTGCATCTTTGTGCATCTGACGCTACTGCCCTATCTCAAGGCATCCGGCGAGCTGAAAACGAAACCGACCCAGCATTCGGTCAAGGAACTGCGCTCGATCGGGCTGGCGCCCGACATCCTGCTGTGCCGATCCGAACGCCCCATCCCCGAAAAGGAACGCGCCAAGCTGGCCCTGTTCTGCAATGTCCGCCCCGAGGCCGTTATCCCGGCGCTGGATCTGAAATCCATTTACGAGGCGCCGCTTGTCTATCATCAGGTGGGGCTTGACCGCGCCGTGCTTGACGCCTTCGGCATCACCCCCGCCCCCCAGCCCAAGCTGGAAAAATGGGAAGACGTGGCCGACCGCGTCTACAACCCCGAGGGCGAGGTCCGCGTGGCCATCGTCGGCAAATACACCCAGCTGGAAGATGCCTACAAATCCATCGCCGAGGCCCTGACCCATGGCGGCATGCACAACCGCGTGCGCGTCAAGGCCGAGTGGATCGACAGCGAAATCTTTGAGCGCGAAGACCCCGCCCCGCATCTGGAAAAATTCGACGCAATCCTTGTCCCCGGTGGATTTGGCGAACGCGGCACCGAGGGCAAGATCCGTGCCGCCCAGTTCGCCCGCGAACACCGTGTCCCCTATTTCGGCATCTGTCTTGGCATGCAGATGGCGGTGATCGAGGCCGCGCGCAACCTGGCCAAGGTGGTTGACGCTGGCAGCGAGGAATTCGATCACGAGGCCGGCAAGAAACGCTTTACCCCCGTGGTCTATCACCTCAAGGAATGGGTCGAGGGCAACCGAACCATCCAGCGCGAGGCCGACGACGACAAGGGCGGCACCATGCGCCTGGGCGCCTATGACGCCATCCTGAAAGAGGGCAGCAAGGTCGCCGCCATCTATGGCACCACACAGATTTCCGAACGCCACCGCCACCGCTATGAGGTGGATCTCGGTTATCGCGAACCGCTGGAAAAACAGGGGCTGATCTTCTCCGGCATGTCGCCTGACGGCAAGCTGCCCGAAATTGTCGAGCTGACCGATCATCCCTGGTATATCGGCGTGCAGTTCCACCCCGAGCTGAAATCCAAACCCTTCGCGCCACACCCGCTCTTTGCCGATTTCATCCGCGCGGCAGTCGAACAGTCACGCCTGGTCTGAGCCAGCCCCGATCACGATTGTTTCGTTTGAATTCCCCCTTCACGGGGCATAGAACGATTCGCGACATGACCGACGCAGGAGGACGACATGCCCAAGGGATACTGGGTTGCCAATGTCGATGTGGACAGCCCCGAGGACTATGCGAAATATGTCGCCGCCAATGCGGTCGCCTTTGAAAAATACGGCGCTCGCTTTCTGGTGCGCGGCGGAAAATCGACCGTGGTCGAGGGCGAAGTGCGGTCCCGCATCGTGGTGCTGGAATTCAAGGATTACGAAACCGCGCTGGCCTGCTACAATTCGCCCGAATATCAACAGGCCCTGCGGCTGCGTCTGCACTGTTCGCGGGCCAATCTTGCCATTGTCGAGGGGTGGGACGGCTGACATGCTCGACCTGCTCAAACGCCTCATGGCGCCCCTTCCCCAGCCCCTGAACGAGATCGACGCACGCCTCGCGCTGTCGGCGCTGATGGTGCGGCTGGCGCGCGCCGACAACCAGTATGACCTGACCGAGGCCGCCGAAATCACCCGCATCCTGATGGAACGCTACGGCCTGGACCATGACGCCGCCGAAGAGCTGCGCACGCAGGCCGAAGAGGTCGAATCACAGGCCCCCGACACGGTGCGCTTTACCCGCGCGATCAAGGATTCGGTGCCCTATGACGACCGTGCCCAGGTGGTCGAGGCATTGTGGCAGGTCGCACTTGCCGATGGCCGCCGCGATGCCGAGGAAAACGGCCTCATGCGCCTGGTCGTCAGCCTGCTGGGCGTGAACGACCGCGACAGCGCCCTCGCCCGCCAGCGTGTCCAGGCGCGCCTGCCGAACTGAGCACAGGGTTTCTTCTTTGCGCCAATACTCCCGCCGGAGGCACCCGCATTTTCCGGTTGCGCCAGCGGGGGCTGTCTGCCCCCGCACCCCCGAGAGTATTGTCACAAAGAAGAAGCCGTTTCAGAAAAACGCCTGAATGCCTGTCTGAGCGCGGCCCAGGATCAGTGCATGCACGTCATGGGCGCCTTCATAGGTGTTGACGGTTTCCAGGTTGCACATGTGGCGCATAACCTGGAATTCTTCGGAAATGCCGTTACCGCCATGCATGTCGCGGCTCATGCGCGCGATATCCAGCGCCTTGCCCACATTGTTGCGCTTGATCAGTGAAATCATTTGCGGGGCGGCACTTGCCTGGTCCATCAGGCGCCCGACCCGCAGCGCCGCCTGCAGGCCAAGGGTGATTTCGGTCTGCATGTCGGCCAATTTCTTTTGATACAGCTGCATACCGGCCAGCGGCTTGCCGAACTGCTTGCGATCCAGCCCGTAGCGGCGCGCCGCGTGCCAACAGAATTCGGCCGCGCCCATTACCCCCCAGGCAATGCCATAGCGGGCCCGGTTCAGGCATCCGAATGGCCCCTTGAGCCCCTCGACATTGGGCAGCAGCGCGTCTTCGCCCACCTCGACGCCGTCCATCACGATCTCGCCGGTGATGGATGCGCGCAAGGACAGCTTGCCCTTGATCTTTGGCGTGGACAGCCCCTTCATTCCCTTTTCCAGGATGAATCCGCGGATCTTGCCGCCATGGGCCTCGGATTTTGCCCAGACGACGAACACGTCGGCAATGGGGCTGTTCGAGATCCACATCTTGTTGCCGCGCAGCACATATCCGCCCTGTACCTTTTCGGCCCGCGTCTGCATGCTGCCGGGGTCCGATCCGGCGTCGGGTTCGGTCAGGCCGAAACAGCCGATCCATTCGCCCGAGGCCAGTTTCGGCAGGTATTTGCGACGCTGTTCCTCGCTGCCATAGGCATAGATCGGATACATCACCAGCGAGGACTGCACGCTCATCATCGAGCGATAGCCGCTGTCCACGCGTTCGATCTCGCGCGCAACCAGCCCGTAGGACACATAGCCCGCGCCGAGCCCGCCATATTCCTCGGGGATGGTGGTGCCGAGCAGGCCCATCTCGCCCATTTCGCGAAAGATGCCGGGGTCGGCCTTTTCCTCGCGATAGGCCTCGATGATGCGCGGCTGCAGCTTTTCCTGCGCAAAGCTGCGCGCGGAATCCCTGATCATGCGCTCGTCTTCCTCGAGCTGGGTTTCCAGAAGGAACGGATCTTCCCAGTTGAACGAGGACAGATCCGGGGCATCCTTGGGCTTGAGCGCAGGGGTTGTCGTCATTTCGGTATTCCTCTACTTATTTATCTCTTGTTTCTGCCGTAACGCAGACCGACGCAAATTTCAATCGCGCCGCAGCGAACCACAGACACCTTCGACCAAGTTTATTGCGAATGCAACGATTGACGTTTGCGGGCAGGCAGGAAAAAGTACACTCCAGACGCAAGACTGCGAGGCATCACATGGGAAAAAACGATCTGCAATGGCTGGAGGCCCGGCCCGATATTGCGGCAGTGCGGCTGGCCGCCTTTGACCTGAACGGCATCGCGCGCGGCAAGCGGGTGCCTGCATCCCATGCCTCAAAGGCCTTTTCGGGCGGGTTGCGCATGCCGCTTTCGGCACTGAATGTCGATATATGGGGAGCCGACATCCATGACAGCCCGCTGGTGTTTGATACAGGCGACGCCGACGGCACCCTGCGCCCGACCGAGCGCGGCTTTGTTCCCCTCGGCTGGTTTGACACGCCCTCGGCCCTGTTGCCGCTGTGGATGTTCAACGATGACGGCACGCCGTTTCAGGGTGACGCGCGCCATGCGCTGAAGGCAGTGCTTGACCGCTATCGTGCCCGCGGGCTGACGCCGGTGGTTGCCACCGAGATGGAATTCTACCTGCTTGACGGCAGCGCGGCCCTGCCCACACCGCCGCGATCGCCGGCCACAGGCCAGCCGCTTGCGGCGCTTGATGTGCTGTCGCTGGCGGGGCTTGACGAATTCGACGCCTTTTTTACCGATCTTTATGCCGCCTGCGCGGAAATGGACATTCCCGCCGATGCCGCCATTTCCGAGGCTGGGCCGGGGCAGTTCGAGATCAACCTTCTGCATGTGGATGACGCGCTCAAGGCGGCGGATGACGCAGTGCTGTTCCGCATGGCGGTCAAGGGGATCGCCCGCAAGCACGGGATGCAAGCCAGCTTCATGGCCAAACCCTATGTCGATCAGCCGGGCAACGGGATGCATGTGCATTTTTCGGTTCTGGACGAGGCCTGGGAAAACATCTTTGACGATGGCAGCGACCGGGGTGCGGACGCGCTGCGCCATGCGGTCGCCGGGTTGCTGGCCGCCATGCCTGCCTGTGCGCTGATCTTTGCGCCCCATGGCAACAGCTATCGCCGCCTGACACCTGACAGCCACGCCCCCACCGCCGCCGCCTGGGGGTATGAAAACCGCACCGCCGCCATCCGCATCCCCGGCGGCAGCCCGGTTGCGCGACGCATCGAACACCGCGTTGCCGGGGGTGATGCCAATCCCCATCTGATGCTGGCCGCCATCCTGGGTGCTGCCCTGACCGGGATCGAAGAAAGGATGACGCCCCCCCCGCCGATCACGGGCAACGCCTATCAGGCCAGCGCCCCGCAGCTGCCCTCCACCTGGGAAGGGGCCATCGCGCGATTCGAAACCGATCCCCTGATTGCCCAACTTTTCCCGCAGGAACTGATCCGCAACATGGTGCTGTGCAAGCGTCAGGAAATGGCCCGCCTGAAAGATGCCGACGAGGCGCTGGAGTTTTCCACATTGATGCGGGCGCTTTGACGCCCCGCTCTGGACCTGCGAATGACAGTCTGCTAGCAATTTGATCAAATCCACGAACAGGTGATCGATGAAAATCGGAATACTGCAAACCGGCCACGCGCCCGATGCGCTGGCTGCCGATTTCGGGGACTACCCGGAAATGTTTGCGCGCCTTCTGGCCGGCCACGGTTTTGAATTTCAGACCTGGCCGGTGGTTGATGGCGTGTTTCCAGAAAGCGTGCATGATGCGGATGGCTGGCTGATAACCGGCTCGCGCCATGGCGCCTATGAGGATCTGCCCTGGATCCCGCGGCTCGAGGAATTCCTGCGCAAGGCCTATGGCGCCGGCGTGCCCATCGTGGGCATCTGCTTTGGCCACCAGATCCTGGCAAAGGCGCTGGGTGGCAAGGTCGAGAAATTTCCGGGCGGCTGGGCGGTCGGGGCGACCGAATATGATGGCGAGATCGGCCATCTCGTGCTGAACGCCTGGCATCAGGATCAGGTGACCAAACTGCCGCCCGATGCCCATGTCATCGGCACCAGCCCGCATTGTGCGTTTGCCGCGCTGGCCTATGGCGACAAGGCCAAGCCAAGCGCCCTAAGTTATCAGCCGCATCCGGAATTCAGCCCCGAATTCGTGGCCGGGCTGATCCGCACCCGCGGCAAGGGGGTGGTGCCCGACGATCTGCTGCAACAGGCGCTGGCCCGCAAGGATCAACCCTTGCAGGCCGACCGGGTTGCAGACCAGATCGCTGAATTTTTCAAACAGGCCCATTCCCGGACCGCGCCCAAGGGGGGGCAATAACTGACATGACCGGAAAATCAGACAGCTGGATCGAAAGACTGCCCGCGCCAGCGCAGGAATATATCAACGGCCGCCGGGTGGAAGAGGTCGAATGCATCATCGCCGACATCCCCGGCATTTCGCGCGGCAAGGCCATGCCGGCGGCGAAATTCGCGCGTTCGAAACAGATGTATCTGCCGGATTCGATCTTTTACCAGACGATCACCGGCGGCTGGGCCGATTTCGGCGGCGAAAACCGCTATACCGACCCCGACATGGTGCTGACGCCCGATTTCGACACCGCCGTTGCCGCCCCCTGGGCGCCGGATCCGACCATCCAGATCATCCACAATATCGACGACCAGAACGGCAACCCCGTGCCATTCGCCCCGCGCAACGTGCTGAAACGGGTGGTTTCGTTTTATGCCGAAAAGGGCTGGAAACCCGTCGTCGCGCCAGAGCTGGAATTCTACATCGTTGCCCCCAATACCGACCCCTCGCGCCCGATCGAGCCACCCTTTGGGCGCTCGGGCCGGCGCGTGGCCGCCAGCCAGGGCTATTCGATGAGCGCGGTCGATGAATACGGCCCGATCATCGACGACATCTATGATTTCGCCGAGGCGATGGGATTCGAGATCGACACCATCATCCACGAGGGCGGCGCCGGGCAGATCGAGATCAACCTCCCCCATGGCGACCCGGTGCGGCTGGCCGACCAGGTGTTCTATTTCAAACGCCTGATCCGCGAGGCGGCGCTGCGCCACAAATGCTATGCCACCTTCATGGCCAAACCGATGCAGGATCAGCCCGGCTCGGCCATGCATATCCACCACTCGATCGTCGATATCGAAACCGGCGGCAACATCTTTTCCGACGACAGGGGGCGCGAATCCTCGGCCTTCCGGCATTTCATTGCCGGGCTGCAAACGCACCTGCCCTCGGCCATCGCGATCATCGCGCCCTATGTGAATTCCTACCGGCGTTACGTGCCCGACCATTCGGCGCCCGTTAACCTTGAATGGGGGCGCGACAACCGCACGACGGGGCTGCGCGTGCCCATCGCCCCGCCCGCGGCCACGCGCATCGAAAACCGCCTGGCCGGGATGGACTGCAACCCCTATCTGGGCATCGCCGCCAGCCTGGCCTGCGGGTTTCTGGGCCTGACCGAAGGGGCCGAGCCCCGCGCCCAGATGACCGGCAGCGCCTATGCAACCGAGGACGAGCTTCCCCGCAGCCTGCGCGAGGCGCTGCTGGCATTCGAAGAATCAAAGGCCCTGGCCGAGGTTCTCAGCCCCGAATTCTGCGATGTCTATGCCGCCGTAAAATGGGCCGAGCAGGACGAGTTCTTTCAGGTCATCAGCCCGTGGGAACGCGAACATCTGCTGGTCAATGTCTGACGGGTTCGATGCCGAGCGCGCCTTTTTGCGCGAACTGTTCGATGTGGCTGTCGCCGCGGCCAGCCCCACGCGCGCGATCCCGCAACACATCCCCGAACCACCTGCCGGACGCTGCGTGGTGGTGGGGGCGGGCAAGGCCTCGGCCGCGATGGCGCGCGCCTTCGAACAACATTACCCCGGCCGATGCGAGGGGCTGGTCATCACCCGATACGGCCATGCCGTTGCCTGCGACGAGATCGAGATCATCGAGGCCGCCCATCCGGTGCCCGATACCGCCGGTGTCGCCGCCACCGCGCGCATCATGGACATCGCCCGCGGCCTTGGCCCCGACGATCTGCTGGTTGCGCTGATCTCGGGCGGGGGGTCTTCGCTGCTGACCCTGCCCGCGCCGGGGCTCGGCCTTGCCGACAAGCAGGCGGTCAACGCCGCGCTGCTGGCCTCGGGCCTGCCGATCGACCGGATGAACCTGCTGCGCAAGCACCTGTCGGCCATCAAGGGCGGCCGTCTTGCCGCCACCGCCTGGCCTGCCCCGGTGCTGGTGCTGATGATTTCCGATGTCCCGGGGGATGATCCGGGCACCATCGCATCGGGCCCCACCGTGGGCGACGAAACCACGCTGGAACAGGCCCGCGCCGTTCTGGACGCCCTGCCCGGCGCCCTGCCCCCGGCAGTTTCCCGCGCCCTGGCCAACCCTGCCAACGAGACCCCTTTTCCCGATGACCCGCGCCTTGTCACAACCGAAAACCGGATCATCGCCGCACCCATGATGTCGCTGCACGCCGCCGCCGAACAGGCGCGCGCGCAGGGCATCACCCCGATCATCCTGGGCGACGCGCTCGAGGGCGAGGCCCGCAAGCTGGGCCGGCAGATGGCCCGCGATGCGCTGGCCCGTTGCGGGCGCGCGCCCTGTGTTCTGCTGTCCGGCGGGGAAACCACGGTCACGCTGCCGCAAGGGGCCAGCGGCACCGGTGGGCGCAATGTCGAATTCCTCATGGGGCTGGCCCAGGAATTGGACGGCGCGCGCGGCATCTGCGCACTGGCCTGCGACACCGACGGCATCGACGGCGGGGCCGAGGTGGCCGGCGCCATCGTCACCCCCGATACGATTGCACGCGCGCGGGCAGCCGGCTATCCGCTGGAACACGCCCTGGAACGCCATGATGGGCACGGTTTCTTTGCACGCCTGAATGACCAGATCATCACCGGCCCGACCCTGACCAATGTGAACGATTTCCGCGCGATTCTGGTCACACAATAGCGCAACAGCCCTTTCAGGCATGAAAAACGGTGGATTCCGGGCGGCGCCGACCTTACAGTAAACCTGAAAGCACTCTTCGGATTTACTGAACATGAACAAGCTGTCCACCTCGGTCTATGATGCCGAGCCGATCCCCGCCCAGGCCCTGCAAGAGGTCGAGCGCCTCTTGTCATCGGGTGATCTGTTTCGATACACCGCGCCGGAAGATGACCCCTCGCCGGTCGTGCGGCTGGAAGAGGAATTCGCCGAATTCATCGGCGCACGATACGCGCTGGCGCTGAATTCATGTTCATCCGCGATCTTTTTGTCGCTGCGTTCTCTGGGTATCAAGCCCGGCGACAAGGTTCTTATCCCTGCCTTTACCTTTGCCGCCGTCCCTTCGGCCGTAGTCCATGCTGGCGCGCAGCCGATCCTTGTCGAGGTTGGCGACAATTACCGCATCGACATGGAGGATTTCGCCGCCAAGCTGACCGACCACGTGGCGGCGGTCGTCATCTCGCATATGCGCGGACACACATCCGACATGGATGCAATCATGGCGCTGTGCGAGGCCCGCGGCGTGCCGGTCGTCGAAGACGCGGCGCATTCACTGGGCACAACCTGGAACGGGTGCAACATCGGCACCATCGGCAAGGTCGGGTGCTTTTCCTTCCAGTCCTACAAGCTGGTAAACGGGGGCGAGGGGGGCATACTGATCACCGACGACGAAGACGTGATCGCACGCGCGGTCATCATGTCAGGCGCCTATGAACACAACTGGCGCAAGCACCGCCTGCCCTCTAACG
Source organism: Paracoccaceae bacterium (assembly GCA_030950185.1). GTDB lineage: Bacteria > Pseudomonadota > Alphaproteobacteria > Rhodobacterales > Rhodobacteraceae > UBA5972. Next base: position 4,568 of record JAUZRU010000105.1, on the reverse strand, counting down.
CCTTTGCCAAGTATCAGAACGCCTTGCCCCTGTATAACCTGCGCATGAACAACCTTTCGGCGGCAATCATCCGGCCCCAGCTTGCCGAAATTCCCCGCCGCGTGCGCGACGGGCGCGCCAATCACGATTATGTTGCCGCTTCGCTGCGCGCCTCGCCCCATATCGAGGTGCCTGCCCCCCTGCCCCGCGAGGAACGCGCGCCGGATTCGATTCAGTTCAACCTTGTCGATTTCACGGCCGACGAGGCGCGCCGCCTGATGGCCCTATCTGCGGCCAAAGGCACACCGATTTCGGTCTTTGGCCTGCACCAGGACAACGCGCGCGCCTTCTGGAACTGGCAGTTCATCGGCAACATCCCCAACCTGCCGAAAACCCGCGCCATGCTGATGAAGGCCTGCGACATGCGCCTGCCGGCAAGGCTGCGCAAACCCGAGCTGGATATCATCATCGACGGCGTCCTGTCCTCGGTCGCCGAGGTGAAGGGCGCCTAAAGAACCGCCAGCGCCCCTTTCAGCCAGGGCATTTCATTGGTCAGCGGCATCACGACCATATCCTGCAACAAGGGCCTCAGACGCCCCGCTATGTTGGTGGGCATCTCGCCCATGACCTCGCGACGGGCAAACAGCGAGATACGGCGTGAAAGGGGCTCGAACGGCAGGCGCATGACAGCAACCTCGTCACGAAATCGGTGGGCGCGCATGTGGCCCAGCGGGGTGGTGATCGTCCAGCCGGCGCCCGATGCCACCATGGCCATGATGGCGTGATAGGAATCCAGTTCGAACCTCTCTGGAATCGACAGGCCCAGCTTGCCCAGATGCGCCTCGATCTGACGGCCCATCATCTGGCGCCCCGAATAGCGGATAAAGGGCAGCTCCAACAGCTGCGCCAGCACATCGCCCCCAGGCGAAATGGCCCCCTTTGGGGCAGCCACCATGAACGGGTCGGACAACAGGGGATGAACCTCCATCCACTCGGCCGACAGATCCAGATCCGCCGCCACGATCACATCAAGCGCACGGGCCTCAAGCATGGCCGCCAGATGATAGCTGGCCCCGGTTTCAAGAACAAAGTGGCAGCGCCTGAGCTCGGCACTCATGTCCGACAACAATCGCGGGGTGACGTCGGCATCGAAATCCTCGATCACACCAAGGCGCAGCCGGGTCAGGCTGGAAATGTCCAGCAGCGAAAGTTCGGCATGGGCCTGATCGGCCTCGGATATGATGGTGCGGGCGCGCCGCAGGAATACCCCGCCCGCCGGCGTCAGGGCCACCGGCCGGGCAGCCCGGTCGATCAAGCGGGAACCAAGCGTGTTTTCAAGATTGCTGATCTGCTGGCTGACGGCCGAGATACTTGCCCCCAGCCTTTTCGCGGCCCCTGAAAAAGACCCCTCTTCGACCACGGCAAGGAATATCTCGATTCCCCACAGCGTCATCCGGGTCTGCGCATCACTCATGTGTGATCACAGCTTGTCGAGCTTGGCCTGCAATTCGGCCAGTTGCTTTTTTATCGCGTCAAGTTCGCTGTCCTCGGGGCCTTTTTCCTCTTCCGCGGGGCGCGCGCCCCAGGTGCCCAGCATCGCCGACATGAATTCCTGCTGCTTTTTCTGCCAGCCTTCAAAGCCGCCAAACGGGGCCATGGGGTCGGGCATGACCTGTTGCAAGCCTTCCATGATTTCGGCCTGCTGCTTTTTCAGCATGTCAAAGCTTTGCGCCAGAAAATCGGGAACCAGGCTTTGGGCGGTATCGGTATAGGAACGCACCAGATCCGTCAGCACGTTGATGGGCAGGACATTGTCGCCACGCGATTCATGTTCGGTGATGATCTGCAACAGATATTGCCGGGTCAGGTCGTCACCGGTCTTGAGGTCCACGATCTGCACGTCGCGGCCTTCGCGGATGAACCGCGCAATATCGTCAAGCGTCACGTAATCGGACGTTTCCGTATTGTAGAGCCTGCGGCTGGCATAGCGTTTTATCAGCAGCGGTTTTTGTTGTTCGCTCATCCCCGGGGCCCCTTTTTCGTTGCGCCGCAGCAATGCTAACGCAGCGAGAGACAAAAAAAAAGAGCGGGCTCTGTTCGAGCCCGCCCCAGTCAGTCACCAACAGGGAGGAATTGGCGATGTAAATTCTGTTCAGGCGGCTTTCGCCGTAGCCTTCTTGACAGCATTGGTTGCCTCGGTCGTGGCTTTCTTGACGACCTCGGTGGCCTCAGCCTGCGCTTCCTTGCCGGCAGCCATGATCAGTTCGACGGTATCCATCTGAACCTTCTTGGCGACTTCGGCCAGTGCGGCAACATTCTCGGACGCGGTTTCAACCGAGGCAGAGGCGAAATCGGTCAGCGCCTTGGCGTATTCGGTCGGCTCTTCCTTGACTTTGGCAACGTCGGCCAGTTTTTCAAGGGTTTCTTTCGTCCATTTGTTCGAAATTTCGATGTTCCGTTCCGCGGCCTCTACGGCGAGACGCGAGAATTTTTCGCCCAGCTCGGCAGTGTTGCGGAATGCGGTGTTGAAGATGTCCATGTCAACAGGCATGGTTTTAAACATCTTGGCGAACGGGTTTTCGTAGGTTTTCTTGGCCATTTTTCGGGCTCCAAAGACAGGGGTTTCTTTCATCTGCAACAAAGATAGTTGCTGCACCGCGGCATTTCAAGGGGAAATTGCTGCGCTGCGGCATTTTTCTGGGTTTTCGTGCAAAATCAGTCGGGTGCCTTGCGCCTGACATAGGAACCCGGCGCCGCCTCGATGATCTTGCGCCCCGAATCGCCGGGAATGCGCGCCGGAACCATCTTGCCCGAACGCCGTGCAAGCCATGTCTTCCAGCGCGGCCACCACGAACCGTGATGAAAACTCGCCTCCGCCTTCCAGCTGTCCGGGTCTTTCATGCGCGTGTCATTGGTATAGTGGCCATACTTGTTCTTGCTGGGCGGGTTGACGATCCCGGCGATATGGCCGCTTTCCGACAGGATGAATGTCTTGTCGCCGCCAAACTTGTTCAGCCCGACAAACGAACTTTGCCATTTGGCGATATGGTCAGTCTCGCAGGCGATGGCACAGATGGGCGTCTTGATGTCGTGCAGGTTCACGTTCTCACCCAGCACCGTAAAGCAGCCACGAGACAGCTCGTTTTCCACGCACAGGCGGTGCAGATATTCCTTGGCCATGGCCTCGGCCAAATTGGTGCTGTCGCCATTCCAGTACAGCAGATCAAAGGCTGGCGGCGCCTCGCCCATCATGTAGGAACGGATCGCCGGGCCATAGACCAGATCATTGGCGCGCAGATATGAAAATGTCCGCTGCAGGTAGAAGGCCGGCAGGAAACCGCGGCGCGCAACCTCGGCATCGATGCCCGACAGGAAATCGTCAGCCAGAAAGACACCTACCTCGCCGGGGTCTTCGAAATCGGCCAGCGCGGTAAAAAAGGTCGCCGCGCGCACCGACCTGTCGCCCTTGCGCGCCATATAGGCCAGCATGACCGACTGCATCGTGCCGGCAATGCAATAGCCCACGGTGTTGACGCGATCCTCACCGGTGATTTCCTTGACCTGCTCGATCGCTGTCAGAAAACCCTCTTCGACATAGGCATCGATACCCGCGTCGCGCAGGCTGGCATCGGGGTTGACCCAGGACACCACAAACAGGGTAAAGCCCTGTTCCGTGATCCAGCGGATCAGGCTGTTGTCGGGGCGCAGATCAAGTATGTAGTACTTGTTGATCCAGGGCGGAAAGATGATCAGCGGTGTCTTGTGCACCTTTTCGGTGCGCGGCGCATACTGGATCAGCTGGAACAGGCGGTTCTGGTAGACCACCGCGCCCTCGGTCGTGGCGATGTTGCGGCCCACTTCGAATGCATCGGGGTCGCACAGGGTCACCGCCAGGGCGCCGTCATGGGCCTCGATATCGCGCACCAGGTTTTCCAGCCCGTCCACCAGCGACTGCCCGTCGGTTTCCAGCGCCTTTTGCAGGGCGTCCGGGTTTGACGCCAGAAAATTCGCCGGCGACATCAGGTCAACGATCTGGCGGGTAAAGAAACTGACCCGCTGGCGTTCGCGCGGATCCAGCCCTTCAAGGGTGTCGACCGCCTGTGTGATGGCCTCGGCCGACATCAGATATTGCTGTTTGATGAAGTTGAACCAGGGATGCGCCTGCCACATTTGGCTGCGAAACCGCTTGTCGGGGGCGGTGTTGTCGGGGGGCAGGATCTTGCCCTGGGCAAGATTTTCCTGAACCTCGATCCAGTGCTTGAGCGACTTGCCCCAATAGCTGACCTGCTGTTCGAATATCCTGGACGGATGCGTCATCATCTCGGCCAGATAGGCCCCGGCCGCCTTGACATACAGATCCTGCCCCGGCCCGTCGAGCGAGGGGTTGCCTTCGCGCTGGCGTGCCAGCGCCCCGACAAGGCGCTTGGTCAGTTCTTCGATGCGGGCGATATTCCTGTTCAGCTTTTCGATATCGGGCTTGGCAGGAACATCGGTGTCTTTTGGCGTGTTATCCGTGGGCATTTTATGCAATTGCTCCTGACAGGCACTTGTGCATTATAAGCCCCTACCCATATCCGGTGTAAAGACTC
>JAUZRU010000104.1 GCA_030950185.1 Paracoccaceae bacterium | reverse complement strand
GAGACCACCGAAACCCGTACACCCTGCCGCTGCAGGCTTTCCACCAGCGGGCGGTAATCGCCATCGCCCGAAAAGATCACGATATGGTCAACATGCGGTGCGATTTCCATCGCATCGACCGCCAGCTCGATATCCATGTTCCCTTTCACCTTGCGCCGACCCATGGAATCGGTGAATTCCTTGGCGGGTTTGGTGACCATGGTAAAGCCGTTGTAATTCAGCCAGTCCACCAGCGGGCGGATGGGTGAATAGTCGTCATTTTCCAGCAGGGCAGTATAGTAGAACGCGCGCAGCAGTTTGCCGCGACGCATGAATTCTGCCCGCAAGAGCTTGTAATCGATGTCGAAACCAAGCGCCTTGGCGGCGGCATACAGGTTTGAACCATCGATGAAGAGCGCCAGTCGCTCGTCTCTGTAAAACATAATTTGGGTTCCCTCACAAAATGATGTTTCATCAATGCCGTGAGTGGTAATGGGTTTGATACATTGATGAAACTATGGCCCGAAGATAAGGTTTCACGAAAATGCTTCAACCCCCAAATAATGCGCCTGATGTCGCAGAATGCCTTGTTGCCGTGGGGGCAAATCTGCCGTCGCCCGCAGGAAGCGTGGCAGAAACAGTGTCGGTCGCGCTTGGGTTGCTGGCCGATGAATTCGACGAATCACCTGTCATCAGCCGGCTGTATGTAACGCCTGCTTTCCCCGCCGGCTCTGGCCCCGACTATGTCAATGCAGCACTTCGCGGGATGTCCTCGCGCCCTGCGCAACAGCTTCTGGCGGCGCTGCACGCGATCGAGGCGCGTTTTGGCCGCACAAGGCAGAAACGGTGGGAATCCAGGGTGCTGGATCTTGATCTTCTGGCCTGTGGCAACATGGTTCTGCCGGATCCAACCACCTTGCGCAGCTGGATGGACATGCCGCTCGCGCAACAGCAATCACACACCCCCGAGCAGCTGTTATTGCCGCATCCGCGGATGCATCAACGGGGCTTTGTTCTGGTTCCGCTGCTTGATGTTGCCCCCGATTGGCGCCACCCCCTGTTGGGCAGGACAGTGCGCGAGATGGTGCGCGATCTGCCTGCCGCCGAGCGTGACGATATCCGCATGCTGGGCCAGCCGCCTGAAATTTCGTGATTCCATCAATGAAAAAAGGGCGATTTCGCTTGAAATCCCTTGAAAAGCGCCCTAGGAAGCCCTTTCTTTCAGATACCCCGACCAAGTGGAGTGCCCCATGGCCCGAGTAACCGTCGAAGATTGCGTTGACAAGGTTCCCAATCGTTTCGAACTTGTCATGCTTGCAGCCCATCGCGCCCGCCAGCTGTCGGCTGGTGCCGAGCTGACGGTTGAACGCGACAACGACAAGAACCCCGTGGTCGCCCTGCGCGAAATCGCCGAGGAAACCCTGACCGCCGAAGAGCTGCGCGAAAGCTATATCCAGTCCAACCAGACCCAGATCGAGGTGGACGAGCCGGAAGAAGACCGGATGGCGCTGCTCATGGGCGAAGCCGAGGAAGACAAGCCCGAAGACGACATGTCCGAAGAAAACCTTCTTCGTGCCCTGATGTAAGCCCAGGGACAGAAATTACAACTGGCGCCGGGCAACCGGCGCCCAACCCTTCCGGGGGGCGGCAGGCATGATCGATGTCGAAGATCTGGTCGAGCTGGTCCGCAACTACAACCCGAACTCCGACAGTGACCTGATCCGCCGTGCCTATGCCTATGGCAAGGAAATGCACGAAGGGCAGTTCCGTTCTTCCGGCGACCCCTATTTCACTCACCCGGTGGAAGTGGCCGCGATCCTGACGGAACAGCAGCTTGACGATGCCACCATTGTCACCGCGCTGCTGCATGATACCATCGAAGACACGAAATCGACCTATGGCGAGGTCGCCGAACGCTTTGGCGACGAAATCGCCCAGCTTGTCGATGGCGTGACCAAGCTGACCAATCTGGAACTCCATTCCACCCGGACCCGACAGGCCGAGAATTTCCGCAAGCTCTTGATGGCCATGTCCAAGGATCTGCGCGTGCTGCTGGTCAAGCTGGCCGACCGTTTGCACAACATGCGCACGATTCGCCACATGCCGCCCGAAAAACAGCTGCAAAAGGCGCATGAGACAATGGACATCTTTGCGCCGCTGGCCGGACGCATGGGTATGCAGTGGATGCGTGAGGAACTGGAGGATCTGGCTTTCCACGTCCTGAACCCCGAGGGGCGCAGCTCGATCATGCGGCGCTTTGTGAAACTGCGCCAGCAGACGGGCGACCTGATCCCGAAAATCACCAACGACATCCGCGAGGTTCTGGACAAGCATGGAATCGAGGCCGACGTGTTCGGCCGCGAGAAAAAACCCTATTCTGTCTGGCGCAAGATGAAGGAAAAGAACGAGGGGTTTTCCCGTCTCTCCGACATCTATGGCTTTCGCATCATCACCCGCGACATTGATGACTGCTATCGCGTGCTGGGGGCGGTTCATCAGCGTTGGCGCGCCGTGCCCGGACGTTTCAAGGATTACATCAGCCAGCCGAAAAGCAACGGCTATCGTTCCATCCATACCACCGTGTCGGGACGCGACGGCAAGCGTGTCGAAATCCAGATACGCACCCGCGAAATGCACGAGGTCGCCGAGACCGGCGTTGCCGCGCATTGGTCCTACAAGGATGGCCAGCGGGTCGAAAACCCCTTTGCCGTGGATCCGTTCAAATGGCTGGCAGGCCTGACCGAGCGCGTGCAGCAGGACGACCACGACGAATTCATGGAACATTTCAAGCTGGAAATGTTTTCCGACCAGGTGTTCTGCTTTACCCCCAAGGGCGAGGTCATCAAGCTGCCCAGGGGCGCGACCCCGATCGATTTTGCCTATGCGATTCACACGCGTATCGGTTCCAGTTGCGTCGGTGCCAAGGTTGATGGCGTGCGTGTGCCGCTATGGACGCGCTTGCGCAACGGCCAGTCGGTCGAGATCATCACCGCCGAGGGGCAGCGGCCGCAGGCAACCTGGATGGATATCGCCGTTACCGGCCGCGCACGTGCGGAAATCCGGCGCAGCCTGCGCCAGGAGCGCCGCGAGGGTGCCGTCCGGCTGGGGCGCGAACTGGCGCGGGTTGCCTTCGAACATGTGGGCAAGAAACTGACCGACAAGGCCATTGCAACGGCCGCCCGCCAGATGGGGATTAACAACCCCGATGACCTGCTGGCCATGCTGGGCAATGCCGAAATTTCCGGCCACGAGGTCGTCGGCAAGCTTTATCCCGAATTGCTGCGCGAAAAGGGCGTGAAAACCGTCGAGGCCGACAGCGCCATGATCGGCCTGGGCGAAGGCCAGACCGCCGAACCGGCGAGCTGTTGCCAGCCACTGCCGGGCGAGCGCATCGTCGGCATTACCTATCGCGGCAAGGGCGTCACGGTGCATACCATCGACTGCCCCACACTGGAGGAATTCGAAGACCAGCCCGACCGCTGGATCGACCTGCGCTGGAGCGATGGCGAACATGCGCCCGAGCATATCGTGACCATCGAGATCGTCGTGGCCAATGATGCCGGGACGCTGGGCCGCATATGCACCTTGATAGGCGAGCAGAATGCGAATATCTCGGACATGCAATTCACGGACAAGAAACCTGATTTTTATCGTATCATGGTGGACATCCAGGTCCGCGACGTCGAACATCTTCACAATGTCCTGACTGCCGTCGAGGCGGATTCGGATGTAGCAGAAGTTTCGCGCCGGCGGCAGATGCCCGAGCGGGGCTGAAAAAGGGCGAAAGTCCCGAGTTGCAGTTTGACGCGAATGTCGCGAGATCGAAATGGGCCATGGTATTCAAGAGGCGTAACAAGCTGCCATTGGGGCGAAGAATTCTCGAATTCTTCTGGCCACGCAAGGGCTGGAAGCGCGCGGTCGCTTATGTGGTGCATCGCGTCCGGCGCCTGCCTGACACGCCCGACAAGATCGCTCGCGGGGTGGCGTTTGGTATATTCGTCAGCTTCACACCGCTTTTTGGCCTGCACTTCGTCCTTGCCGCAACGCTTTCCTTTCTGTTCGGGGGCAATGCGGTCGCGGCCATTCTGGCAACCTTTTTCGGCAATCCCCTGACATTTCCGTTCATCGCTGCGGGCAGCATGTCATTGGGGCACTGGATGCTTGGACAGTCCAACGATCCGGTTGTTCATGAAACCGTCATTGCCGTCATCCGCGAGGCAGGCGGCGATCTTTTCCACAACCTTCTGGCGCTTGTGACCAGTGAAACCGTGGATTGGAGCCACCTTCTCGATTTCTGGTGGCGTGTCTTCCTGCCTTATCTGGTTGGCGGTATCCTGCCGGGACTGCTCTTTGCCATCGCCGGGTATTTGCTGTCCAAACCGCTGATCACCGCATACAAGCATCGCCGCAAGGGGCTGCTCATGGCGCGCTGGAACGAACGCAGGGCCAAGGCGTCGAGGGGGGCTGACGACAGCAGCTGAGTCGCATAGTCTCGACCGCGGGAATCACCTAGCCGAAAGGGCCACCATGACCCGTCATCCGAAAGATCAGCCCGGCAAGCTGCGCCTTGGTGTGAACATCGACCATGTCGCCACCGTACGCAATGCCCGCGGCAGCGCCTATCCCGATCCGGTGCGCGCGGCGCTTCTGGCCCAGCAGGCGGGTGCCGATGGCGTCACCGCCCATCTGCGCGAGGATCGCCGCCACATAGCGGACGACGACATCGCGCGCCTGATGGATCGGTTGACGATTCCGCTGAACCTCGAAATGGCCGCAACCCCGGAGATGCAGCAGATCGCCCTGCGCCATGTGCCACACGCTGTCTGTCTGGTGCCCGAAAAGCGCGAGGAACGCACCACCGAAGGCGGGCTCGAGGTCGCGCGCGAGGAAAACCGCCTCGCCCATTTCATCGCGCCGTTGCGAGAGGCCGGCTGCCGGGTGTCGATCTTCATCGCCGCCGACAAGCCCCAGATCGAGGCGGCCGCCCGCATTGGCGCGCCGGTCGTCGAACTGCACACCGGCGCCTATTGCGACGCCCATGCCGAGGGCCGTTTCGACGATCGCGATGCCGAATTGCAGCGGTTGACCGAAATGGCCGCCTTTGCCGACTCGCTGGGCCTCGAGGTCCATGCAGGCCACGGGCTGACCTATGACACAGTCACGCCGATTGCTGCGCTTCCCCAGATCCGTGAACTCAATATCGGCCATTTCCTGATCGGCGAGGCCATATTTGTCGGCTTGCCGGCAGCCATGGACGAAATGCGCCGCCTGATGATCGAGGCGCGCAAGGGTGCGGCCTGAGATGATGGCCCCGTCCCCTTCTTCTTTGCGCAAATACTCCCGCCGGAGGCACGGCGCAGCCCCGGCTGCGCCGTCACCTGAAAACGCGGGGCAAAAATCATGATCCTGGGCGTGGGCACCGATCTGGCCAATATCGAGCGCATCGAACGCACGCTCGCCCGCTTCGGCGACCGTTTTCGCAAACGCGTCTTCACCAATATCGAACGCGCCACCGCCGATCACCGCGAACAGACCGCCGCCACATATGCCAAGCGCTGGGCCGCGAAAGAGGCCTGTTCCAAGGCGCTGGGAACGGGGCTGCGCATGGGTATCAGTTGGCGCGACATGGGGGTGGTCAACCTGCAAACCGGCCAGCCCCGGATGGAGCTGACAGGCTGGGCCGCCGAACGTCTGCGCCAGATGACACCTGAAGGCATGGAAGCCCAGGTTCACGTATCATTGACCGACGATCACCCCTGGGCACAGGCTTTCGTGGTGATCGAGGCCCATCCCCGTGCCAGCTCGCCTTGACTTCCCACCGCCAGGGGACCATGAAATCCCCGAAAACCAAATGACAGGCAGGAAACATGACTGACGACACCAAGGAAGAAGGCGGCGTTCTTGAATGGATCAAGACGATTGCCTGGGCGCTGGTTCTGGCCGGGCTTATCCGCACGCTTTTCTATCAGCCTTTCTGGATTCCATCGGGCTCGATGAAAGACACGCTGCTGGTCGGCGATTTCCTGTTCGTCAACAAGATGGCCTATGGTTATTCGCGCTATTCATGCCCGTTTTCCGCCTGTCCGTTTTCCGGCCGCATCCTTGGCAAGATGCCAAAGCGCGGTGATGTGGTCGTGTTCAAGAAGCCGGGAACCAATGTCGACTTCATCAAACGCCTTATCGGCCTGCCAGGAGACCGCGTGCAGATGAAACGCGGGCTTCTGTATATCAATGGCAAGCCGGTCAAGGTTGTTCCCGCCGGCGTGTTCGAGGAAATCAAGGCGCCCCAAGGGCCAGGCGGGAATATTCCGCGCTGCGCCAATGATCCGGTGCGCATGGGCGACATCTGCAAGAAGGAACGCTTTCGCGAGACCCTGCCAAATGGCGTGGAACATGATATACTGAATATTGTGGACAATGGTCAGGCCGACAACACCAAGGTGTTTACGGTTCCCGAAGGCAAGTTCATGTTCATGGGGGATAACCGGGACAATTCCGAAGACAGCCGCTTTTCCCAACGTATCGGTGGCGTCGGCTTTGTCCCGTTCGAAAATCTTGTCGGGCGCGCTGACCGGGTGATCTTTTCGTCTGCCGGCAGGTCTATCCTGGCCTTCTGGACCTGGCGCAAGGACCGTTTTTTCAAGGCGATCGAGTGAAACTGTCACGGGAACTCAGGGATTTTTCGGCCCGTATCGGGCATGAATTCAGACGTCCCGAACTGTTGATCGAGGCGCTGACACATGCCTCACTGGCCTCCAGCACGCGGCCCGACAACCAGAGGCTTGAATTCCTGGGCGACCGGATCCTCGGCCTGGTGATTGCCGAGGCCCTGCTTGCGGCCGACCGCGCGGCAACCGAGGGCCAGCTGGCCCCGCGTTACAATTCGCTTGTGCGCAAGGAAACCTGCGCCGAGATGGCCGAAAAGGTTGATCTTGGTGCGGCGCTCAAGCTGGGGCGCTCGGAAATGATGTCGGGCGGGCGGCGCAAGCTGGCGCTGCTTGGTGACGCGATGGAGGCCGTGATTGCCGCCGTCTATCTGGATGCCGGCTTTGATGTGGCGCGCGACATGATCCTGCGGCTGTGGAAAGATCGCATTACCACGGCCAAGATTGATGCCCGCGACCCCAAGACGATGCTTCAGGAATGGGCGCAGGCGCGGGGCCAGAAACCCCCGATCTATCAGGAAATCGGACGTTCGGGGCCCGATCACGCCCCCGTGTTCACCATTACCGCCCGCCTTGAATCGGGACAGGAGGCCACCGCGCAGGCGCCTTCGAAACGACAGGCACAACAGGCAGCGGCCGCCGAGCTGCTGCGCAATCTGGAGGCCGGAAATGGCTGAACAACGCTGCGGTTTCATCGCCCTGATAGGGGAACCGAACGCCGGGAAATCGACCCTGTTGAACCGCATGGTCGGGGCCAAGATCTCGATCGTTACCCACAAGGTGCAAACGACCCGCACCCGTATTCGCGGCGTCGCAATCGAAGGCGATGCCCAGCTGATCTTTGTCGATACACCGGGGCTGTTTCGCCCCCGCCGGCGGCTTGATCGCGCCATGGTCAACGCCGCATGGGCCGGGGCCGGGGATGCCGATGCAGTTGTGCTGATGATCGAGGCCCATCGCGGCATGACCGAGGGTGTGAAGGCGATCGTCGAAACCCTTGCCGAGCGTGTCACCCCCAAACAGGTGGTCGCGCTGGCCATCAACAAGATCGACCGGGTCAAGTCCGACAAGCTGCTGGCGTTGACTGCGCAGATGAACGACGCCTTCGATTTTGCCGCGACCTTCATGATTTCGGCCGAGCGCGGCCACGGGGTTGACGACCTGCGAAAATGGCTGGCCGAACAGGTGCCCCAGGGCGTGTGGCTGTATCCCGAAGATCAGATAGCCGATCTGCCCCTGCGCATGATCGCCGCCGAAATCACCCGTGAAAAGCTGACGCTGCGCCTGCATCAGGAACTGCCCTATCAGCTGACCGTCGAGACCGAAAACTGGGAAGAGCGCAAGGATGGTTCCGTGCGCATCGACCAGGTGATCTATGTCACGCGCGACGGCCACAAGGGCATCACCCTTGGGCCGAAGGGCGAAACCATCAAGGCGGTGTCGATGGCCTCGCGCGCCGATATCGCCGAATTTCTTGGCCGCAAGGTGCATCTGTTCCTGCAGGTCAAGGTGCGCCCGAACTGGCTGGAAGAGGCCGAGCGCTATTCCGAAATGGGGCTCGATTTCCGTGACGGGAACTAGAGGCCGGCCATGCCCCGTCTGAGCGCCGAATTCTGGGTTCAGGCCTATCTCAACCGCCTTCGGCTTGCAGATATCCCCGCTTTCGTGGTTGCACGCGGCGATGCCACGGCGGGCGCGGTGATCGTCAAGCTGAACACGCTGGACGGGCAGGCGCAGGCCTTTCAGCGCAGCTATGATGCCGAGGGTCGCCGCGTCTGGGTGACCCTTGCCAGCGGGGACGAGGCGCAGGTTGATGCCAGCCTCGCGCGGCAACGGGGTTTTGACCCCGATATCTGGATCATCGAGGTCGAAGACCGCGCCGGGCGGCATCTGCTCGACCAGCCGGGGCTTTCGGAATAGGCTGCGCGCATGGAATGGCGCGATCAGGGGTTTCTGTTGGGGATGCGGCGGCATGGCGAATCATCCGCCATTATCGAGGTGTTTTCCGAACAGCACGGCCGTCATGCCGGGGTGGTCAGAGGAGGGGCCTCGCGCCGCCTTGCGCCCTTGTTGCAGCAAGGAAACCAGATGCAGCTGACATGGCGGGCCCGGCTGGAAGAGCATCTTGGCACCTTTACCGTCGAGCCCCTGCAGGCACGCGCCGCGGCACTGATGAGCGACCGGCGCGCCCTTGCCGGCCTGAATTCCGTCACAGCGCTGCTGCGCCTTGCCCTGCCCGAGCGCGAGGCCCATGTTCGTCTGTATCAGGCCTCGGTCGCGTTGCTGGACGAGATGGTCGCGCGCAGCAAGGGCTGGCCCGGCCATTATCTGCACTGGGAATTGCTGCTGCTCGAAGAAATGGGTTTCGGGCTGGATCTGACAAGCTGTGCGGTGACCGGGCAGACATCCGATCTGGTTCATGTCTCTCCGCGCAGCGGGCGGGCGGTTTCAAGGCAGGGCGCGGGTGGATGGGCCGACCGCCTGCTGCCCTTTCCCGATCCGCAAATGCCGGCAGATGGCCTCAGGACCACCGGCCATTTTCTGGAACAGGCATTGGGGGATGCACCGCTGCCCGAGGCCCGCGCGCGGTTGCTGGAAGTGCTGTAGCGGCGGGTTCATGCGTCAGACGCCAGAACCCGCCTCAGGCCCGGAAACCGCCTCAGGCGATTTCGCGCTGTCTTACGCTGTTGGCCAGACGCTCCAGAACCAGCTGGTCGGCAATGATGTTGGGTGCGGTCTGTTCATCGCGTGCCTGATCAAGGATCTGCCCCGTAAAGGCGGCAAGCGCGTCGATCTTGCGGGCCACCCAGCGGCGATCATCGATGCGAAAGATTTCACTGGCCACGTTGATGATGCCGCCGCTGTTGACCACATAATCGGGCGCATAGGTGATGCCGCGCGCCATCAGCATTGCGCCGCAGCTGTCGTCGGCAAGCTGGTTGTTGGCGGCCCCACAGACAAGGCGCGCCTTCAGGTCGGTGATGACTTCGGGTGACAGCGCCCCCCCCATCGCGCAGGGCGCATAGATATCCACCGGCGCGGCCGCGATATGGGCGGTATCGACAGCGGTTGCGTCAAATTCTTCGCAGGCTGCGGCAACCCGGCCCTTGTCGATATCGGCAACCAGCAACCGTGCACCCGCCTGGTGCAGTCGCGAGGCCAGCTGCCAGCCGACATGCCCAAGGCCCTGCACAGCCACTGACGTACCTTTCAGGCTGCGTGTGCCGGCAACCCTGAACCAGGCCTCCTGCATCGACAGAAAGACCCCCAGCGCCGTAAAGGGCGAGGGGTCGCCACTGGCAAAGCGCCCGGTGGACAGGCCCACCGCATAGGGTGTGACCGATGCAACCTGTTCGATGTCCTCGACGCTTATGCCGACATCTTCGGCGGTGTAATAGCTTCCCGCCAGGGTGTCGACGAACCGCCCGAAGGCCTGCATCAAGGCGGGCGTCTTGTCGCGTGAAGGGTCGGCAATGATGACCGCCTTGCCCCCGCCCAGTTCAAGACCGGCGGCAGCGTTCTTGAAGGTCATGCCGCGGGCCAGCCGCAGGGCGTCGGCGCGGGCTGCGTCCTGGTCGGGATAGGGAAACATGCGGCAACCGCCTGCGGCCGGGCCCAGCAGGGTGGAATGAATGGCGATATAGGCGCGCAGGCCGGTTGTGTCGTCTTCACAGTAAAGCAGGCGTTCAAAGGCGTCGCCGCCCTTTTCTTCGGTGATCCGCATGTCGATTCCCTCCCACGGTGTTGTCGGCACAAGCTTGTCACGGCAAGCGCAGTGATATTCACCAATTCCGCATTGGAATGCGCGGATATTGAAGATAAACTCTAACAAATCAGCAATAGTTGGCGAAAAATGAAGCTGGATGAAATCGACCTGAAGATTTTGCATGTCCTGCGCTCGGACGGGCGAATCCGCATGATCGAGCTGGCCGAAAGGGTGGGCCTGTCGCCGACACCCTGTGCGCGGCGCGTGCGCATGATGGAAGAGGCCGGTGTCATCGCCGGCTACCGGGCGGTGGTTGATCAGGAAAAGCTGGGATATCCCATCACGGTTTTCGTGACTGTGGAACTGGATCGCAAGGATGCCGACACGCTTGCGAATTTCGAACGTTCCGTGCGCGCCATCCCCGAGGTGGTGCAGGGCTTCATCATGACGGGAACGCAGGATTTCATGCTGCGGGTGTTGGCATCCGACCTGCATGGCTATGAGAAATTCCTGCAGGAAAAGCTGAGCCGCATTCCCGGCGTCAGGTCCATGCGCTCGCAATTCGCGTTGCGCAGTATCATTCCCGAAGATCGCCTGCCCAGATAAGTTGCGCCTCAGTAACCAAGCTGCCGATTGACCAGATGCAGGAACGGCTCGCCCGCTTCGCCGCGGCGGATGTTTTCGGCAATGGTCTCTGCCGCCGTCTGCGGCCGTGTTTCCGAGGCGATATGGGGCGTGACAGTCACCCGTGGATGTGCCCAGAAGGGGTGGTCATCGGGCAGGGGCTCGGTGCGAAACACATCCAGCGTTGCGTGTGACAGCTTCCCCGAATCCAGCGAATCAAGCAACGCGTCGTCATCTATCAACGGCCCGCGTCCCGGATTGATGACGACTGCCCCCCTGGGAAGCATTGTCAGGGTTTCGGCGTTGAGGATGTTTTCGGTCTCATGCGTCAACGGCAGCAGCAGCACAAGGATCTGCGCGCGGCCCAGCACATTCTGCAACCCGTCCACCCCGCTATGGCAGGCGATCCCCGGCAGGTTTTTTTGTGTTCGCGACCAGCCGCTGACCGGAAAACCCTGTGCGGACAGCCGCCGCGCCGCCGCGCTGCCCAATGCGCCCAGGCCGAGGATGCCAACCGGCCGATCCCTGGCAAGCGGCGGGGCGGGGCGGTTTCGCCATGGGCCTGTGCGGTTCAGGATATCTGCATCCATCCCCAGATGGTGGCGCATCACATGGCCCAGCACATATTCGGCCATGCCCGCGCTCATGCCGGGGTCAACCATGCGCGCAAGCGGCACTTGCAGGGTCGGGTTGTTCTGTATTTTCTCGACCCCCGCCCACAGGCTGAGAACCGCTTTCAGTCTGGTGAAAGGCGTGAAATCCGACAGTCCCGAGCTGGGCGCATAGACGATGTAGTCTACCTTTTCCGGCGCCTCAGTCCGGTTGACCAGCCGCGCCTTGACGCCGCGTGCTTCCAGCGCGTCGTTCAGCGCCGCGCGATAGACGGGCCACTCGGCCGCGTCCCCCGCATACAGAACCAGCGGCCCCGCCATCACCCGGCCCTGCGCGGTCTGTGAACATGGGCGGATTGCACCAGTCCGAATCCGATCAGCAACACCAGCATCGCCGTGCCGCCATAGGAAACCAGTGGCAGCGGCACGCCGACAACCGGCGCCATGCCCATGACCATCGACATGTTGACGGCAAAGAACAGGAAAAAGGTCGTTGCTATGCCGTGGGTCAGCAGAGAACCGAAACGGTCGCGATTTCCAAAGGCCGAGGTCAGGCAGAACAGGATGATCAGCGCATACAGCACCATCAATGTCATGCCGCCGACAAAGCCCAACTCCTCGGCCAACGTGGTAAAGATGAAATCGGTCTGTTTCTCGGGCAGAAAGTTCAGCCGGCTTTGTGTGCCCTGCATGAAGCCGCGCCCCGACCAGCCGCCAGAGCCAAGCGCGATTTTCGACTGCGTGATGTGATAGCCCGCCCCCAGCGGGTCGGTTGACGGGTCAAGGAAGGTGTCGATCCGCTTGTACTGATAGTCTTTCAGCAGCTGCCAGCTGGTGCCGCGGGAAAACAGCACTGCCGCCACCAGGGCGCCGCCGCTGAGGAAGGCGGCAAGGAAATACCACAGGCTGACCCCGGCAAGAAACATGATTGCCCCGCCGCCAATAGCCAGCAACAGGGCCGTGCCCAGATCGGGTTGCTTGAGAACCAGCAGCATCGGCACAAGGATCAACAGCAGCGGCAGCAGCACCCAGAAGGGGCGCGACACGCGTTCGTCATCCAGCCAGTCGTAATAGGCGGCCAGCGCCATCACCAGGGCGATCTTCATCAGTTCCGAAGGTTGCAGCCGCATGAAGCCCAGGTCGATCCAGCGCTGCGCACCCATGCCGACCTGGCCGAACAGCTCGACCCCGATCAGCAGCATCAGAGAAATGAAATAGGCAAGCCCAGCCACATTGCGCCAGAACCAGATAGGGATGAAGGCGACCACCATCATCAGGGCAAAGCCGACGGCAAAGCGTTTGACCTGCGGTTCGGCCCAGGTCTGGAAATTGCCGCCGGCCACCGAATACAGCATCAGAAATCCGATACAGGCCACTGCCGTCACCAGCAGGATCAGTGGCCAGTTCAGGTAAAGCAGCTTGCGCCAGCCGGTCGGCACAGTCTTGAGGTTGTGGACAAGGTAGCTCATGCGCGATCCTTGGCTTTCGGATAATCTTCGGGCGCGCGCAATTTCAGTTTCTTGCGCTCGTTCATGATACGGGTGCGCTGGCTTGCTGGGTAGGCAGTCAGCGGGGGCTCGCTGCCATACAGGGCCTCCAGCATGATGTCGCGCGCGATGGGGGCTGCGAAACGTGACCCTCCTCCACCATGTTCGACGACGACAGCCACGGCATAACGTGGTTTGTCATAGGGTGCGAAGGCTATGAACAGGGCATGGTCCCGGCGTTCCCACGGCAGGTCTTCGTTGCGGATGACCCCGGCAGCGCGTTCCTTGCGGGTAATCCGGCGCACCTGGCTGGTTCCCGTCTTGCCGGCCATGCGCATCGTCTTTTCGGCGATCCTCTTGGAATAGGCGGTTCCGCCACGCTCGTTGGAAACCGCAAACATGCCGCCACGAACCGCGTTCAGAGACGCGCGGGAAATTCCAAGTGACGGCGGACGCGGGTTTTCGGTCGGGACACCGTCGATGGACTTGATCAGACGGGGGGCCACGGCCCGCCCTGTCGCGATGCGCGCGGTCATCAGGGCCAGCTGCAGGGGCGATGCCAGAACAAAGCCCTGCCCGATGGCCGAGTTCAGCGTATCACCAATGCGCCAATGCTCGCCAATCTTGGTTTTCTTCCAGTTCTTCGTGGGCACAAGGCCCGCAGCGATGCCATTCAGGGGCAGGTGGTGGCGTTCGCCCAGGCCGAACTTGCGTGCCATTTCGGCAATCTTTTCGATCCCCACCCGCTGCGCCAGCTCGTAATAATAGACGTCACAAGATTGCTTGAGGCTGTTTTTCAGGTCGATCTTGCCGTGCCCCGAGCGTTTCCAGCAATGGAACCTTTGTTTGCCCAGATCGATATATCCGCGGCAGAAGATGGTTTCCCTGGTATCGATGGCACCGGATTCCAGGGCCGCAAGTGCCACCATGATCTTGAAGGTCGATCCGGGCGGATAGGTGCCCTGAACCGTCTTGTTGGCCAGCGGGCGATAGGGGCTGTCCATCAGCGCGCGATAATCCGTCGAGGATATTCCGGTGACAAACTTGTTGGGGTCAAAGCTGGGGGCCGAGCCAAGCGCGACGATGTCGCCGTTATTTACGTCAATGACCACGGCGGCGGCACTCTGGCCTTCAAGGCGGGCCTCGACATAGTTTTGCAGCCGGTGATCAACGGTCAGCTGAACATTCGCACCGGGCTTGCCCTCGCGGCGGTCGATTTCGCGGATGACGCGCCCGACGGCGTTGACCTCGATCCTGCGGGTACCGGCGAGGCCACGCAGGCGGCGTTCCAGCTTGCGTTCGACGCCTGTCTTGCCGATCTGAAATTTGGGGATCTGCAGCAGGGGATCCTGATCATCAAGCCTCTTGAGGTCGTAATCCGACACCGGACCGACATAGCCGACGATATGGGCGAAATCGGGCCCCAAAGGGTAATATCGCGACAGGCCCACCTCGGCAGAAACACCGGGAAGGGCAGGGGCGTTTACCGAGATTTCGGCAAGCTGTTCCCAGGTCAGATGTTCGGCGATGGTGACGGGAACAAATGCAGCGCGCCGTTTGAATTCCTTCAGCGCAGCGGCAAAATCATTGTCGTCAAGCGGGATGATCTTTCTGAGGCGATCAAGAATCTTGCGCACGTCGCCCGCCTGTTCGCGCACCATGACCACGCGATAATTCTGGTCGTTCTGCGCAACCGGAACCCAATCGCGATCGTATATCAGGCCGCGGGCTGGCGGGATCAACCGGATGTTGATCCGGTTTTCTTCGGCCAGCAGCCTGTATTTCTTCCCCTCGACAACCTGAAGGTAATGGAGCCTGCTTCCCAGCAGCCCCATGAATCCGGCCTGTGCGCCAAACAGCAGCATGGCGCGCCGGTTGAGCCGCTTGAAACCCTTGCCCTGATCGCGGTTGACCAGACTCATAACCTGTGCCCGAAGCGAATGGCGACATCGGGTGTCACCTTGCGAATCCTGAGAATGAAATAGCAGAAAGCCACGACCAGAGGGTAGATCGCTGCGGTCACAAGAAAATGAAGCATCATCGTGCCGAAAGGAGGTTGATCAACCAACATGATGGTCAGGGCTATCCGGTTTGCAAGCATTGCCAGAAACATGACCGAAGCGACAAAACCCCATTCAAGCAGGAAAGCAGCGTCCCTGAAGCGGTATTCCTGTCGGCTGGTAAAGATCGTTGCCACCAGCGCGGCCACAGTCCACAGGCCCGGAGGGCGCATCAGCAGGATGTCGGCAAGAAAGAAGATGAGCGCAACCAGCCAGTCGGGCACGAACTCCGGTCGCCGCAGGGCGATAGCCAGGGTCAGCACGAACAACAGGTCGGGTGCAGGCATGAAACTTGGGGTGAAGGAGAGCGGGAGCAGGTCGACGAACAAGATCGCCATGGCGATTGTGAAATAGGTCAACCGCCCCATCCATTTTCCCAGCAGCACCGGCCTATCCATCATTACCACCATCTGCAGGGGCCGCTGGCTGCGCGGGTGCGGCCGGCTTGGCCGCGCCGCCCACCAGCTCGTCAGACACGCCGATCTGTTCTGCCGGGCTGGTGCGCAGAACGCGAAGGAATTCCAGCCTTTGATAATCGGCTGCCAGCTGCACCATCAACTGCCCGTTACGTCCCATGACGACCTGTCCGACCAGAAGACGCGGCGGAAACAGCTTGCCATCGCCCGTGCTCAATACCCGATCGCCGGGGTGAACCAGTTTGGGGGACTTGACGAATTCAAGCACGGGGTAGGGGCCGTTGGTGCCGGCCATGATCGCCTTTTGTCCTGAAGGCATGATCGTGACCGGGATGCGGCTGCTTGAATCGGTCAGCAGAATCACGCGGCTGACTGTTTCGCCCACCCCCGAGATCCGCCCCACCAGCCCGAGCCCGTCCATGGTGACCCAGCCATCGCGTACGCCGTCGCGCCGGCCGACATTGATCAGCGCCGATTTTCTGAAGGGCGAACCCGAGTCTGTCAGCACCACACCGGTCACATAGGTCAGCTTGGGGCTGATCCTGACCTTGTTGAGGGCCAGAAGCTTGGCATTGGTCTGCTCAAGCTGCAGCGCCGCCTCGCGCCAGCTCTTGAGGCGTTGTATTTCGCGCTGAAGTTCGATGTTGCGCTCATACAGCTTGGCGTAGGACTGGAAGTCGGACACCATCCGCGACATCTGCGTGATCGGCACCAGCGCCCAATCGAAGCTGGGCACGATCCGGTCGATCAGTGCCATGCGAAACCGCTCGACCCGCGGATTGTCGATCCGCCACAGCAGGAACAGACCGATCAGCAGAACAACCAGGATGCCGGTCAGAATGCGTTTGACCATGCCGCCGAATTCATTGTCTGAGTTCCGGTTTCGTGCCACCCGGTTATCCTTTGCGCGGGCGCCTGCGGCGGCGGCCCGTCAGCTGTCGTAGTCGATTACATGCTGAAGCTGTTTTTCGTATTCGAGCGTTTTACCAGTGCCCATGGCAACGCAGTTCAGCGATTCCTCGGCAACCGAGATTGCCAGCCCTGTCTGTTCGCGCAGGGCAAGATCAAGATCGCCCAGCAGCGCGCCGCCGCCCGTCAGCATGACGCCGCGATCGACGATGTCGGCTGCAAGGTCGGGCGGCGTTGCCTCAAGCGCGCTCATCACCGCCTCGTTGATTTGCTGGACGGGTTCGGACAGGGCCTCGGCCACCTGGGCCTGGGTGATTTCGGTTTCCTTGGGCACACCGTTCAGCAGGTCGCGGCCGCGGATCTGCATGCTTGTGCCGCGCCCGTCATCGGGCATGCGGGCGGTGCCGATCGAGGTCTTGATCCGCTCGGCGGTGCTTTCGCCGATCAAGAGGTTCTGCTGGCGGCGCAGATAGCTGATGATCGCCTCGTCCATGCGGTCGCCCCCGACCCGGACCGACCGCGCGTAAACAATGTCGCCAAGCGACAGAACCGCCACCTCGGTGGTGCCGCCACCGATGTCGACGACCATGCTGCCGGTCGGATCCGTGATTGGCATGCCTGCGCCGATAGCCGCGGCAATGGGTTCGGCGATCAGCCCGGCCTTGCGTGCGCCCGCCGACAGAACCGACTGGCGGATCGCGCGTTTTTCCACCGGGGTTGCGCCATGGGGCACGCAGACGATGATCTTGGGCTTGGTGAAGGTGGTGCGCTTGTGCACCTTGCGGATGAAATGCTTGATCATTTCTTCGGCCACGTCGAAATCGGCGATGACGCCGTCACGCATGGGGCGGATGGCCTCGATGCTGCCCGGCGTGCGGCCCAGCATCAGCTTGGCATCTTCGCCCACGGCCAGAACCGTCTTGCGCCCGTCCTTTATGTGATAGGCGACGACAGAAGGTTCGTTAAGGATGATTCCGCGCCCCTTGACATAGACCAGCGTGTTTGCCGTGCCCAGGTCAATGGCCATGTCGGAAGAAAACAGACTCGAAAAAGGCCCTGCCATGAGTGAGATTTCCCGTCAGATTGATCGCGCCGGAACGCGACTCTGCGCTTCCCGTTACCCGTCCTTATAGGCGTGGCAGGACCGTGGCGTAAAGGGGGCCGCAGCGCGGGGATGCGCGTGTTTTCGCGCATCCCCCGTCAGCTGTTGCCACATCGGTTTTGGCGGTGCCCGCTCAGGCGGTTGCCGTGTCAGGTGCCGCCTTGCTGCTGCGCACTCGCAGCTTGTTGAGCGCGTTCACATAGGCGCGTGCCGATGCAACCACCGTATCGGTGTCGGAGGCCTGTCCGGTGACAATATGGCCGCCTTCCTCCATCCGTACGCTGACGGTTGCCTGGGCGTCGGTGCCCTCGGTGACCGCATGCACCTGATACAGCTGCAGGCGCGCATCGTGGGGATAAAGCGCCTTGACCGCGTTGAAGGTGGCATCTACCGGCCCATCGCCCTGCGCGGTGACCTGTTGATCCTTGCCATCGATGCTCAGGGTCAGGTCGGCCGATTGCGGCGCTTCGGTGCCGCAGATCACGCGCAGGAATTTCACCTGCAAATGGTCATGGGCGGCAGAGGCGGCGCTGTCGCTCATCAGGGCCAGCAGATCTTCGTCAAAGACCTCTTTCTTGCGGTCGGCCAGCTCTTTGAATCGCACGAACACGTCTTTCAGCTGGTTGTCCGACAGCGGATAGCCCAGCTCTTCAAGCTTGGCGCGCAGGGCGGCCCGGCCCGAGTGCTTGCCCAGCACGAGGTTGGTTTCCGACAGGCCGATATCTTCGGGGCGCATGATTTCGTAGGTGCCCGAATGTTTCAGCATCCCGTCCTGGTGGATGCCGCTTTCATGGGCAAAGGCGTTCTTGCCCACGATGGCCTTGTTGTACTGTACCGGAAAGCCGGTTGCCGTCGAAACCAGACGGCTGGCCTGCATGATCTTCGTCGTGTCGATACCGGTCTGATACGGCAGAATGTCGTTGCGCACGCGCATGGCCATGACGACCTCTTCCAGCGCGGCATTGCCGGCACGTTCGCCCAGCCCGTTGATGGTGCATTCGATCTGACGCGCACCCGCCTCGACCGCGGCCAACGCGTTGGCGACCGCCATGCCCAGATCGTTGTGGCAGTGGGTCGAGATGATTACCTCGTCAATTCCCGGCACCCGCGCGCGCAGCATGCGGATGATGTCGGCGCTTTCATTGGGGGCGGTATAGCCAACCGTGTCGGGAATGTTGATCGTGGTGGCGCCCGCCTTGATGGCGGTCTCCACCGCCCGGCACAGGAAATCATGTTCGGTGCGGGTGCCGTCTTCGGGCGACCATTGCACGTTGTCGGTGTAATTGCGCGCGCGGCTGACCGAATCATGGACCGCCTCGAGCACCGCCTCGGGTTCCATCTGCAGCTTGTATTTCATGTGCAGGGGCGAGGTGGAAATGAAGGTGTGGATACGCGGGTTTGCCGCCGCTTTCAGGGCTTCGGCCGCGCGGTCGATATCCTTGGCCGACGAACGCGCCAGCCCGCAGACCGAAGCGTTTTTCACCAACCTTGCGATTTCGCTGACCGCCTGGAAATCGCCTTCGGACGCGATGGGAAAACCGGCCTCGATCACATCAACGCCCATTTCATCGAGCAGCATCGCGATCTCGATCTTTTCGCTCAGCGACATGGTTGCGCCGGGGCTTTGTTCGCCGTCACGCAGGGTGGTGTCGAATATCAGGACGCGATCCTGTTCGGATTTGGTTGTGTCATTCATGATGGGCATCTCGTTCTGTTCTTAGCTTGAAGGTCTGTTTTTGTGGCGCGCTGTTTCATCCTCTGAGCGGGCGCGCCTCGACAGACACGCTCAGAGGCGGCTAAGAAGAAGGTTAAGCGCGGCAACGCCGCCGGGGCGGGGCAGGGTCAAAATGATATGTGCGCTTGCTGTCATGGGCGCGACTATACGCGGTTTGCCGCGGATGAAAAGACCTGCCATGGAAATTCGTGATATCGGCGCAGACATTGCGGCATCTTGACGGAGACGGGTTGCGAGCACGTGAAAATGTTATAATTATATAACCAAATATGTCTGTGGCCAGGAAATGGCAATCAACCCGGGAGTTTTCTTGTGAACAGGAATTGCAAACTGTGCTGGGGTGTTTCGGCCCTGTTGCTGGCCGTGCTTCTGTATGGCGGCTATGTGGTCGGCATTCGCGGCAATGTCGAGGCTGGTGATGATGGCCGCACCGCCGTGGTGATGGATCCGGCCGACCGGATCAGGGTGCTGGGCGAGATGCGGGCATTTCTTGGGGCGGTGCAGAAAATCAATGCCGCCATTGCCGATGGAAACATGAAAGAGGTCGAAACCATCGCGCGCGCCTCGGGCATGGTCAAGGCCGGTGGCGAGTCGGCGGCATTCCTTGCCACCCTGCCGCTGGAGTTCAAGACGCTGGGGATGGACACCCACAAGAAATTCGACGAGCTTGCCGATCTCGCGGCGACCAACCCGACGCCGCAAAAGATGCTTGGCGCGGTTTCCGACACCATGCTGAACTGTGTTGCCTGTCATCAGGCATACCAGTTGAGGGCGCGCAAGCAGTAGGTGAGCGCGGCGACCAAATGGCCGTCACTTCAGCTTTCGCTTGGCTTTGAACCGGAGTCAGGCGAAAACTGACCGGATGAGCGAGCCGCGCGAAAAACTGACGCCTGAGAATGTCGCCCGTATATCCGAACGGGTCTTCGG
>JAUZRU010000103.1 GCA_030950185.1 Paracoccaceae bacterium | reverse complement strand
TACCCTTCTTTTATCGGGGCCATGCTTCTTGTGGTCATTGCAGATGATGCCTTTACCTTTCTTCTGTCATGGGAGGTGATGTCGCTGCTGTCCTGGGCAATGGTTCTGGCCCATCATCGCGAAGAGGCCGTGCGCAGCGCATCCCTGGTCTATCTGATCATGGCGGCGATGGGCACGATGGCCCTGATCCTGGGTTTTGGCCTGCTGGCCGGCCCCGTGGGGGGCTATGATTTCGACCACATGCGCAAACTGGCCGAGCCGCCGTTGCTGGGCGCCGTCGTGGTGATCCTGATGCTTGTGGGTGCGGGGTCAAAGGCGGGGATCGTCCCGCTGCATGTCTGGCTGCCGCAGGCACATCCCGCCGCCCCCAGCCAGGTTTCGGCAATGATGAGCGGCATCATGACCAAGGTTGCGATCTATGGCTTTATCCGCGTGACCTTTGATCTGCTGGGCGGCACGTCCTGGTGGATGCCCGAGATCGTGCTGGCTGTGGGTGCGGTCACCGCCGTCATGGGGGTTCTGTATGCGTTGATGCAACATGATCTGAAACGCCTGCTGGCCTATCATACGGTCGAAAACATCGGCATCATCTTTATCGGGCTTGGCCTGGCGATGGCGTTTCGTCATTACGGCATGGATGAGGCGGCGGCCCTGGCCATGGTGGCGGCGCTGTTTCACATCTTGAACCATTCGGTTTTCAAGAGCCTGCTGTTTTTGGGTGCCGGCGCCGTCCAGAATGCCACCGGCAGCCGCGACATGGAGGAAATGGGCGGCCTGATCCACCGCATGCCGGTGACCAGCGTGGTGTTTCTTGTCGGTAGCGTCGCGATCTCGGCCCTGCCGCCGTTCAACGGATTCGTGTCCGAGTGGCTGACATTCCAGGCGATCCTGCTCAGCCCGGATCTGCCCGACTGGGGCCTCAGGATCCTGACGCCTGGGGTGGGTGGCATGTTGGCCCTTGCGGCGGCGCTTGCCGCGGCCTGTTTTGTCAAGGTTTACGGCGTGGTGTTTCTCGGGCGCGCCCGCAGCCCGCAGGCGAAGAACGCGCAAGAGGTCGATCGCTGGTCGCTGGCGGCCATGGCCGTTCTTGCGGCTGTCTGTCTGTTGGCGGGCATCTTTGCCGGCTTTGTCATTGACGCGCTGTCGCCGGTTTCTCATGCCCTGGTGCAGTCCTCGATGCCGGTGCAGACGACTGATCCATGGCTGACCATCACGCCGGTTGCGTCGGGGCGCAGCTCGTATAACGGTCTGCTGGTGCTGCTGTTCATAGCCGGCTCGGCCTCGTTTGCCGCCTGGGCGATTCACCGCTTTGCCTCGCGCGGGTTGCGCCGGGCTCCGGCCTGGGATTGCGGTTTTCCACTGGACGCGCCAGACACCCAATACGGGGCGGCCAGTTTTGCCCAGCCCATCCGGCGGACATTCGCCACCGCGGTTTTCCGCGTGGTCGAGCATGTTTCGATGCCCCGGCCCGGATCGACCGCGCCGGCAAAATTCAGGGTCACGATGCGCGATCCCGTCTGGGACGGCTTTTTTGTCCGGATAGGGGGTGGCGTGGGCTGGATGGCCGACAGGGCTAACCGCCTGCAGTTTCTGACCATCAGGAAATATCTGAGTGCGGTGTTTGCCCTGCTGGTTCTGTTGTTGCTGGTACTGACGCTATGGAACTGATCTTCAACCTTCTGGTTCAGGGCCTTCAGATGTTTCTGGTGGTCGCCATCGCACCACTTGTGGCGGGTGTCACCCACAAGATGCGTGCGCGCCTGTTGCGCAAGAAGGGCGCCTCGATCTGGCAGCCCTACCGTGATCTGCTGCGCCTGATGCGCAAGGAGGTGGTTCTTGCGGAGAATGCCTCGTGGCTGTTTCGGGTTGTGCCCTATCTGGTATTTGCCGCCACTTGGGTTGCGGCAGCCCTGATCCCGACATTTGCCACCGGGCTGCAATTCAGCTGGAGCGCGGATCTGATCGCCATTGTCGCGTTGCTGGGCTGCGCGCGCTTTTTTCTGGCGCTCGCAGGCATGGATGTGGGCACGCCTTTCGGGGGCCTCGGTGCCAGCCGTGAAATGATGATTGCGGCGCTGGCCGAGCCAGCCATGATGCTGACGGTATTTTCGCTGGCGCTGCTGGCAGGCTCGACCCAGCTTTCGACCGTGGTCGAGTATCTGGCCGGCCCCGGCGTGGGCCTGAGGGTTTCACTGGGCATGGCGCTGGTGGCACTGGTCATCGTCGCGCTCGCCGAAAATGCCCGCATCCCCGTTGACAACCCCTCGACCCATCTGGAGCTGACCATGGTTCACGAGGCGATGGTGCTGGAATATTCCGGTCGCCACCTTGCCATGATCGAGCTGGCCGCGGCACTGAAACTGGTGCTGTATCTTTCGCTGATCGCCGCGCTTTTCGTGCCCTTTGGCATTGCCGCACCGGGGCAGGGTGTCGGGCCTCATCTGCTGGGTCTGTTCTATTATCTTGTGAAAATGCTGGTGGGTGCGGTGGCCCTGGCCGCCTTTGAACTGTCCATCGCCAAGATGCGGGTGTTTCGCATTCCCGAACTGCTGGGCGCGGCGTTGATGCTGTCGCTGCTGGGCACCTTGCTGCTGTTCGTTTCTCGGAGCCTGTGATGAGCCAGCTGTCCTTTGACATCGCGCATCTTCTGGCCGGTGGCATGCTGCTGGT
>JAUZRU010000102.1 GCA_030950185.1 Paracoccaceae bacterium | reverse complement strand
CGACCACGGGGCAGAACGATGATCTATGACAACGCGCAGCAATGGCAGCAGGCCGAACGCAAGCAGGTACTCTTGTTCGGCATGTCCGGGCTGGGCAAGACCCATATTTCCAACATCCTGCGCGAAAGCGGCGGGTGGTTTCACTATTCGGTCGATTATCGCATCGGCACGCGCTATATGGGCGAACATATCGTCGACAATTTCAAGCGCGAGGCCATGCGCAACCCGTTTCTGGCGCGCCTCCTGCGCAGCGATTCGATCTATATCGCCTCGAACATCACGTTCGACAATCTGGCGCCGCTGTCCACCTATCTGGGCAAGCCGGGCGACCCGGCCCGCGGCGGCATCCCCTTTGCCGAATACCGCAAGCGCCAGGACCAGCACCGCAGCGCCGAGATCAGCGCCTTGCTGGACACCCCCCATTTCATCGAACGCGCGCGCGAGCTGTATGAATACGACAATTTCGTCTGCGACTCGGGCGGCTCGATCTGCGAGGTCGTTGACCCCGATGACCCGGACGATCCGGTTCTGAAAACGCTTTCGGAAAACCTGCTGATGGTTTGGATCAAAGGCGGCCCCGAGCATGTGGACAAGCTGGTCGCGCGCTTTGAAAAGGCGCCCAAGCCGATGTATTTCAACCCGGATTTCCTTGAACGGACCTGGGCGAATTATTGCGCCCGCAAGGGCGTGGCCGAGGACCGGGTAGATCCCGACGATTTCATGCGCTTTGCCTATCGCGCCTGTCTGGATCACCGCCAGCCGCTGTATCGGGCGATGGCCGAAAACTGGGGCGTCACGGTGGATGCCGCCGATATCGGACAGGTGCGCAGCGCCGGGGATTTCGAGACATTGATCGCCCGCGCCCTTGATGCCCGCGCCACGCAGGGTTAACTGAAGTTTCCTCAACCGTCGCGAGACCGCTCATGCCGATCAAGATACCGGAAAACCTGCCCGCCCATGACATCCTCAAGCGCGAGGGCGTGATGGTCATGTCGGCCGAGGAAGCCGCGCGTCAGGACATCCGCCCGCTTCAGATCGGGCTGCTGAACCTGATGCCGAAAAAGATCCAGACGGAAACCCAGTTCGCCCGCCTGATCGGGGCAACCCCGCTGCAGATCGAGCTGACCCTCATCCGCATGACCGAACACAAGCCGCGCAATGTCTCGCCCGCGCATATGGAGGCGTTCTATCATTCCTTCCAGTCGGTCAAGCACCGCAAGCTGGACGGGCTGATCATCACCGGCGCGCCGATCGAGCATCTGCCCTTTGAACAGGTCACCTACTGGGACGAGATGCAGGAGGTCATGGACTGGACCCAGACCAACGTACATTCCACCTTTGGCGTCTGCTGGGGCGGCATGGCCATGATCAACCATTTTCACGGGGTCGAAAAACACATGCTGGACCGAAAGGCATTCGGTTGTTTCCGCCACCGCAACCTTGCGCCCGCCTCGCCCTATCTGCGGGGGTTTTCCGATGATTTCGTGATCCCCGTCAGCCGCTGGACAGAAATGCGCCAGGATGAAATCGATGCCGTGGGCGGGCTTGACACCCTCCTGGGCAGCGACGAGGTCGGCCCCTGCCTGGTCGAGGATCGGGCGCATCGGGCGCTCTATATCTTCAACCATTTCGAATATGACACCGACACGCTGAAACAGGAATATGACCGCGATATTGCCAATGGCACCCCGATCAACGTGCCGGTCAACTATTATCGCAATGACGACCCCACACAGCCGCCGGAAAACCGCTGGCGCTCTCATGCGCATCTGCTTTACGGCAACTGGATCAACCAGATCTATCAGACGACGCCGTTCGATCTGAACCTGATCGGAACCGGCGTCGAAAGGACGGGCACGACATGAAGATCCTGTTGATCCTGCTGCTGACCCTGGCCTTTGGCACCGGCTTTCTTCTGTGGCGCGCCGCCCGCAACGAGGCCGAGACCGCGCGCCTGTATCCGCCGCTCGGCAAGATCATCAAGGCCAATGGCCATGACGTGCATGTCAAGATCATGGGCAACGGGCCACCCATCGTGCTGCTGCACGGGGCAAGCGGCAATCTGCGCGACATGACCTGGCGTCTTGCCCCCGCACTGGCCGAAAATTTCACCGTTATCGTGATGGACAGGCCCGGCTTTGGCTATACCCCGCCCCTGGGGCGCGACGGGGCAACGCTGGCGCAACAGGCCGAGGTGCTGCGTGCCGCGCTGAACACGCTTGGTTATCGCAAGGCCTATGTTCTGGGGCAAAGCTATGGCGGCTCGGTCGCGCTGCGCTGGGCGCTGGATTATCCTGACAGCGTTGCGGGGTTGCTGCTGGTGTCGGCGCCCTCGAATGTGTGGCCGACAGGGCTTGGCACATTGTATCGCATCAACGCGAACCCCATAACCGGCCCGCTGCTGCGCCTGTGGGTGGCGGCTTTCCCGCCAAGGGGGTTGGTGCGAAAATCGCTGGCCTCGGTCTATGAACCGCAGCCCGTTCCGGCAGGCTATGGCGAGCACCTTGCCATCGGGCTGGTCCTGATGCGCAGCAGCCAGCGCGAAAACGCGTTGCAGGTTGCGGCGCTGAAGGAACAGGTGCGCGCAATGGTGCCGCGCTATGGCGAAATAAACCTGCCGGTCGAGGCGCTGCATGGCACGGCCGACACTGTTGTGCCCTCGCATATCCATACCGAAAAGCTGGCCCAGCAGATCAGGGGCATCAACGTCACCTTTCTGCAGGGCGTCGGCCACATGCCGCACAACACCAATACCGACAAGGTGGTTGCCGCGGCGCTGCGCCTGCTCAAGCGGGGAGCGCTGAAATGACCGCGGGCCGGCCCATGGGCCCACGGCTTTGCCAAACAGCGGTTGCAGGGGCATAGTGGCGCCATGAACGGAACCAGCCAGCCCCCTCTGCCCTTTGGCGGCGAAATCAGCCGCTTTTATCGCAAAGACGCCCCCGAATGGATGCGCGAAGCGATCGCCTCCGCCGGCAAGAACGATATCCTTGACCCCGGCTACCCCTATCGAAAACGCTGGGACCGCAAGGAATATGAAAAGGATCTCCACGCCCTTCAGATCGAGCTGGCCCGCCTTCAGGCCTGGGCGCAGGAAGCGGGCGAACGTATCGTGGTGGTGTTCGAAGGGCGCGATGCCGCCGGCAAGGGCGGCACGATCAAGCGGTTTCGGGAAAACATGAACCCGCGGGTCGCCCGTGTCGTCGCCCTGTCGACACCGACCGAGCGCGAGCGCGGCCAGTGGTATTTTCAGCGCTATGCCAGCCAGATGCCTTCAAGCGGCGAAATCGTGTTTTTCGACCGTTCGTGGTATAATCGCGGGGTGATCGAGCATGTATTCGGCTTTTGCACCCCCGAGCAGCGCGCCCGGTTTTTCGAGCATGTCACCCCGTTCGAGGAAATGCTGCAATCCGAAGGCATCCGCCTGTTCAAGATCTGGCTGAATGTGGGGCGGGCCGAACAGCTGCGCCGTTTCCTGGCGCGCGAGCGCGACCCCCTCAAGCAGTGGAAGCTGTCGCGCATCGATGTCGAGGGCCTGTCGAAATGGGATGACTACACCCGTGCCATTGGCGAAACCTTTGTCGCCAGCCACGCGCCCTCGTCGCCGTGGCAGGTGATCCGCGCCGATGACAAGCGCCGCGCGAGGGTCGCGGCCATCAGGGCCGTGCTGGACGAGCTGGACTATGCGCACAAGGACACCAGGGTTGCGCATGCGCCCGACCCGCTGATCTGTGGTGCGCCGGAACTCTGGACAAGCGATGAGTAAGAAGGGCTATCACCACGGCAATCTGCGCCGCGCGCTGCTGGATACCACCTTGCGGCTGCTCGAAGAGAAGGGGCCGCAGGGCTTTACCATGTCCGAAGCCGCCAAGGCAGCGGGGGTTTCGCCGGCTGCGCCCTACCGGCATTTTTCCGGCAAGGACGCAATGATTGCCGAAGCCGCCCGCGAGGGGTTCGAAATCTTTGCCGATCTGCTGGAATATGCCTATCAACAGGGCAAGCCATCGGCCATTGCCGCCTTCGAGGCCACCGGACAGGCCTATCTGGCATTCGCGCGCAAGCATCCGGGCCACTATATCGCCATGTTCGAAAGCGGGTTGCGGATGCAGGACAGCCCCGAACTTGCCCGCGCGGCCATCCGCGCCCGAGAGATCATGGAAAGGGCCGCCGAGAGGTTGCTTGACCAGGTTCCGGCGCCACAGCGCCCGCCCGCCTCCATGGTGCAGAAACATGTCTGGGCCATGAGCCACGGCATTGTCGAGCTGTTCGCACGCGGCGAGCCCGGCGCCAATGCCCCCTTTTCCCCCGAAGACCTGCTGGAAAGCGGCATAGGCATCTATCTGCGGGGGCTGGGTGTTCTGCCGGTCGACTCGGGCCGGGTGAACTGATCTTCGGGGCCGACGACAGGCCAATGTAAATATTTTTTACATTATGTCTTGATTTTGCCGTTCCGCCGACCCACATTGCCTGATGTAAACAGGATTTACATTAACCCGAGCAATAGGAGCACCCCGAAATGAGTTCTGTCGCAACCTGGCCGTCCAAGGCGGAAAACTGGCTTGACGCGCGTGGCCGCGGCGCCTGGATCGCCGCAATGGTCCTGGGTTTCATCTTTTTCTGGCCTGCCGGCCTTGCCCTTATGTTCTACATGATCTGGAGCAATCGCATGCGCACACCGTTTTCCTGCCACTCTCATTCCCGCCACCGCAGTCACCGGCTGAACTGGGAGCCGACGGGCAACACCGCCTTTGACAGCTACCGCGAGGAAACGATCAGGCGCCTTGAAGACGAACAACAAGCGTTTCAGGCCTTTCTGGACCGGCTGCGTGCCGCCAAGGACAAGACCGAGTTCGACCAGTTCCTTGAAGAACGCGCAAGAAAGGCCAAATCGGCCAACGAAAACCCTGCCGAGGCCTGATCCCGCCCCTTGTGACCAGATAAAGCTTCAGCCGCCTCCGGCCTCGCCGGGGGCGGCTTGCGTTCACCTTGCCTGCGGCAAAACGGTTGTTGATTGCCGGTCCTGTTGCTAGCATGGTTTCAAGTCAGGTTTTGTCGGTTTTTCTTTCATGCGTCATTCGATCCCCGTTGTGCCCCAATTCTATGTGACGGCGCCTCAGCCCTGCCCCTATCTGGACGGCAGGACCGAGCGCAAGCTGTTCACCGCCCTGCAGGGCGAAGGGGCGCAGCAGCTCAATGATGCGCTGTCAAAACAGGGGTTCCGCCGTTCGCAAAACGTGCTGTATCGGCCCAGCTGTGCAGAATGTGCCTGCTGCTATTCGGCGCGTATCAAGGTCGCCGATTTCCGCCCC
Organism: Paracoccaceae bacterium; assembly: GCA_030950185.1. Classification (GTDB taxonomy): domain Bacteria; phylum Pseudomonadota; class Alphaproteobacteria; order Rhodobacterales; family Rhodobacteraceae; genus UBA5972. The sequence goes on along the minus strand of JAUZRU010000102.1, from coordinate 6,725 downwards.
ACCCGCACGCAACGTCGCGTCATGCGCCGAAACGCCCATCTGATGCGCCACGCAGCGGCCCCCTGGGCGACCGAAAGCCAGTACCAGCTTTTTCGCGCCTATCTGAAGGCCCGTCACGCCGATGGCGGCATGGCCGACATGGATGTCTATGAATTCGCCGCGATGGTCGAGGAAACCCCCGTGCAATCGCGTGTCATCGAATATTATCGCAGCGGCGAAACCGGCCGCGAGATCCTTTCCGCCGTTTGCCTGACCGACATTCTGGATGACGGGCTTTCGATGGTCTATTCATTTTTCGAACCCGAGACCCAGCGCAATTCGCCGGGCACCTTCATCATCCTCGACCATATCGAAATCGCGCGCGAGGCCGGCTTGCCCTATGTCTATCTCGGCTATTGGGTGCCGGGCAGTCCCAAGATGAAATACAAGGCGGGCTTTTCAGCCGTGGAAATCTACAAGGATGGCGTCTGGCAGCCGCTTGAAGACCCTGACAGCTTTGACACCACGCCGCATCCTCTGGCCAATGAACCGATTTCCGACCAGCTGGCGCGCATCACCCTTCCAAACATCGTGGCATCGGGCAAAGCGAGCCCCTGAACCCCCCTGAAATTTCGGGTAGTTTTTTGACGCAGCGGCAAATCGTAACAATGTTGCGTAATTTTTCGCCACAAGGTTATTTTGTTCAGCATATCCGCTTGACCTGCCCTTTCAGCACACATAATGTCATGGCTACGAAGGCGATCGGACGGACCGGACATGAAAAACGTGGGTGTGATTTTGAGCCAAGGCATGGGGCGATAGCGAACACGATCGCTGGCACCATGCTCTCCGCCTTGCAGGCGGTTTTTTTATGTTCTCGCCCGCCCGTCCAACAGGTGCGTTTTCCCGCAGGATCGGGGAACTGTAGATGAGGAACAAGACATGACCCGTCAGATGAACGGCGCGCAGATGGTTGTCCAGGCTCTCAAGGATCAGGGGGTCGATACGGTATTCGGTTATCCGGGCGGCGCGGTGCTGCCCATTTATGACGAGCTTTTCCAGCAGAACGATATCCGCCACATCCTTGTGCGTCACGAACAGGGCGCGACGCATGCGGCCGAGGGTTATGCGCGTTCGACCGGCAAGCCGGGGGTCGTGATCGTGACATCCGGACCAGGCGCGACCAACGCCGTCACGGGCATCACCGATGCGCTGATGGATTCGATCCCGATCATCGTGCTGTCGGGCCAGGTTCCTACCTTCATGATCGGCACCGACGGGTTTCAAGAGGCCGACACCGTTGGCATCACGCGCCCCTGCACAAAGCACAACTGGCTGGTCAAGGATACCGACAAGCTGGCCGAAACCATTCACCAGGCCTTTCATGTCGCCACCACCGGGCGGCCCGGTCCGGTGCTGATCGACATTCCCAAGGATGTGCAGTTCGCAACCGGCACCTATATCCCGCCGAAAAAGGCGAAAACAGATCACTATGCCCCGCGCATCAAGGGCGACACGCAGATGATCACCGAGCTGGTCGAGGCACTCGAGCAGGCAGAACGCCCGATCTTCTATACCGGCGGCGGGGTCATCAATTCGGGCGCACATGCCTGCCAATTGCTGCGCGAGCTGGTCGATGCGACGGGCTTTCCCATTACCTCTACCCTGATGGGGCTTGGCGCCTATCCGGCCTCGGGTGACAACTGGCTGGGAATGCTGGGCATGCATGGCACCTACGAGGCCAACATGGCGATGCATGACTGCGACCTGATGATCGCCATCGGCGCGCGTTTCGACGACCGCATCACCGGACGGATCGACGATTTCGCGCCGGGCTCGAAAAAGGCGCATATCGATATCGACGCCAGTTCCATCAACAAGGTGGTTCATGCCGATTTCCCCATCCTTGGCGATGTGGGGCATGTGCTGGAAGACCTGCTCAAGATCTGGAAGGCGCGCGGCCGCAAGACGAATTCGGCAGCCGTCAGCAAATGGTGGAAACAGATCGAGGAATGGAAGGCAATCAACTGTCTTGCCTACAAGAATTCCGACAAGCTGATCAAACCGCAATACGCGGTGCAGCGCCTCGAGGCCCTGACGCGGGGCACCGACCGCTATATCACCACCGAGGTTGGCCAGCACCAGATGTGGGCGGCACAGTTCCTTGGCTTTGACGCGCCGCACCGCTTCATGACATCGGGCGGCCTTGGCACGATGGGCTATGGCCTGCCCGCCAGCATCGGTGTGCAGGTGGCACATCCCAAGGCGCTGGTCATCAATGTTGCGGGCGATGCCAGCTTTCTGATGAACATGCAGGAAATGGGCACTGCCGTGCAGTTCAACCTGCCGGTCAAGCAGTTCATCCTGAACAACGAACGCCTCGGGATGGTGCGCCAGTGGCAGCAACTGCTGCATGGCGAGCGCTATTCGCATTCATGGTCGGAATCCCTGCCCGATTTCGTCAAGCTGGCCGAGGCATTCGGCGCCAAGGGGATCCGTTGCGAAGACCCGGCCGACCTGGACGACGCAATCAACGAAATGATCGCCCATGACGGGCCGGTGATCTTTGACTGTCTGGTCGAGAAACACGAGAACTGTTTCCCGATGATCCCCAGCGGCAAGCCGCATAACGAAATGCTTTTGGGTGACGCCTCGACCGAAGGCGCGATCAAGTCTGACGGCGCGGTTCTGGTGTAGGGAGAGCGAGCATGACGACGCTTGACCACGGCAATCGCCCATTTCAGAGCTTCTTCCGCCGCGTACCCGCCATCACGCCTCTGTTGGTCAGTCTGGCGCTGTTGGCTTCCTGTCAGGATACGACGGAACCGGGCAAAATTGTAACCCTCCCGCCGATGACTTCCGCCGGAACTTTTCTGGAAATACAATCGGTCACCGGCTTGAAGGCATATATTTCAGGCAATACCCGCTGGACTTACGATATTTTCCACGGCACTCAGGTCGAATACAACGCCGCAGATGGCAAGACTTTCCTCTGGTACCCCGGCAATACCCGTATATTGCCTGGCCGCTGGGAGGTACGAAAAGGATTCATCGTGCCTGAACTGTGCTACCTCTATGGCACCAATAGCTATAACCCCGTAACCGGCTTGCCCGGCGGCAAATGGGAATGTGATACCGTCAAGCAGCTTGGCTACATCATACAGGGTGATCCTTTTGGTCTGTCACATGGACTGCCTACGGTGATCCCTGATCGCCATCTTTATCTGCCGGCCGATCTCATGAGGATGGCTGGAAAGAAGCCGGCTGATCTGAAATATGTCACCCGCATCAGGAGCCACTAGATGTCACAGTTGAACATCAAAAAAGGCTTGTCGAGGCACTCAGCCTACGACCTGCGCAATCCCCTCTCCAACCATGAAGAGACCCACACACTCGCCGTTCTTGTAGACAACGAAGCCGGCGTTCTGGCCCGTGTGATCGGGCTGTTTTCCGGGCGGGGCTACAATATCGAAAGCCTGACCGTGGCCGAGGTCGATCATACCGGGCATCAATCACGCATCACCATCGTCACCACCGGCACCCCGCAGGTGATCGAGCAGATCAAGGCCCAGCTCAACCGCATGGTGCCGGTGCATGACGTCCACGACCTGACCGTGGAAGGTGCCAGCGTCGAACGCGAACTGGCCCTGATCAAGGTGGCCGGCACCGGCGACAAGCGGGTCGAGGCGCTGCGCCTGGCCGACATCTTTCGGGCCTCTGTCATGGACACCACGCTTGAAAGTTTCGTGTTCGAAATCACCGGCCCACCAGAAAAGATCGACGCCTTTGTCGATCTGATGCGCCCGCTTGGGTTGGTCGAACTGGCCCGCACCGGCGTCGCCGCCATGTTACGGGGCAACTGAGGCACCCGCCCGCCCGAAGCTGCGATTTTCCGCGACCGCGTGTTGACCTTCCCCCTGCCGGAAGCCGCAACTTGCGGCAGGGATGCATGAATCATCCGAATCGTGGCAATTGAACCGGGGGCCATATGCCTTTCAGCAAAGCCTTGTCTGCAATCCTGATCGTCATTCTTGTGGCTTATGTCGGCTATTCCTTTACCGGCTCCGATACCGCGCAGATCCCGCCCGAGGGCGCCGAACCCGGTGCGCCGCTGGCAAATGTCGTTGTCCCCCCGCTGTCGGGCGCGGCAAAGCTGGGCGAGGTTGCCTTCAACAACAATTGCGCCGCCTGCCATGGCAAGAACGCAGCCGGCCAGCAAGGTGTTGCGCCCCCGCTCGTGCATCAGATCTATCGCCCCTCGCATCATGGCGACATCGCGTTTCTCATGGCCGCGCAAAACGGCGTGCGTTCACATCACTGGACATTCGGCGACATGCCCCCGGTCAAGGGCGTGACACGGGCCGATGTCGTGAACATCGTGGCCTATATCCGCGCATTGCAGCAGGCCAATGGCATCAACTGAGCCCTTGTGAAAAACCCCGATTTCCCGATACTGCCGGAACGGAAAATCACGGGGGAACGGCGCATGAAGATCGCCAGCTTCAACATCAACGGTATCAAGGCGCGGATCGAACGCCTGCTTGAATGGCTGCCCGAATCCGGCGTTGACGTGGCGCTGCTTCAGGAAATCAAGTCGATCGACGCCAATTTCCCGCGCGCGCCGTTCGAGGATCTGGGATTCAACGTCGAAACCTTTGGCCAGAAAAGCTTTAACGGCGTGGCGATCCTGTCGAAACTGCCGCTCGAGGATGTGACCCGCGGCCTGCCCGGAGACGACACCGACGAACAGGCCCGCTGGATCGAGGCCACGGTGATCGGCAACCGCGCGCTGCGGCTGTGCAACCTGTATCTGCCCAATGGCAATCCGGCGCCGGGGCCAAAATACGACTATAAACTGGCCTGGATGGAACGGCTGCGCAACCGTGCCCGCGATCTGCTGACGGCCGAGGAACCTGCGCTCATGGCCGGTGACTGGAATGTGATTCCCCAGCCCGAGGATGCCCACAACCCCGACAAGTGGCGCGAGGATGCGCTGTTTCTGCCCGAAACCCGCGCGGCATTCAGGCGGATCCTGAATCTGGGCTTCACCGATGCCTTCCGCGCCATCGACCAGGCGCCCCTGAACTATACCTTCTGGGATTTCCAACGCGGCGCCTGGAACCGCAATGACGGCATCCGCATCGACCATTTCCTGCTGACACCGCAGGCCGCCGACCTGCTGCGCGACTGCCGCATCGACCGCCACATGCGCGGCCGCGAGCGCCCCTCGGACCATGTGCCGATCTGGGTCGATCTGGAGATATAGGGCCTGCAACAGCTGCCCTTGCCCCTGCCCGCCGTCTGGCCTAAAACCCGCAGCAACCCATCACCCCAGCGGATGAATGACATGCTTGACCTGACCTATACCGACCCCAAGCCCAAGGTAATTGCCGGCGCCCGTGAAGACTGGGAAATCGTCATCGGCATGGAGGTTCACGCACAGGTTTCCAGCAAGGCCAAGCTGTTTTCGGGCGCCTCGACCCAATTCGGGGCCGAGCCCAATTCCAACGTCGCCTTTGTTGACGCGGCGATGCCGGGGATGCTGCCGGTCATCAACGAATACTGCATTGAACAGGCCGTGCGCACGGGGCTGGGGCTGAAGGCCGAAATCAACCTGTTTTCCGCCTTCGATCGCAAGAACTATTTCTATCCCGACCTGCCGCAGGGCTATCAGATCAGCCAGCTCTACCACCCCATCGTGGGCGAGGGCGAGGTTCTGGTCGAGATGGGCCAGGGCACCGCGCGCCGCGTGCGCATCGAACGCATACACCTGGAACAGGATGCCGGAAAATCGGTCCACGACATGGACCCGAACATGAGCTTTGTCGATCTCAACCGCACCGGCGTTGCCCTGATGGAGATCGTCTCGCGCCCCGACATCCGCAGCCCCGAAGAGGCCGCGGCCTATGTTGTCAAGCTGCGCCAGATCCTGCGTTATCTGGGCACCTGCGACGGCAACATGCAGAACGGCAACCTGCGCGCCGACGTGAACGTATCGGTCTGCCGTCCGGGCGATTACGAACGTTACATGGAAAGCCAGGATTTCGCCCATCTGGGCACGCGCTGCGAGATCAAGAACATGAACTCGATGCGTTTCATCCAGCAGGCAATCGAATACGAGGCGCGCCGCCAGATCGCCATTCTGGAAGACGGCGGCGAGGTGGTACAGGAAACCCGCCTGTTCGACCCCGACAAGGGCGAGACACGCTCCATGCGTTCCAAGGAGGAAGCGCATGACTATCGCTATTTCCCCTGCCCCGACCTGCTGCCGCTGACCCTGGAACAGGACTGGGTGGATGCGATCCGCGACAGCCTTCCCGAGCTGCCCGACGAAAAGAAGGCGCGCTTCATTACCGAATACGGCGTGACCGAATATGACGCGGGCGTGCTGACGGCCGATGTCGCCAATGCCGCCTATTTCGAAGACGTCGCCAGGGGACGCGACGGCAAGCAGGCAGCCAACTGGGTCATCAACGAATTGTTCGGCCGTCTCAACAAGGACGGGCTGTCGATCAGCGAAACCCCGGTGTCGGCGGCACAGCTGGGCGGCATCCTCGATCTGATCTCCAAGGGCGACATTTCCGGCAAGATCGCCAAGGAGCTGTTCGAGATCGTCTACACGCAAGGCGGCGACCCGGCGCAGATCGTCGAGGAACGCGGCATGAAGCAGGTCACCGACCTTGGGGCCATCGAGGCCGAGGTTGACCGCATCATCGCCGAAAACCCCGCACAGGTAGAAAAGGCCA
>JAUZRU010000101.1 GCA_030950185.1 Paracoccaceae bacterium | reverse complement strand
CAAGGGTGGGTGGGCGCATGCCCGGGCCGCTACGCGCCCCGGGCGAGGTGAGCAGGACTGAAAAAGCATGCGATGCACTGCAACCGTGTTTTCAGTGGCGCACAGGCCCAAAACCACCGAAACCCTCCCCCAAATACCGTTGTCACATTTCGCCATATGTTCCCGATACGTCCCGCCGGAATTTTCATCTTACCCTTTGATATTGCGTGATATTCCTTCCGGCTTGCAAATCCGCGCACAGTGTCGTTCTTTCGGCACCCTCACCGCACCAGCAACCAGAATCCCACATAGCCGACGTCCTTCCCACCCCATTGCCGGGATTTCACGACCTCGCGGCCTGACAGCCAATAGTCATTAGTGAATCGTCCGCCTTGGCCCTCGCATAACTCGCGCAGGTGCCGGGCCCTGTAACGACGCTGGACGATCTCGACCGTCTCGGTGTCGACGAACATTACCTTGCAGTCATAGCTTTCCCGCCGCAGGTGGTCTTCGCCATTCAGCCAGGCATAGTTGCGGATATAGGTTCTTGGTCCGCCTTTCAGAGCTGCTGCCGCGCCCGAAATATCGGCCTCCATCAGATCGCCCGCCAGGCCGCGGGTTTCGGCCAGGATGCCGTCTTTCAGGGTCACCGATTTCCGGTCAACGGCGAAATAGGTTTCATAGCCTCGGTTGCGCGCGGTCAGGCTCAGCGCCGCCCAGGCGCCGGTCTTTTCCAGATGCGCCATCATCAGCCGCGTCTTGACCTTGGCCAGTTGCGCGCGGCTCAGCTGTTTCAGCGGGTTCACGGGCTGGCCAGCCTGCTTGCGCGCGGCCAGCCTGGATTTGACCACCGTGGTCAGAAAGGAAAGCTCGGTTTCCGGCTTTTCGCCGGTCGAGGAACAGGCCGCAAGGATCAGCACGCCCGCAAGGGCCAGGGGCAACAGTCTCATCTCCAGAACCTCCCCCAGCGCCGCTGAAGCGGGCCGCCCTGATCGTTTTCCAGCAGGCCATACAGGCGGTTTCTGACTTCCAGCCGCGCGCCGCCGTCCCGGGTGATCGGGCGCATGACCGAGGTAAACACCCTGGGCGTGGGCTGGCCGGTCAGCCAGCTCAGCGGCACCGAAAAACGCAGCCCCTTGTCAAAGGACCCCTCGCCAAAGGTCGAGAACGGTACATTGGTGAGGGTGAAGAATGCGCCGATCTTCCAGCCATTGTCGAATACCCGGTCGATGGTCACGGTTGCGCCGTAATCGCCGGCCAAGTATCGGCCCACGTCAAGCTGGCCGTAAAACCCGTTGCCGATATCCCAATAGGCCGAGGTATGGCCGGTGACCACGCCATAGGGCTGAAACCCGAACAGCTGGTTGAAGGCGCGTTGTTTGACGGCGTTTAGCTCCACCCCGAAGGCCAGCTTGCTGTCAACCGGCTTCCAGAGGATCTCGGTCGAAAGGCCGCCATACATCTTTTCAAGATATCCGACCGAGACCCTGCCATAGAGGTTTCTGCCGGGGCGAAAGAAATATTCGGCAGTCAGGTATTCCAGCGCCGGGTCGCCCTGTTTGTCATACAGCCCGTAATCCGAGCGCACATGCCGCATGACCGAGTTTGAAACCCGTGTGACGGAATTGAGGTTCCCGATCGCCTTTTTGCGGATCGAGCCCGACAGGATCAGCCCCGGCCGGACCTCGTATTCGCCTTGCAGGCGCAGGCCCAGATCCATGCGCACCGGGTTGTCTGGGTCAAACAGGCTGACCATGGCATAGGGGCCCAGCGACCAGCTGCGTTCAGGATAGCTGCCGGGGAGATATGCCCAGGTCGGCGGGTGCTTGCCGGCGTCGGTGATTTGCGCGCGCCCATAGATCTTTTCGGCCGCCTGCGGGTCGTGTTCCAGCTCCTCGATATCGCTGCGCTTCAGGGTGACGGCAACGGTGCCGATGCCGTTTTTCACCGGCACGATGCGGAAGGTTTCGACCGAGGCCGGCATGACCCGCGTCAGCACCCGCGCGACCCGCCCGATGGCCTGTGGTGTGGCCTCGAACCGCTTGTTCTGGAACCAGACCTCGGCCGAGGTCGTGGTGATCCGCATGGCCTCCAGTTCCATCCCGTCCTGTTGCAGCAGCGTGTTGACGTTCTGGCGCAGGATGTCGGCACCGTCCTTTTGCGAGGTCCACGAGGTATCATAAGGCCCGTGGCCTCGCGCCAACACCGGCGTCGGTGCCGGGCCAAGAGACGAGGCATTGGCCGGCAGGCGAGGGTTGAGAGAAAACGAGCCGGAAATGCCGATCTGGTCGCCGTAGAGGTAATAGCCCGTCAGCCTCGCGCCATTGCGGAGCCGATAGGAAAGGGCGAAATTGAAAGGCGTGCGGCGAGTGAAGAAATTGTTGGTTACGGTTTCGATTGTATAGGCATCAGAGGAGTACTCGGCCTTGAACGACAGATTCTTGATGGGCGTTTGCCACTCGATGCCACCAAACATTGCTGCGGGGCCACGGAACCAGCGGTTATAGGAAGGCACCCCACCCAAACCCAGAGTTCCGCCAGGGCGTGTATCGAAACCGCTGCCAAAGACCGACGAAAGCGGGTTGCGAATGCTGTTATACGATCCCAGCCGTCCCCAGCCGATGCCACCAGTTACCTTCAGGCGTGGGCTGACATTCCTGGTTGCCACCAGATATTCGCTGGAATACCAGCCGGTGCCAACTGCATCGCGCAAGCCGATGGCAAGAGATGGCATATAACCATCCTCAGGGCGCAGAATGTAGTGAACGTCGAAACTGCGGTCGAAATTTATGGCGGGGTTTCCATGAGCCGAATACCGGAAACTGCCTGTCAGGCGCGGCGTGATCTGGAACGATACCGTGTTGCGCGTGATCGTCGGAATATGTGCCACCGTGACCGAAAGCTGCCCGTCTGGCAAAGCCCCCGCCGTGGGCATGTCGATCAGGCCCGGCGTCCCGTAGAAGCCGACAGTAGAGGTTGGAATCTGTTGTGCAGCGGCCCCACTTGCAGTGACAAAGACAACCGCCGCCATCAGGGACGGATGAAACAGATGGGATAGCTCGGGAAAGCGAATAACGGGTTTCAAAATATACTGACCTTCAAGGGGCGGCGGCCATTGTCGTTGGTGTCAAAAAGGGGGCTCTACCATCTGATATACTGGCGGTGTTTCTGTGGGATTGCAACATCGATATCCCTGTTGATGAAAAATGGCGAGCATCGCGGCTTAGTTGTCATAGTATCCCTTGGCATGGTATCCGTCGTGCCCGCCGTATTTCTTCATACTCTTCGAATCAACTTGGGAAAGGACCAGCCCAGTGACTGGGCAATTCACGGTTTCGAACATCTTCAATCCCTGCAACACTAGGCCCTTGGGGGTTGAATCCCATTTGACGGCATACAATACCGCATCCGAATTTTGGGCGATCACCCGTGCATCGGGCACAACCAGAACCGGCGGTGTGTCGATAACGATGTAATCATAGGCCTTGCGCATGTCCTCAATGAATTGACGGAACTTTTCCGATGAAAATATGTCGGCCGCGTTGGTCATCGATTTTTCACCGACAAGAACGTCAAAGCCCAATTTTTCGTCGCGATAAACGATGTCCTCCGGCGCGGCCTCACCCGAGATGACCGAAAGCAAGCCTCGGGAGCCCTCGATCTTGAAATATTCAGAAAAGGTGCGCCGGCGAATATCGCCTTCGACAAGCAGAACCTTTTTCCCAAGCCCGGCCATGTTATGTGACAGCGCCAGCGAGACGGTAGTTTTGCCCTCGCCCGGCATGGATGAGGTGATCACGATCACCTTGGGTGGTTTGTCCACGTTTGACAGCAGGATCGAGGTGCGCAGGTTTCGTACGGATTCTGCTGCCGCTGATGTGGGTTTCTTAATCAGGTAGTTGAGCGCATCACGGCGCTGCTTGGTGGGCATTCTCGGGATTTGGCCCAGAACCGAATATCCGGTGGCCGCCTCAAGATCATCGCTGGTTCGAAAGCTGTTATGAAGTATCTCGCGGGTCAGGACGATACCGGCC
>JAUZRU010000100.1 GCA_030950185.1 Paracoccaceae bacterium | reverse complement strand
CTACATCGCCTGCGGTGTGGGCGCGGCCGCCATTCACATCGCCTCGGCCCCCTATTCGACGGTTCCCACCGTGGGGGCCTCGGGGGCAATCGCGGGTGTTCTGGGGGGATATCTGCTGCTGTATCCGCGTGCGCGGGTCGATGTGCTGATCTTTCTGTTCGTGTTCGTGACCGTGATTTCGCTGCCGGCATGGTTCATGCTGGGCTTCTGGTTCGTGCTGCAACTGCTCAACAGCGCAGCAGCCGATCCCAACATGGGCGGCGTAGCCTATTGGGCGCATACGGGGGGCTTTCTGTTCGGGCTGCTGTTCACCTTCCCCATATGGCTGAAACGCGGGCATCTGGGCCACTGGCGCGAAACCGAGGCACGGCCGCCCTACCCGCAGGCAAGCTACAAGCGGATCAGCCGAACCGAGGTTCCGGTGGTCAGACGCAGACGACGCTGAAGGGGCAGTTATTGGCCCCGGCCAGGGCGACGCCCCTCATACCCCCAGGCAATACCGCATGATCGCCTTTTGCGCATGCAGGCGGTTTTCGGCCTCGTCAAAGATCACCGATTGCGGACCGTCCATGACCGACGAGGTTACTTCTTCGTCGCGATGCGCCGGCAGGCAGTGCATGAACAGGGCGTCCGGCGCGGCATGTGACATCAGTTCGTCATTCACCTGATAGGGCCGCAACAGATTGTGCCGGCGCTCGCGCGAGGACTGGCTGTCATGCATCGACACCCAGGTATCGGTGACCACCAGATCGGCGCCTTCAACGGCGCGCATTGCGTCGCGTTCGATACGGATATCGGCGCCCCTGGCGCGGGCCTCGTCCACAAAGCCCGGTTCAGGGTCCAGCTGTTCCGGGCCGGTAAAGGTGAAATCGAACCCGAACTGCCCGGCGGCGTGGATAAAGGACGCGCAGACATTGTTGCCATCGCCGCACCAGACCACGCGCTTGCCCCGGATGGGGCCGCGATGTTCCTCGTAGGTCAGGATGTCTGCCATGATCTGACAGGGATGCGTGCGGTTGGTCAGCCCGTTGATGACCGGCACGCTGGCATGTTCGGCCATTTCAAGGATGGTGTCCTCCTCAAAGGTGCGCATCATGATCAGATCGACATAGCGCGACAACACGCGGGCGGTGTCGGCGATGGTCTCGCCATGGCCCAGCTGCATGTCGGCGCCCGACAGCACCATCGTCTGCGCGCCCAGCTGGCGCGCGCCCACGTCAAAGCTGACGCGGGTGCGGGTGCTGGGTTTTTCAAAGATCAGCGCAACCATGCGCCCGGCGAGCGGCTGTTCGTCATCGGGTGCGCCACGGGGGCGACCGGCGCGGGCCTGCTTCATGGCAGCGGCCTGGTCGATGATCGCCCGCAATGCGGCGGCGTCGGTCTTGTTGATGTCCAGAAAATGGGTCATTGGGCTGCCTCGATCATTTCTGCCGCCTTGTGCAGGCGCGCGATTCCTTCGTCTATTTCCTTGTCTGTAATGTTCAGTGGCGGCAGCAGGCGGATCACGTTGTCGCCTCCGGGCACCACCAGGACATGGGCCTTGTAGCCGGCATTCACCACGTCCATGTTGGCAACCTTGCAGCGCACACCCAGCATCAAGCCAAGGCCGCGCACGGATTCGAACACCTCCGGATGCGTGGCGACCAGCGCCTCCAGCTTCTGGCGCAGCAGGCCTGCCTTGCGCCGCACCTCGGCCAGGAAATCCTGGTCGGCGACCTTTTCCATGACCTTCATCCCCACGGCACAGGCCAGCGGATTGCCCCCGTAGGTCGAGCCATGCGTGCCCGCGACCATGCCCGAGGCCGCGCGCTCGGTCGCCAGACAGGCCCCCAGCGGAAAGCCTCCGCCGATGCCCTTGGCCACCGCCATGATGTCGGGGGTGATGCCTGCCCATTCATGGGCAAACAGACGCCCCGTGCGCCCCATGCCGCACTGGATCTCGTCCATGATCAACAGCAGGCCATGTTCGTCGCAGATCTCGCGCAAGCCTTGCAGAAAGGCGTCATCGGCGGGCCTGATGCCGCCCTCGCCCTGTACCGGCTCGATCAGGATCGCGGCGGTGCTGTCGTCGATTGCGGCACGGGTGGCGTCGATATCGCCAAAGGGGACATGCACGAAACCCGGCATGTCGGGACCGAAACCGCTGACCAGCTTTTCGGCGCCAGCCGCCGCGATGGTGGCAAGCGTGCGGCCGTGAAAGGCGTCGGCAAAGGTGATGATTGTCTTGCGCTGCTCCTGCCCGGCGGCGCTGAAATGCTTGCGCGCCATCTTGATCGCGCATTCCACCGCCTCGGCCCCGGAATTGGCAAAGAACACGGTATCGGCGAAAGTCGCGTCAACCAGCGCCTCGGCCAGCTTTTCCTGACCGGGAATGCGATACAGGTTCGATGTATGCCACAGGGTTTCGGCCTGCGCCTTGAGCGCCGCGACAAGATCCGGATGGGCATGCCCCAGCACGTTGACCGCGATGCCCGCGCCAAGATCCAGATATCGGCTGCCATCGGCCTCGGTCAGCCAGGTGCCCTTGCCCGAGACAAAGGAAAGCGGCGCGCGCGCATAGGTCGGCAGAACGGCGGGTATCATGGCGAAAACCTTTCGTGGAAGGCCCGTGTAAAGTCTGTGATGTGACGCAAAGTCACGGGCGAGTCAATTGTCGGTGGGTGGATGATCGTGACGGAACAAGGCGCAAGACCAAGGGTCTGCGCCAATGGCGGCTTCAGCGTCGGCGTCGGGCCAAAAGATATGTTCCGGTCAGGGTCATGGGCAGAGGCATAACCGGCGCCGGTGGTTTTGTCCAGCCTGGCGCATGGCTCAGCTTTTCAGCCGGTAACCGCTGACAAACCACCGCCACGCCCACAGGCCCAGCGCCAGCACCAGCCCGCCACAAAACAGCGCGCCAACCGCAGGGCTGCCGTCGGATGCGCCGATGACGCCGTATCTCAGCCCGTCGATCAGATAGAAGATCGGGTTGAAATGGGTCAGCTTTTGCAGCAGTGGCGGCAGAACCTCTATCGAATAGAAGGTGCCCGACAGAAAGCTGAGCGGCGTGATGATGAAATTGGTGATCGCGTTCATCTGGTCGAACCTGTCAGAGATGATTCCAGCAAGTATCCCGATCAGCGACAGCAGCGCGCTGCCCAACAGGATGAACAGAAGCGCCCAGAGGGGGTGCGCAATGCCGACACCCAGCACCGGAAAGGTTACCACCATCACGGCCGCAGCCACCGCCAGCCCACGCAGCACCCCGCCCATCACATAACCGACCACCAGCTCGGCCGGTGAAAGCGGCGGCATGAGGGTATCGACGATATTGCCCTGGATCTTGGAAATCACAAGCGAGCTTGCCGTGTTGGCAAAGGCGTTCTGGATCACCGTCATCATCAGGATGCCGGGTGCCAGAAAATGCGCGAACGGCACACCCATGACCTCGCCCCGTCTTGTGCCCAGCGCCAGGCTGAACACCAGCAGGAACAGACCTGCCGTGATCAGCGGTGCCAGAACGGTCTGGGTCCAGATGGTGGTGAAACGGATCACCTCGCGCTCGGTCAGGGTATAAAGCCCCAGCCAGTTGACCCGCCCGAAGCGCCGGGTGCCCTTGCCGTATTCACGCCTGTCCAATGCCATTTCCGCCCTCTTTCAGAAACTTTTGCCACATGTCTTGTAACCGCCCTGCCAAAGGTTACAATGGGCGGTCAATCAATTCTGGCCTGTGCCGTGGCGCCACGTGACGCGCGCAGGCACGCGAACATGCAGGAGCAGACCATGTCCTGGACGGATGAACGAGTCGAGAAACTGAAATCGATGTGGGCCGAAGGCAAGAGCGCCAGCCAGATCGCCAAGGAACTTGGCGGCGTGACCCGCAACGCGGTGATCGGCAAGGTGCATCGCCTGGGCCTGTCCAACCGCAACGCATCGGGAACCAAGGCCAAACCCGCGATCGAAAAACCCGCGCCCAAGGCAGCCCCCCCGAAAAAGGCCGCCGAGGCAGAAACACCCGAACCCGCCGAACCGGAAGCTCCGGCAGAAAAGCCGGCGGAAAAAAACCCGCCAATCCCACCGCGGCGCCCGATCATAAAGGCGGGCCAGCCGCTGCCTCCGCAGCCGTCGGCAAACGAGGTCAGCGAAGAAGCCCTGGCCAAGGTGCGCAAGGTGGAAAAGACCGCCAGGCGCCTGTCTCTGATGGAGCTGACCGAGCGCACCTGCAAATGGCCGGTGGGTGACCCGGCGACCGATGATTTCTGGTTCTGCGGCCACCCCGTGCAACAGGGCAAGCCCTATTGCGAAGCCCATGTCGCGGTTGCCTTTCAACCGATGTCCACCCGGCGCGACCGGCGCGCTTCGCGCTGACCGGATGACCTTGCCGGGCAAGGCACCACAAGACAGGACAGCCCAGAGGCAACCGGCCAAGGCAGGATGAAATCACTCAAGAAAGTCATCCGAAAGACCGGCCGAGGCACGCAATATGCCGCGCTCTGCTTTCGCGTGCACAAGAAACGGGGATGCGAGATCCTGCTCGTCACCAGCAGGGGAACCCGTCGATGGATCCCGCCCAAGGGCTGGCCCATGCCGGATACCCCCCCCCATGAAAGCGCAGCGATAGAGGCCCTTGAAGAAGCGGGCGTGGCGGGCGCGGTTCTGCCATATGCGCTGGACCGCTACAAATATCATCGCCCCCCCGGCGACCGGCACAATATTTCGCATGAGGCCTATATCTTTCCGCTTCGCGTGACCAGGCAGCACCGCAATTTCAAGGAAAAGGGCCAGCGCCGCGTCAAGTGGTTCAGCCAAAAACGGGCGGCCAAGATGGTGCGCGAACCCAAGCTGAAAAAGATCATTCGAAATTTTGACCCCAATTCCCTGCCGCGGGACGGCTGGAAAAAATCCCCGGGGCATTGACGGGTGCAACCATCGGCACCGTGGTGCGCTTGAAAGCGCATCCATATCGGTCGGAACGCAGACCGCTTACAACCATCGGAAATACGGCGCGATTTTAATGATGCTTGACGTTGACACGAAATCAAATGCCATTATTGTAGGCGCTGTGCACAACCTATTCAGGAGATATTGGAAATGAAGAGATTGATTCCCTTAGCTGCGGCTATTGCCCTTGCGACAGCAGCAACCACTGGGGCAATGGCTGGTGAAAAGATCAAGCCTCTCAAGGTAACAAAATCCACACAGGCCTTGCCGCCCACCTCTCTGGGCCTTGGCGGCCTTGGCGCTGGCGCTACTGGTGCTCTCGTGGCCGGGGTGGTTGTGACCACCATCGTGGTTGTTGCAAATTCGACCTCGGGCACCTGAACAGACAACATCCCGAAGCGGGCCCTGGCGGCCCGCTTTTTTTTTTTCTTTTTCCGGTCTTGTGAAGCACCTTCAAGCTGTGCAATTTTCATTTCAGAACGTACCAATTGATTTCACGGGGGAAATATAATGAAGCGGCTTGTCATGCTGGCTTTTGTCGTTCTCGCAGGGTGTGGATCGGCCTATATTTCTCCTACCGTCCAAGAGGTTTCAAAGAATTCGGGCGCAGATATCAGCGTAAAGGTCATTCAACTGACCCCGGCGACCATAAGTGCAGCAAATCGCTCTCGCTATATTCCCAAGCGCCTGCCCAAAGCGTTTGAAAAACTCACGGACATGCCGGTTGTGCAGGTTTCCGCGCCTGACCTGCCACAGCCCCCGGTCCAGCCCGAGAACCGCCCGAAACATCTGGAAATGCGTTTACCGCCGGCACTCGACCCTGGCCCCTATCGGCTTGGCATCGGGGATGTGATCCTGTTGAAAACGTCAACGCTGTCTTCATCGGCGGATCAGCCCTCCATTGTCCCAGGCACACCCGGTATCGCGCCAAGCATGGCAGCCCCTGCGCGCCCCAAGCCCCAACAATACACGGTGCAAGATGACGGCACGATCGCAATACCCGATATCGGCCGGGTCAATGTCGCCGGCCTGACCGTTTCCGACGCCGAGGCCGAGATATTCAAGGCCCTTGCCAAGAACCAGATCACCTTGCGCTTCGGGCTTGACGTGGCAGGATTCAATTCCAAACGGGTTGTCATAGGGGGGGCGGTTGGACAGCCCGGCGTGGTGCCGATACGGCTGCAGCCCCTGCATCTGGGCGAAGCATTGCAACTGGCGGGTGGAATTACGGCGAAAGACCAGGATTATGCCACCATACGGCTGTATCGCGACGGAAAGCTTTACCAGATTCCGGTGACACGTTTCCTCATGGATCCCAAGTTGCAGAAACTCGTTCTGAAAGATGGTGACAGCATCTATGTTGACACCGAATTCGATCTGGGCAAGGCGCAGGCCTATTTTGCACAGCAGATACAGATGATGGATCTGGACTACTCCACACGGTCCAGGGCCCAGAAGCGGCTGGATCGGGAAATTTCCAGGCAGAAAGCGCGGCTCGACGAAATTCGTGCGAACTTTCAGGCCAGAGTGGCCCTTGATGCGGTGCCCCGTGATTATGTCTACCTGGCGGGCGAGGTCGTCAAGCAAGGGCGCTTTACCTTGCCGTTCAACCGCCGGGCCTCGTTGGCTGACGCCCTGTTTTCGTCTTCGGGCATCACGACCCAGGTTGCCAATGTCAGCCAGATCTACGTATTGCGCGGCAACCGGAAAGGCAATTCGGTCACGGCGTATCAGCTCGATGCCCGGAATGTCGCCTATATGGTCATGGCGACCAAGATGGAGCTGAGGCCAAACGATATCATATTTGTGGCGGAACAGCCGGTCACCAAATGGAATCGGACCGTCAGTCAGATCGGACCGTCCTTCATTCAGGCGCTCGCGGCACGAATAAAATAGGGCGCGTGTTCCCGTTCCAGGGCAAAAATCGGTAATCGGCCACCTTTTTTGGCGGAAAGGTAAGGAAACCTTAACCCCAAAAGGTTGATTTGCGTCTCGACCTGCTTCATCCTCGCAACGGTTAGACAGAAATGCCCATTTTCTTAGATTTAGACAGGCGATCTGATGCTGGATCATGTTTTAGGCGATGTTTCCCGGACAGGGGGACCGACAGACAACCTGCTGCCACCCCTGATCGGCGGGGGAAAGCTGTTTTGGGCCTGCAAGCGGGGTTTCGATATCGGCGTCAGCCTTCTTCTTGTGTTTGT
Source organism: Paracoccaceae bacterium (assembly GCA_030950185.1). Lineage (GTDB taxonomy): Bacteria > Pseudomonadota > Alphaproteobacteria > Rhodobacterales > Rhodobacteraceae > UBA5972. The sequence goes on along the minus strand of JAUZRU010000100.1, from coordinate 16,521 downwards.
CCTGATCCCGGTTGCTGGCGTTCTTGTCGTTCTCAACCCCTTTCTGAACAAGGGCCCGCTGTTTTACATTCAGGAAAGAATGGGTAGAAACTGCATGCCCTTTCGGGCGATCAAGTTTCGCTCGATGATCCATGTGGGTGAAATCCTGCGAGGGCACGAGGATCCGATCGAAATCGAGAGAATCACCATGTTGGGTCGTCTCATGCGGAAATGCCGCATCGATGAGCTTCCCCAGATCATCAATGTGCTGAAGGGCGAGATGAGCCTGATAGGGCCGCGACCGGATTATTATGAACATGCAAAGGTATTTCGGGCCTCCGTTCCCGGCTATGCCGAAAGGCATGTGATCCGCCCAGGGATCAGCGGGCTTGCACAAGTCGAGGTCGGCTATACCCAAGGCTGCGAAGCCACGCGCAAGAAGGTCGCGGCGGATCTGCATTATATCCGCAATGCCGGTTTCCGCATGGAGGCGTGGCTGGTCTGGAAAACCCTTGTCACCATCATCGGCTTCAGGGGCGCCTGAAGCGGCCTTTGGCAATCTGCGTCATTGCAGCGGTCGCGACGCCGGCGCGAACGCAAGCCATCGCCGCCGTCCATCACCCACCAAAACAAGTGCAGTATCGCCCGACCCGCGCGTTGAAGAAATGATCGCCTTGCAGTCCGCCGGTATTTCGATGAAGTGGAATCAGGATTCGAAAAACCGGAAAGACAGCAGATGACATTGGCAGAAGAGATCACCTTTGGGGGCGCGGATTTCAACCGCTCGGCCCTGTTGCGCCGGGATGGGGCGCAGATATCCCATCTGCTGCGCCAAGCAGAAACCCGCATTCTGCCAATATGGCGCAACCGTGTGCCTGTCGAAGGAAACGACCGCCTTTTCATGGCACCGGCCGATCATCCGGTGTTTGCCGATGCCGGCGCGCCGGCGGCATTTCTGGGCCTCCACGAGGGGCGGCCTCTGTTTGCCCGGGATATCTCGGCATGGGGTGGCGACAATGCGGCGCCTGCCGGGAGTGGCGCTTGGGACAACACGGGCCATCACCACCCTGAAACACCCGGCAGCTGCGTCTTTGTCGATCTGCGACAGGTCATGTTCAGACTTTCCCCGCTGGACGCCGAGCTGGCCGCCATGTCCATCGGGCTGTTTGCCTGGCATCGCCACCACCGCTTTTGCGCGAATTGCGGCGCAAGAAGCCACACCTCCATGGCCGGCTGGCAGCGCGAATGCCCAAAGTGCGGCCGCCAGCATTTCCCCCGCACAGATCCGGTGGTGATCGTGCTGGTTACCTCGGGCAATGATCTTCTTCTGGGGCGTTCGCCCGGCTGGCCAGAGGGCATGTATTCGCTGTTGGCAGGCTTCATGGAACCGGGGGAAACCGTCGAAATCGCCGCCCGGCGCGAAGTGTTCGAGGAAACCCGCATCACACTGGGGCCCGTCACCTATCTGGCCAGCCAGCCCTGGCCGTTTCCCTCTTCGCTGATGATCGGCTGTCGCGCCGAAGCCACCAACCGGACAATCGAGATCGACAGCCAGGAGATCGAAGATGCCCGCTGGATATCGCGCGAAGAGGTCATGGCCGCGTGGGCAAGCCCCGGCGGCGCAATTATCGCCCCGCGCGAGGGGGCTATTGCATCGTTTTTGATAAGGAACTGGTTGTCAGGACGCCTTTCATAGGGCAAAGCTTGGGGATAATTCGCAGAAGACAGGCATCGCGAGAATGAAATTTACAGGCAAGACTGAAATTGAAGCATCTCTGAACGACACTTTCGCAGCCATCGCCGATTTCGAAACGTTCGAGAACCATGCCAGGCAGTCCGGGGCGAAAGTCGCGCGTTCCGATGATCTGGCATCCCCCGGCCCGGGCATGATGTGGGATATCCGGACGAAAATTCGCGACCGGAACCTGCGCATCCAGATGGAGCTGGTCGATTTCGACCCGCCAGAAACACTGGATTTCCTGGGCTCGACCGGCGGGATGGATCTGGCGCTGACCATCGCCCTTGTCCCATTGGCGGCACGGCGTACGCGCGTCGCGGTCACGCTTGACGTCAAACCACGCAGCCTGAGCGCCCGCATGCTGGTGCAGTCGGCCCGGGTGACCAAGGGGCGACTGACAAAACGCTATCGTGACAGGATCGAAAGGTTCGGGCAACTTCTGGAAACCCGAATTCGCACGAGCTGACGCAGCGCGGGCTTATCGCTGTTCGTTACGGCGCATGCGCTTTTCTATCCGGCGCATCAGCAGCGACAGGCTGACCGTCATGATCAGATAGATCAGCGCGACCACGTTATAGGTTTCGAAATAGCGAAAGTTTCCGGCGGCGGTGATCTTGCCAGCCTGGGTGATGTCATACACGCCAAGCACCGACACAAGCGAGCTGTCCTTGATCATGGCAATGAAATCATTGCCCAAAGGGGGCATGATCGTCCGGATCGCCTGTGGAAAGACGATATGGCGAAAGCGTTGCCAGCCGCTCAGCCCCAGCGCCTTGGCGGCCTCTATCTGTCCGGGGTCGATCGATTGCAAACCGGCGCGAAACACCTCGGCGATAAAGGCGGAATAGCCGATCGTCAGCGCGATGATGGCCCGCCACATCAGCGAGAAATCCCGTGTGCGCGCTGGGTCAAGCCCAATCGGGCCGGTCAGCCAGTTCCACGCAGCCACCATTGCCGGGGCAAGAACGAAAGCCACATAAAGCAGCAGCACCATCATGGGAACGCCGCGGATGATCTCGATATAAAAGCGGGCCAGCTGCCGCAGCACGGTAAAGCGCGACATCGACCCCAACGCCAGCAACAGCCCCGCGCCGGTCGCCATGGCAAAGGCGACAAGGGTGACAAAGATCGTGACCCATATGCCCTTGGACAGGGTGATCAGGATGCGGGAATACAGATCGTCGGCAACCACCCGATACATCAGATATGCCGCAATGCCGGCCGCCATCAGCAGCCACCACGGGAACTCTCTGCCCTGTTGTGGTGAAGGGTTCATTGTTCACCCCTGAATGTGCCCGTCACGGCCCTGAATATGCCCGTCACGGCATGTGTGACCGGCCCCACCCAAGGGCCGGTCAGAGGGCGATCAGCCGCCCATCTTGTAGTCGAGGAACCATTTCTTGTTCAGCGCGTCCAACGTGCCATCGGCCTTGAGCGCCGCGATTGCCGCGTTGATCGGCGCAACCAGATCCGAACCTTTCGGGAAGATAAAACCGAAATCCTCGGTCCCCAGCGGCTGGCCAACAATCTTGAGGCTGCCATTGGAGGCGGCAACATACCCCTTGCCGGCGGTTCCGTCTGTCAGGACAAGATCGACATCTCCGGTTTTCAACGCCTGAACGCCGGCACCGAAGGTTTCGAACAGCTTGATGCGGGGGTTGGCCTCGTTGCCGTCCAGTACGTCGTAGACGCCGACGTAAAAGGGCGTGGTGCCCGGCTGGGCGGCCATCAGCAGATCCTTGTTGGCGGCAAAGCTTTTTGCGTCATTGAAACGGGTTTCATCCCCGCGGACCAGCATCACCATCTCTGAACGCATGTAGGGATCCGAGAAATCGACCTTCTTCTTGCGGTCGTCACGAATGGTGATACCCGTCATGCCCATGTCGTACTGGCCCTGGGAAACGGCGGCGATCATCGCATCCCAGCTGATGTTTTCGTATCTGATCTTTGCGTTCAGCCGCTTGGCGATCTCGGCCATGGCGTCGTATTCCCAGCCAATGGCCTTGCCAGAGGCCGGGTCCACAAATTGAAGCGGCGGATAGGCGTTTTCGGTGACAACAACAATTTCGCGCCCGCCAAGATCAGGCAGGCCGCCTGCAAGGCTGGCGGTGGCGGTCAACCCGACCACGGCTGCCGTGGCAAGAGCTGCAATTCTGGAAATGAAATTCATGGGTATCTCCCGTCAAGTATCATGTGCCCCTGACATTAGTCAGGTCGGCGCGCCGCGTGCAAGGGTTGAAAGCAGGTCGCAAAAATTCCCTGCGCGCTTGACCCGCATTGCAGGCCGAAAAGGCGGACCCGATCAGTCCAACGCGGCCAGTGCCCGCCGATTGCGGTCTGCTGGATAGACGCCCAGGATCTTGACGTGTGAGGTAAAGTAATCCAGCTCTTCCAGCGCAAGCCTGACATTGGGATCGTCCGGGTGGCCCTCGATATCGGCATAGAACTGCGTGGCCGAAAACGACCCGCCAACCATGTAGCTTTCCAGCTTGGTCATGTTCACACCGTTTGTCGCAAACCCGCCCATCGCCTTGTAAAGGGCGGCCGGAATGTTGCGCACGCGAAAGACAAAGCTGGTCATCATGTCATCCGACCGGCGTGTAAAATCGGGTTCGCGCGCCATGATCAGGAAACGCGTGGTGTTGTTCTGATAATCCTCGATATGGCGGGCCAGCACGTTCAGGCCATAGATCTCGCCCGCCAGCTCGCTGGCCAACGCCCCGAGCGAGGGGTCGCCCGCTTCGGCGACATGCTTGGCCGATCCTGCCGTGTCGGCGCCTGTCACCGGCCTGATCTTGTGCTTGCCAAGAAAATCGCGGCACTGCCCCAGCAGAACGGTGTGGCTCATGGCCGATCTGACATCCTTCAGCCGGGCCCCCGCGACGCCCAGCAGGTTGATATGCACGCGCACAAAGGCCTCGCCCACGATATGCAGGCCGGATTCGGGCAACAGGTGGTGAATGTCGGCAACCCTCCCATAGGTCGAGTTTTCGACCGGGATCATTGCCAGATCGGTGCGCCCGCTGCGAAGGGCGTCCATCGTATCCTCGAATGTCGGGCAGGGAACCGCCTCGTAATCGGGCATCGCCTCGCGGCAGGCCTGATGAGAATAGGCGCCCGGCTCTCCCTGAAAGGATATTCTGGTCATCTCGGCCCTCCTTGCGACGTCTCGCATGCACCATGTTTCGTTTCGTCGCGGCTTCTACACCTTGCAAGTGACAAGGGGAAGCGTTTAGAAAGGCGACGATTTTCACGTCTGGCGGAATTGCTCCGCCCTCGCAAGGTAGGAAAGCCATGTTTGATTCCATGACTCTCACCAAGATCTTCGGCGCGTTTTTCGGTGCGCTGCTGGTCTTTCTGCTGCTCAACTGGGTAGGAAACATCATCTATTATCCCGGCGAAGGTCACGGCAAGGAAGCCGAAGCCGTCTATCCGGCCCCGGCCGAGGCAACGGCAACCGAAACGGCCGCTGCCAGCACTGAAAGCGCCGGCCCGACGGTTGCGGAAATCCTTGCGGGCGGTGATGCGGCCAAGGGTGCCAAGGTGTTTTCCAAATGCAAGGCCTGTCACACGACCGATCCGGGCGTGAACAAGGTCGGCCCCTCGTTGCATGGTGTCGTCGGCAAACCCATCGCCTCGGCAGAGGGTTTCAAATACTCGAACGCCCTCAAGAACCTTGGCGGCAACTGGACCGAAGAGCGCCTGTTCGAATTCCTGAAAAAGCCCGGCGCCTATGCCAAAGGCACGAAGATGAGCTTTGCCGGTCTCAAGAAGGACAAGGACCGCGCGAATATCATCGCCTTCCTCAAGACACAGGCCAACTGATCAACCGAACGGTTTTCCCGGACAACGGTCGCCCCGAGAAAGGGGCGGCCGTTTTTTCTTGCCCGGGCGTCGCGCCCGAAACCCTTTGCCGACCCGGCTGATCGCCGCCAAGTGAAGAGCCGAGGGGTGATCACATCTTGCAATGCGCCCCTTCACGCCATTACCCTGAGCAGGTCCATCGCGGCCAACCGATCAGGGAGAATGAAAGTGCAGTCACGACAATCTCGCGCCCTTGTCCTGTCGCGCCCGCATCCGGCCAGCCGGCTGCGGCAACTGCTGTTCATGTTCGGCCTTCTGGCAACAGCCATCCTGCTGCTGGCCCCCCCGGCCCCGGCGCAGGAAAAGATCATCAAGGCACACGGGATTTCCACCTTTGGCGATCTCAAATATGGCCCCGACTTCAAGCATTTTGATTACGTGAACCCCAACGCGCCCAAGGGTGGCGAGTTTTCCACCTGGGCCTTTGGCACATTCGACAGCCTGACACCCTATATCCTCAAGGGGCAGGCGGCCTCGCTTTCCACGATCTTTTTCGATTCCCTGATGGTTGGCACCGCGGATGAACCCGACGCGATGTATGGCCTGGTTGCCAAAAGCATCGAATACCCTGAAAACCGGCAATGGGTGCTCTTCAACATGCGCCCCGAGGCGCGGTTTTCCGATGGCTCGCCCCTGACGGCCGAAGATGTGGTGTTTTCCTTTCATGTCCTGTTCGACAAGGGGCGGCCCACCTACAAGGTGCTTCTGTCCGATGTCGAAAAGGTCGAGGCGCTTGGCAAATACAAGGTCAAGTTCACCTTCAGGAAGGGGGCCAATACCCGCGAGCTGCCCATGACGGTTGCCAGCTTGCCGATCTTTTCAAAGGCCTATTACAAGAACCGCGATTTTGCCCGCTCGACGCTTGAACCCCCGCTCGGTTCGGGCCCCTATGTGCTGGAAAAGGTCTCGCCCGGAAAGACCGTCGTATACAAGCGGCGCGATGATTACTGGGCAAAGGATCTGCCGGTCAATGTGGGGCAGAACAATTACGACCGCATCCGCATCGAATATTACGCCGACTATACGGCCGCCTTTGAGGGCTTCAAGGGCGGCGACTACAATTACCGCGAGGAATACCTGTCCAAGCTGTGGGGCACTGCCTATGACTTTCCGGCGGTCAAGAAGGGCTGGGTAAAGGTCGAGCAGATCCCCGACCGCAACCCCTCGGGCACACAGGGCTTCTGGTTCAACCTGCGCCGCGACAAGTTCAAGGATATCCGTGTGCGCGAAGCCCTTGGCATGGTGTTCAATTTCGAATGGTCCAACAAGGCGCTGTTCTACGGCATCTACAAGCGCACCGACAGTTTCTGGGAAAACTCGGACCTGCAGGCCACCGGCATGCCATCCCCCGAGGAGCTGGCCCTGCTGGAGCCGCTGCGCAAATACCTGCCCGAAAGCGTATTCACCAAGCCCGCCTACAGCCCACCGGTTTCGAAACCGACCAAGCTTGACCGGCGCATCCTGCGCAAGGCGGGCAAGCTGCTTGATGCGGCAGGTTGGAAGGTTGTCAACGGTGTGCGCACCAATGCAAAGGGTGAAAAGCTGACGGTCGAATTCCTCAACGACAGCCCCGCATTCGAGCGCATCATGAACCCCTATATAGACAACCTGAAAAGGCTTGGCGTGGTGGCAACGCTGCGCAATATCGACAATGCCCAGCAGATCGAGCGGGAAAAGAACTTCGATTTCGACATCGTGGTGCGCCGCTATACCATGTCGCTGACACCGGGGATCAAGCTGCGCGGCATGTTTTCCAGCAAGACAGCCAACTTGCCCGGTTCCAACAATATCGCCGGCATCGCCAATCCGGCGATCGATGCGCTGATCGAAAAGATCGAGCAGGCCAAATCGCGCAAGGAACTGAACACCGCCGTAAAGGCGCTTGATCGTTCCCTGCGGGCGCTGCATGTCTGGGTACCGCAATGGTACAACCCGTATCACAACATCGCCTATCTCGACGTCTTTTCACGGCCGCGAAAGCAGGCGCCCTATTCCGTTGGAGAACTCGGTTTCTGGTGGTATGACAAGATCAAGGCAGACCGCCTGAAGGCCGCGGGGGCCTTCTAGGCGACAGGCAAGGCAGCAGAACAAGGGAAAATCCCGCATATGGGCGCTTACATCATTCGGCGGATTCTGCTGATGATCCCGACCTTGCTTGGGATCATGATCATCAACTTTGCCCTGGTGCAATTCGTGCCGGGGGGGCCTGTCGAACAGGTGCTGGCCCAGCTTGATCAACAAGGCAGCGCGACCGATCGCATTGCGGGGTCCGCCGCCGAGGTGGGAACAAGTGGCGGGCTGGCCAGCGACTATCAGGGCGCCAAGGGCCTGCCACCCGATTTCATCGAGGATCTGAAAAAGCAGTTCGGTTTCGACAAGCCGCCGCTGGAACGGTTCGTTCAGATGATGAAGAACTATCTGCGGTTCGATTTCGGCGAAAGCTATTTCCGCAGCATCAGCGTGATCGACCTGGTCCTGGAAAAGATGCCCGTCAGCATATCGCTGGGGCTGTGGACAACCCTGCTGGCCTATCTGATTTCCATTCCGATGGGCATTCGCAAGGCGGTGCATGACGGATCGCGTTTCGACACGATAACATCCGCCATCATCATCGTGGCCTACGCCATCCCCGGTTTTCTGTTCGCCATCCTGCTGCTGGTGGTGTTCGCGGGCGGTTCCTATTTCAAATGGTTTCCGCTGCGGGGGCTTACCTCGGACAATTTCGACCAGCTGTCGCTGTTCGGCCAGATCAAGGATTATCTGTGGCATATCGTGCTGCCCGTCACCGCCAACACCATCGCCGCCTTTGCCACGCTGACGCTGCTGACCAAGAACAGCTTTCTCGACGAGATCAAGAAGCAATATGTCATCACCGCCCGCGCCAAGGGCCTGTCGGAACGCGGCGTGTTCTATGGCCATGTGTTCCGCAATGCGATGCTGATCGTGATCGCGGGCTTTCCGGGGGCGTTCATCTCGATCTTTTTTACCGGCTCGCTGATCATCGAGATCGTGTTCTCGCTTGACGGCATGGGGCGGCTGGGCTTCGAGGCCGCCGTCAACCGCGACTATCCGGTGCTGTTCGGCACGCTTTACATGTTCGGTCTGCTGGGCCTGTTCATCAATCTGCTGTCTGACCTCACCTATGTGCTGGTCGATCCCCGCATCGATTTCGAGAGCCGCGAGACATGATTTCCCTGCGTCCCCGTCCCGGATCTCTGGCAGAACGCCGGTGGCAGAACTTTCGTGCCAACCGCCGCGCCTGGTGGTCGCTGTGGATATTTGCGGTGCTGTTCACGCTGTGCCTGTTTGCCGAATTCATCGCCAACGACAAGCCGCTGGTCGTTTCCTACAAGGGGCATCTGTATTTCCCGGCTTTCCATTTCTATTCCGAAACCACCTTTGGCGGCGAATTCAAGACCGAGGCCGAATATCCCGCACCCGAGGTGCAATGCCTGATCGTCACCGGCGGGCTGGATGCCTGTTTCGACACCCCCGAAGATCTGATGCAAGATGCCCAGGACGGCCTGATAAATGGCAAGAAGATCAACAAGGGCTGGCTGCTGTGGCCCCCTATCCCCTACAGCTTCAACACGATCAACTACGACGTGCAGCCCGCCCCCGGCGCGCCCGATGCCAAGCACTGGCTGGGCACCGATGACCAGACCCGCGACGTGGTGGCACGCATCATCTATGGCTTTCGTATCTCGACACTGTTTGCCCTGTTCGTGGTTTCGGTTTCATCGCTTATCGGCGTCGCGGCGGGGGCGGCCATGGGCTATTTCGGGGGCTGGGTCGATCTGATCTTTCAGCGCGTGGTCGAGATCTGGGGCAACATTCCCAGCCTGTATATCATCATCATCGTCTCGGCCTTCTTTGTCATGAACTTTACCACGCTGGCCGTGCTGATCGCGCTGTTCAGCTGGACGGCGCTTGTTGGCGTGGTCAGGGCAGAATTCCTGCGCGCGCGAAATTTCGAATATGTGCGTGCTGCCAAGGCGCTGGGGCTGGATGATGCGCATATCATGTTCCGCCATATTCTACCCAATGCGATGGTTGCCACGCTGACGATGATGCCGTTCCTGATTACCGGGGCCATCGGCACGCTGGCCAGCCTCGATTTTCTGGGCTTCGGACTGCCCGCATCATATCCCAGCCTGGGCGAGCTTGCGCTTCAGGCCAAGCAGAACCTTCAAGCCCCGTGGCTGGCCTTTGCCGCCTTCACCACATTTGCCGTGATGCTGTCGCTGCTGGTCTTCATCTTCGAGGGTGTGCGCGACGCCTTTGACCCGAGAAAGACCTTCAGATGAGTGCCGCCGAAACCATTCTTCAGGTGCGCAACCTGAATGTGCGCTTTGGCGACAATCATGCCGTGCGCAATGTGTCGTTCGACATTCGGGCGGGCGAAACCGTCGCGCTGGTGGGTGAAAGCGGGTCGGGCAAGTCGGTCACGGCGCTCTCGACGGTCAAGCTGCTGCCCGACAGCGCGCAGGTCAGCGGTTCGGTCATCTATCGGGGCGCCGAGCTGATGAACGCGGCCGAGCCCGAGCTGCGCCGCGTGCGAGGCAACAATATCAGCTTTGTCTTTCAGGAACCGATGACGTCGCTGAACCCGCTGCACACGCTGGAAAAGCAGATCGGCGAAAGCCTGGCCCTGCATCAGGGGCTGACGGGCGAGGCCGCGCGCACGCGCATCATCGAACTGCTTGACAAGGTCGGCATCAACGACCCCGCCAGCCGGCTGGGAAATTACCCGCACCAGTTTTCCGGCGGCCAGCGCCAGCGCATCATGATCGCGATGGCACTGGCCAACGGGCCCGACCTGCTGATCGCCGACGAACCGACCACGGCCGTTGACGTGACCATCCAGGCGCAGATCCTCGACCTGCTGGCCGAGTTGCAGAAATCCGAAGGTATGGGCCTGCTGTTCATCACCCATGACCTGGGCATCGTGCGCAAGATCGCCGACCGCGTGAACGTGATGAAGGATGGCGAGATCGTCGAAAGTGGAACTGCCGCGCGCATCTTTGCCGACCCGAAACACGCCTATACCCGCAAACTGCTGGCGGCCGAACCCTCGGGGCGCCCCGATCCGGTGCCCCATGATGCACGGGAAATCCTGCATACCGAACATCTGCGGGTGTGGTTTCCGATCAAGCGCGGGGTGCTGCGCCGCGTGGTCGGCCACATCAAGGCCGTGAATGATGCAAGTTTCAGCATACGCGAGCAGGAAACCGTCGGCATCGTCGGCGAATCCGGCTCTGGCAAGACGACGCTGGCGCTGGCGGTCATGCGGCTTGTTTCCTCGCAGGGGCCGGTGGTCTTCATGGGGCAGAACATCCAGGGCCTGAAAGGCAAGGAGATACGCCCCCTGCGCCGGCACATGCAGATGGTGTTCCAGGATCCCTATGGCTCGCTTTCGCCGCGCATGACGGTCGAACAGATCGTCGCCGAGGGGTTGCAGATACACGACATCGGCCATGATCGCGACCGCCGTGACATGGTGACCGACATCCTGCGCGAGGTGGGCCTTTCACCCGACATGATGAGCCGCTACCCGCATGAATTTTCGGGCGGTCAACGCCAGCGCATCGCCATTGCGCGCGCCATGATCCTGCGCCCGCGTCTGGTAGTGCTGGATGAGCCCACCTCCGCGCTGGACATGACGGTTCAGGTGCAGATCGTCGAGCTGCTGCGCGAATTGCAGCGCAAGCACCGGCTGGCCTATCTGTTCATCAGCCATGATCTAAAGGTCGTGCGCGCGCTGTCGCACAAGGTCATAGTGATGAAGCTGGGCGATATCGTCGAACAGGGCGAAGGCGATGCGGTATTCGATGCCCCCGCAACCGACTATACCCGCACATTGATGAAGGCCGCCTTCGATCTGGCCAGTGTTGATGCGCCGGCGATCGGCGACTGACCGGGCATCAGGCTATTGCGAATTCCCGGCATCGCGTGCCTGAGGCGATTGCCGGTAGTCGCGCAGGAAATCGAGCCTCTTGCGGGCGCGGGTCAGGCTTTCCCTGTCCAGTATGCAGGAATGTATTGCCTCGGCTTTTCCTGCATTCGAGCGCTCTGCCCCATCCGGGCCGATGACCCGGCTTGTGCCGCATAGCTGGGCACCGTTGCGGTCGGTTTTCTCGGCCCAGTTTGCACAGATGACATGGGCCCCGTTTTCATGCGCCCGCGCCCGGCACAAGATGTCGAGCAGGAATGAGTCATCTTGCGATGTGGCAGTCGGAACGATCAGCAGCTCGGCCCCGGCAAGGGCCGCCTGCCTGGCCAGCTCGGGGAAAACCACATCCTGCCCCACAAGCACCGCCAGCTTCCAGCCATCCACCTCGTGCACGGTTACACCGGATCCGGCGGCAAAGGCGTTTTCCCCGTCAGGGTCGGGGATATGGTTCTTGCGGTGGCGGCCGATGATCTCTCCGCTGGCAGAGGCCAGAACGACCGTGTTGTAAAGTCGGCGCCCCACGGCTTCGGGATAGCCGAACAGGATGGCGATATCGTGAAGGAAGGCGATTTCCGCCACACGCTCGTCATACTCGCCGCCACGGGGTTGGGCCAGTTCGCCAAGGCGATCGTGCCCTCGGGGCCCGGTCAATGAAAGTTCCGGGCAGACGACAAGCCTGTCGCCATTGGCGGCCGCGCGCTCGGCGGCCATGTCCAGCCAGCTCAGCCGCGCTTGGGGTGTTTCGTCGCGCAGAACCGACTGGAATATCGAGAGTTGAAAGTCTTCCATGGCGCCATAATGGGTGCCGCTGGCTGCTTGTCAAACCCATTCCGCGCCATTGTATCGGTCGGGTTTCAGATCGCCAGGCTGTGCCCGTTCCCGTCCATGCTGTAGGCATCGAATTCCCGCGCGATCATGCGGGTCAGCGCCTGCCCCTCTCGGGTGATTTCCAGAACCGCGCCCTCGTGGCGGGTGAATGGCGCGAATTTCTGATGTACGCGCGCCAGCTCCAGCCGCAGATCGACCGGGGGCACGTCGAATTCGGCCTCGACTGCCTCGAGGTCCACACGGAAGGTGCACATCAACTCTTCGATCACGCGGGCGCGCAGCAGATCATCGCCGGCAAAGGCGTGCCCGCGCGCCGAGGCAAACCTGCCATCGCGGATCTGCGCCAGATAGCTGGCCGTCGCGCTGACATTCTGCACATAACCCTGCGGAAAGCGCGAAATCGCCGAGGCCCCAAGCCCGATCAGGGTATCGCTGGTATCATCGGTATAGCCCTGAAAATTCCGCCGCAAACGCCCCTCGCGCAGCGCGGTATCAAGCCCGTCACCTGGCAGCGCAAAATGGTCGATGCCGATTTCCCGGTACCCGGCCCCAAGAAACAGTTCGCGGGCATGATCGAACAGTGCCAGCCGGGCATGCGAATCCGGCAGGTGCTGTTCGGGGATCATGGTCTGGCGCTTGGCCATCCACGGCACATGCGCATAACCATACAGGGCAACGCGATCGGGTTTCAGGCCAAGCAGCTTTTTCGTCGTGTTCGCAATGCTTGCCTTGTCCTGATGCGGCAGCCCGTAAAGAATATCGGCATTCAGGCTGTGAATCCCGCGTTCCCTCAGCTTGCCGGCAATCTCGGCGGTGATTTCGAAACTTTGCTCGCGCCCGATGGTTTCCTGGATTTTGGGGTCGAAATCCTGGATGCCGATACTGGCCCGGTTCATGCCGGCGGCCGCCAGCGCATCAAGACGCGCGTCATCCACCTCGTTCGGGTCGATCTCGACCGAGAACTCGGCATCGGGCGCGAAAGGCAGCCGCGAGGTGATGGTCCGGGCAAGTGATTCGATCATGTCCGGCTGCAACAGGGTGGGTGTTCCCCCGCCCCAGTGCAGGCGCGACAATTGGACGCCCGCGGGCAGGGCATCGGCAACGAGACGGATTTCCTGCTCGAGCGTTTTCAGATACGACCTGACCGGATCATCATTACGCACCCCCTGCGTGCGGCAGGCACAGAACCAGCACAGGCGCCGACAAAAGGGGACATGGATGTAAAGAGATACCGTGCCACCCTCGGGGACGGCCCGCAGCCAGCTTTCGAATTGCGCGGTCTGGACGCCGGTCGTGAAGTGCGGGGCCGTCGGATAGCTGGTGTATCGCGGCACCTTGGCGTCGAACAGTCCGAGTTTGGCGAGTTGCGTATTCTGGGTCATTGGCCTAGTTATGGAAAACACCTGCCATCTTGCTTTGATCAAGATCAAATACGGGAAGATAAATGAACACAGCCCCGAAAACCCTGTCTCATTCGGATTGCGGCGACTGCCCGATCCGCTATCGGGCTGTGTGTTCACGTTGCGAACCCGACGAACTGGCGGTCCTTGACCAGCTGAAAACCTACAAGACCTACGAGGCCGGGCAGATGATCTGCTGGGCGGGCGATCAGCTGCAATTCGTCGGATCGGTCGTGGATGGCGTTGCCGCACTTTCCCAGACAATGGAAGACGGGCGGCGCCAGATGGTGGGTCTATTGCTGCCCAGCGATTTTGTCGGGCGCCCCGGACGCGAAACGGCGCCCTTTGATGTGATTGCCGCCACCGATGTCACGCTGTGCATGTTCCGCAAGGCCCCGTTCGAGGAATTGATAAACAGCACGCCGTCAATTGCCACGCGGCTGCTGGAAATGACCCTGGACGAACTGGATGCGGCGCGCGAATGGATGCTGCTGCTGGGGCGCAAGACGGCGCGCGAGAAAATTGCCAGTTTTCTGGCAATCCTTGCGCGGCGCGAAACTGCACTTTCAGCCGGGCAGACCATGGGAAAGGTCGAATTCACGCTGCCGCTGTCGCGCGAAGCCATGGCCGACTATCTGGGCCTCACCCTTGAAACCGTCAGCAGGCAGGTTTCTGCGCTCAAGCGCGCGGGACTGATCGAATTGCAGGGAAAACGCCGGATCATCATCCCCGATTTCGCGTCACTGCTGAACGAAACCGGCGACGATACCGACGGTGGCATGCCCGCCTGACCGTCGGACACCCTGCCTTGCGTCAAGACCTTCAGTGCCCCATCAGCACCGGAATTTCCACATCTTCCAGCATGTCGCGTGTTGCGCCGCCAAGGATGGATTCCCGGAATCGTGAATGCCCATAGGCCCCCATCACGATGAGATCCGCCCCGAAATCCCGTGCCCGAATCTGAATCTGCTCGGCGGTTCGCGTGACCGTGCGGGGAACAAGGTTGACCGTGACATTTGCGCCGTGACGGGCCAGCATTCTTGACAGCTCGACACCCGGATCAGCGCGATCGCCTTCATGCTCGGGCGGGTCGATGATCGCGATCTCGACCGCTTCCGAATTGCGGATGAGCGGCAATGCCCCGCGAATTGCTGCAAGCGCCTCGGTGCTCTGATTCCAGGCAATCAGGATGCGATGACCCGGCAGGTCGGCCGGCTTGACCTCGTATTCGGGTGGGCACACCAGAACCGGGGCGCGGCCGTCAAACAATGCTGCCTCAAGCACGAGGCCTGCCTCTTCTCCAAGGCCGGTTCCGTAAGGCCGCGGCAGAATGACCAGATCATTATAGCGCGCGGCCGTGCCTACCGAAAACGCGATCCCGCTGATCTGCACTACCATGGTCTGCAAGGACCAGTTGAAATCGGCGCCCTCCAGCATATTCCTGGCCTCTTCCTCGGCGGTTCTGGCCGCCTGCTGGGCTGCCTGGATGCCGTCGGCCAGAATGGCAGGACTCGCCCCGGCATAATAGAGGCCCGGCTGTATGCGGTCGATACCCAGACACAGCACGTTGAGATGCCCCTCGCCAGCCTCGGCAAATCGTGCCGCCAGATCAAAGGCGGGCCGACCGGAGTCGCCGCCATACCAGACCGTCATGATCGATTTGTAGTCCATCTTGCGACCCTCCTGTGCGTTCATGATCCGAACCGGATTCGAACCTTGTTGTTGCAAGGCTAACCCGACATCGGCCTGTTCGCCATGACTTTGATCAAACGCTGAAAGATATGTGTACAGTCAGAAACATGCCCCCACGAGGAACGTTGCCTTACTGCGACAGTTGCTCATGAGTCCACCCTGGGGCGAAAACTTGACCTGCGTCAACTGCCTGGCCTTTGCCGGTCATCCAGGCGCCACCATGCGGCCAATATGTGATATTGGTGAAGACGGGACAAAATCGCACAGTCCCGCCAAGTGAAATTTGACATGGATCAAGGAAACCACCCCTCTCGAACAGGCAGGTGGTAAATGTGGAACAGGACCGAACCGCGCCGATTCTGCGTGCGCGGAAGAACGGAAGGGACTCTCGATGTCGAACTACATAAAACTGATCGTGTTGGCCGTGCTGACACTGCTGGCAGCGATGGCCGCCAACTTTGCGCGTGACTTGCCCTTTGCAATTCACATGATCATCTTTGCCCTGGCGGGGGCAGCCACATTCATCTATGTGCTGCGTCATACCAACGACCCGGCTGCACCTGCCCCGACCGGCTATAACGACGGGGTCATAAGGGCCGGGGTCATCGCCACCGCCCTATGGGGCATTGTCGGGTTTCTTGTGGGCGTGTTCATCGCGTTTCAGCTTGCCTACCCGCATCTCAACATCCCGCTGGGTGACGGTTATCTGAACTTTGGCCGCCTGCGTCCGCTGCACACATCGGCGGTCATCTTTGCCTTTGGCGGCAACGCACTGATTGCGTCTTCGTTCTATGTCGTACAACGCACCAGCGCGACACGCCTCTGGGGGGGCGGTCTGCCGTGGTTCGTGTTCTGGGGTTACCAGCTTTTCATCGTTCTGGCTGCTACCGGCTATGTGCTGGGCATCACGCAGTCCAAGGAATATGCCGAACCCGAATGGTATGTGGACATCTGGCTGACGATCGTCTGGGTCGCCTATCTGGCGGTATTCTTCGGCACCATCATCAAGCGGAAAGAACCGCACATCTATGTGGCCAACTGGTTCTTCCTCAGCTTCATCGTGACCA
>JAUZRU010000010.1 GCA_030950185.1 Paracoccaceae bacterium | reverse complement strand
CCATCTGGCGGTGACGGCTACCCCCTGGCCGGGGGCGGTGGCGCTGTATGACGCCGCGCAGGATGCGGGATACGCGCTGAACCGGCTGATCGAGCGCCGCGCCGTGGTCGGGGTGACGCAAGGCCCGCTGTTCCGGGCAGCACCAGGGCGCTGGGACAACGGGGCAGGGGTCAGGGTCAGGCTGGCCTCGGGCAGCCTGTCGGCGGCGGCAAGCGATGCGGTGCTGAACGGAGCCAACCTGGCCGCGATCGGCAACGGCAATGGCGACAACTGGGAACTGTTCCAGTTTGCCGAGGCGGTTGCGGTGGCGCCAGGCGAATGGGAGCTGCGGCGCCTGCTGCGCGGGCAGGCGGGCAGCGACGGGCTGATCCCCGATGCCTGGCCCGTGGGCAGCTGGTTCGTGCTGCTGGATGGCGCGGTCGGCCAGATCAACCTGCCGCCGGGGCTGCGCAATATCGCGCGCCATTATCGCATCGGCCCGGCGCAGCGGGGCTATGACGATGCCTCATACCTGCATGAGGTGCTGGCCTTTGCCGGGGTGGGGCTGAAACCCTATGCGCCCTGTCATTTGCGGGCTGCGCGAAACGGGGCCGGGGATCTGTCGCTGAGCTGGGTGCGGCGCACGCGCATCGATGGCGACAACTGGGACCTGGCCGATGTGCCTCTGGGCGAGGCCTTCGAGGCCTATGCCCTGCGTGTCATGCAGGCGGGCGCGCTGCTGCGCGAGGCGCGGGTGATCTCCCCCGACTGGATTTATACGGCGGCGGATCAGGCGGCGGACGGGGTGGCGCCGCCGTTCGATATCGAGGTGGCCCAGATTTCCGAAAGATTTGGCCCCGGACATTTTGCGAGGATCTTGATCAATGGCTGATACGGTGAATTTTGCCCTGCCCCTGCTGGCAGGGGCGCAGGCGCAGAAACATGTGACGGTGAACGAGGCGCTGGCGCGGCTGGATGCGCTGGCGCAGCTGCGGCTGGAGTCGCTGGTGACCACGACCCCGCCGGTGGTGGTGGGCGAGGGGCTGGCCTATGCGGTGCCCGCGGGCGCGGTGAACGCCTGGAACGGGCAGGCGGGAAAGATCGCGGTCGGGGCCAATGGCGGCTGGGTGTTTGTCACCCCGCGCGCGGGCTGGCGGGCCTGGGTTGTCGATACCGGGCGCCTGGCCCTGTTCGATGGCAGCGCCTGGCGCGAGGATGCGCTTGCGGTCTCGGCAGGCGGGGCGGCGACGCTGCACCGGGTGATCGAGTTCGACCATGCGATCACGGCCGGCGCCAGCAACACCACCAGCGTCGTCATCCCCAATGGCACTCAGGTGATCGGGGTGACGGGCCGGGTGACGGTGGCGATCACCGGCACCGGGCTGACAGGGTGGGAGCTGGGTGTTGCCGGCGCCACCAACCGTTATGGCAGCGGGCTGGGGCTGGGGGTGGGCTCGTGGCTGCGGGGGCTGACGGGCCAGCCCGTGACCTATTGGGCCGACACCCCGCTGGAGTTGACGGCGCTGGGGGGAAATTTTGCGTCAGGCACGGTGCGGCTGGCGATTCATCTGGTCGCGCTGGAAATGCCGCGCGCGCTGTGATGCGCCGTCTGCTGCATGGCGATCTGGTGGCGGCGGCCTGCGTGCTGCTGGCGACACGGCCTGAACGGCGGCGTGCCATGCTGCGCGGGATGATCAGGGCGGCAGACAAGGCGCAACGGCATGTGGAAAGGACGGGCCGGGCGCATCCGCGCTGGGGCACCGGTTGTCTGGAGACGGTTGCAAGCGCCCAGCCCCGTATGAGCGAGCCCTGGCTGGATGACCCGGATTACGCATCCTGCCTGATCATGGTGCTGAAAGAGGTTGCTCAGCCCCGCCAGCGTGAGGCGAGCGCGCGCGCCGCGCCGGTCAGCAGGCCCACATCCGAGCCAACCGCGATGAACAGGGCGCCAAGTTTCTTGTAACGTTCGATACGTTCCTCGTTGCCCATCAGGATACCCGGCGCCTTGCCAGAGGCCTTGATGCGGGTGATCGTATCTTCGATCACGGCCTGCACATCGGGATGCAGCGGGTCACCGTGATGGCCCAGGCTGGTGGCAAGGTCGGCGGGGCCGATGAACACGCCGTCAACGCCCTCGGTCGCACAGATCGCGTCGAGGTTTTCCAGCGCCTGCACCGTTTCCACCTGCACCAGCAGGCAGGCCTGATCGTTGGCGGTGTGCAGATAGCCGTCATCCATGCCATAGCCTGACGCCCGCACCACACCCGCGCCATTGCCGCGAATGCCCTGCGGCGGATAGCGCATGGCGGCGGCCATCAGGGCGGCGTCCTCGGCCGTGTTGACCAGCGGCACCAGCACGGTTTGCGCGCCTGCATCCATGACCTGCTTGACCCAGATCACATCGACGCCGGGGATGCGTACCACCGCCTGGGTGGGGGATGGGGTGATCACCTGAAGCTGGTCGCGGATCGAGCGCAGGTCATTGGGGCCGTGTTCGCCGTCGATCAGCAGCCAGTCAAAGCCGCACTGGGCGCAGAGCTCGGCCGTGGTGGCGGTGCCGAGGCTTTGCCATAGCCCGATTTGCAGCTGGCCATTGGTGATCGCGCTCTTGAAACGGTTTTCCGGTGCGGCCATGATGTGTTCCCCCTGTTTGATGGATCGGGAAAATCATTCCAGAGATTGTGCCATGTCGCAATACGGGCTGCTGCGAAACCCTGCGTCATGGATGGGGGCGCTGCCCCCAAACCCCCGGACGTATTTGGGCAAAGAAGAAGGGCCCCGACCTACCAGAGGCCGAGCGATGCGCGGGCCAACAGGGTTGCGCGGCGGGTGAATTCGGCGGGGGCGAGGCTGCCCTGCATCGCGCCCTGCGGGTTGCGGGCGGCGCGTTTCAGGACGTGCCCGGCCTGCCATCCGGCCAGCAGGGCGGGGCGCGTGCGCGAAGGCACAAGGTGGCGCTGGCGCCTTGCAGTTGCAATGGCTGCAAGCCCCGTTTGGGCCAGGCGGGCGATGGGTTCAGACCCTGGTTCGGGCAGCGGGTTGCGCCCGGCGCTGTCAAGCGTCGGCAAGGCCCGCAGCAGGGCGGCGATGCCGGCGCCGCGGGCGAAATCGCGCACGACCCGTTGTGCAGCAGCAGGGGCGCCCAGGGCCAGCGCGCCCAGCCACATGAGGTTGCCGGCGGTGTTGTCGATATAGTTCAGCAGGGCGGTTTCGCTGGCATGGGGCTCGTCCGCGATATCGTGGCGGCGCGCCGAGACCATTGCGGCCAGCAGGTCCGGCGGCAGGTTTCGTTCGCCTAACAGATCCGCCAGAGGCGAGGCAACTTCGTGGCCCGGCGGGGGGCGGCCAGCGCGGATGTCTTCGATCAGGTCGGCCCAGAATTGCAGGCGCATCTGTGCGATCAGCGGTTCCTGCGTGACCCAGGGCGCGCGGGCGATTTCAAGGTTGAAGGCATAGAGCACGAACAGCGCCGCGCGATCATCGGGGGGGGCAACCATCGCCGAAAGAAAGCGGTCGGGGTCGCCCCTGCGGGTGATTTCGGCACAGGCGGCGATGCTCATGTCGCGACGGGCTGCTTGTCGCGGATCAGCTTCCAGATGATGGCGTCAAGCAGCGCCTGAAAGCTGGCGTCCACGATATTGGCGCTGACCCCGACGGTGGACCAGCGCGCGCCGGCGCTGTCCTCGCTGTCGATGATGACACGGGTCACGGCCTCGGTGCCGCCATCGGTGATGCGCACCTTGAAATCGACCAGGCGCATGTCGTCGATGCAGGCCTGATAGGGCCCCAGATCCTTGGCCAGCGCACGGGCCAGGGCGTTGACCGGGCCGTTATCGCGCCCCGATTCATCCAGGCTTTCGCTGACCGACAGCACCTTGCGGCCGGCGATCTTTACCACCACCACGGCCTCGGACAGGGTGACCATGTCGTCATATTTGTTCTTGCGCCGCTCGACGGTGACGCGATAGCGCTTGACCTCGAAAAACGCGGGCAGCTGGCCCAGATGGCGCCGGGCCAGCAGCTCGAAGCTGGCCTGAGCGGTGTCGTAGGCATAGCCGCGATCCTCGCGCTCCTTGATGTCGTTCAGGATATCGGCAAGGCGCGGGTCGTCGCGGGCGACCTCGATTCCCGCCTCGGCCAGACGGCGGCGCAGATTGCTTTGGCCCGCCTGGTTCGACATGGGGATGATGCGGGTATTGCCGACAAGCGACGGGTCCACATGTTCATAGGTGGACGGGTCCTTGACGATGGCGCTGGCATGCAGCCCGGCCTTGTGGGCGAATGCGCTGGCCCCCACATAGGGCAGCGATTTCAGCGGCACGCGGTTGAGGATGTCGTCCAGCATCCGGCTGAGGCGGGTCAGGGTTTTCAGCCCGTCCATGGTGACGCCGGTTTCCAGCGTGCCGGCCCAAGGTTCCTTGAGCAGCAGCGTCGGCAGCAGGGTGACAAGGTTGGCATTGCCGCAGCGTTCGCCCAGCCCGTTCAGCGTGCCCTGTATCTGGCGCGCGCCCGCCCGCACCGCCGCCAGCGCGCCGGCCACCGCCTGGCCGGTGTCGTCATGGGTGTGGATGCCCAGATGGTTGCCCGGGATGCCCGAATCAATCACCGCGCTCGTGATGTCGTGGATTTCCTCGGGCATGGTGCCGCCATTGGTATCGCACAGCACGACCCAGCGGGCGCCTGCGTCATGGGCGGCGTGCAGGCATTGCAGCGCGTAGTCGGGGTTGGCCTTGTAGCCGTCAAAGAAATGTTCTGCATCAAACAGCGCCTCGCGCCCCTGAGCCACCAGATGGCTGATCGACGCGCGGATGTTTTCGATGTTTTCCGCAAGCGCGATGCCCAGTGCCGTGGTGACATGGAAATCATGGGTCTTGCCCACAAGGCACACGGCCGGGGTGCCGGCGTTCAGCACGCCGGCCAGCACGTCATCGTTTTCGGCCGAGCGGCCTGCGCGTTTCGTCATGCCGAATGCGGTGAGGGTTGCGCCTTTCAGCGCCGGGGCAGAGGCAAAGAAATCGCTGTCGGTGGGGTTGGCACCGGGCCAGCCGCCCTCGATATGGTCGATGCCCAGCCGGTCCAGCGCCAGCGCGATGCGGCGCTTGTCCTCGACCGAGAAATCGACGCCTTGGGTCTGCTGGCCGTCACGCAGCGTGGTGTCATAGATGTAGAGGCGGTCACGGGTCATGTTTGCCACCCCTTGTCGCCGAGGGTCCGGGAT
>JAUZRU010000001.1 GCA_030950185.1 Paracoccaceae bacterium | reverse complement strand
CCGCAGCCCAGCGGTCGCGGAGCTTTCGGGCCTGGGCCAAGGTGATGGCGCTTTGCGGCCCCAGCCCCATGTCGCGCCGTCGGCCGAGATACGAATACCGCCACACCCATTTCCCGGCACCTCCTGCTCGGACCAGCATGAGGCCGCCGCCATCGTAGAACCGCCCGTCGCCGGCGTTCTTCACTTGAATGGCCGTCAGTCTGTTCCGTTCTCGTCCCACAATTGGTCCCACATTCGAGTCCGCGTTGCGGCCTTTGCCGATGCGACGGCATGCGACAGCAACCCTTTCATTTGTTTGGACTATAGACAGGACGGCGCTCCGCATGCAACGTCATGCGACGGCTCCGTGGCGCGTCTCCTGGGCACCATATTTTCCCGAACTCGATCCCCAGCCATATCCTGCGCCATGGTATTCCGGCCGTCGATGTACAGCCATCATGCGAGGCCGCGCGCGACCGCGGGGTTGGGTTGCGGCGCCAAATCGACGGCTTACACGTCGTGATTGTTCTCGCCGCAATTTCGAAATTTCGCCTAAACAATGCCACATAACACGGCTAGTCTGCCCTTGAGGGGGGTAAAAGGGGCCCCTACCAGTCTGTCAAACCACAATTCCCGGCCGCATGTCGGGAATATGTGCAGAAACCCTTCGGGCGGGAAGAAACATGGCCGAGAAAAACAGCACTATCTCATGGCGTGTCTTCAACATGTTTCTTGTGCTGGTTGTCGTTATCCTGACGACCATCATCGCCTATGTCTATGAGCGCGTCGACGGCCAGAGATACCGCGCGTCACTGCGTGGCGATCTTACCCAACAGGCCAGTATCCTGCGCGCAACAATGGAAGGGAAACTGGCCCAGAGCGCCGAAATCGTGAAAACCGTGGCGACCTTGATCGACGCCGATCCGGCCGTCATTGACGGGCGGCTTTCCATGATCAT
The DNA here is from genome assembly GCA_030950185.1 of Paracoccaceae bacterium. Classification (GTDB taxonomy): domain Bacteria; phylum Pseudomonadota; class Alphaproteobacteria; order Rhodobacterales; family Rhodobacteraceae; genus UBA5972. Next base: position 5,668 of record JAUZRU010000001.1, on the reverse strand, counting down.
TGACGAATTGCTTGGTGACGATTCCATCTTGCGGGACATCGCCATCGCCCCCGATCTGGTTGTCAGGCATGTCTATCCTCTCAAAGGCAACGAGACTGTCCTCGGCCTCGATTACACAAAGAACCGGGAACAATTTGTTGCCATTTCTCAGGCGCTTGCGATCGGCGCCACCGTTGTTGCAGGGCCTGTAAAGCTGGTGCAGGGGGGCGAGGGATTCATCATCAGGACGCCCGTCCTGTCCGACAATCCCGACAAACAGTGGTGGGGCATCGTGTCGGGGGTCATCAATACATCGACCTTCTACAAGCTGACAGGGCTGGCAAACCATTCCCCCCAGTTTGATGTTGCCCTGCGGGGCAAGGACGGAACCGGTGCCAATGGTGCGGTGTTTTACGGTTCTGATGCCGTGTTCAGGAATGACCCCGTTCTGACAGATGTCATTTTCCCGAACGGGTCATGGCAGATGGCCATTGCCCCGAAAGGTGGGTGGCCCGCACACCCCCCGAACTTCGATCACACGCGCCTGATATTCATACTGGGGGCATTGCTTACGATCTTTTTCGTTCTTACCGCGTCACGCCTGGCACAAAAACGGGAACAGGCCGAAAACCTGCTTGCCTCTGCTGTCGATGCCGTCGATGCCGGCCTCGCCCTGTTTGACGAAAACGACTATCTGGTCGCCTGCAACAGCACATTCCAAAGTTATTATGGCGGCAAGATCAACCTTACCAACCCCCGCCGCCGCTTTATCGATATCCTGAAAGATATTGCCAACAGCAAAACGATCCCCGAAGCCATTGGCCGAGAAGAGGAATGGGTCGCCGAACGGATTCACCTCCACCGGCAGGCAACCTCTTCGACCGAGCGGCTTCTTGGTGATGGCCGCTGGATTCGAATTGAAGAACGCCGCACACCAGACGGGGGCACGGCAACCGTCACCGTTGATATCACCGCCCTGAAAAAGGCCAAGGAACAGGCGGAACAGGCAAACCGGGCCAAGACCGAATTTCTGAACACCGTCACGCACGAGCTGCGCACCCCGCTAACGGTCATCCTGGGCTTTACCCCGCTACTGGCCAACAGCCACAAGCTGCCGTCGGCACGCAAACTGCAAGAGGCGCTTGAAAAGAATCCCGTTGACGCACAGGCCATACGTCGATGCGCTGATGATCTTACCGAGGAAATTTCGCGTTACGCTTCTTCGATGGACAAGGCAGGCCGGCATCTTCTTTCTCTGATCAACGACATACTTGACCTTTCCAAGGCCGAATCCGGGTTGTTGGCCCTCAACCCGTCGGCCTGCCAGCGTGATCGGATCGTGCAGGAAATCGTCGAGCAGTTCCAACCCACCGCCGAGGGCAAGGGGCTGGTCCTGAACTTTGAGCCCAGCGGGTCAACGATCATGGCCGATCGGATCAGGCTTAACCAGATCCTCGTCAATCTTGTCGGCAATGCCCTGAAATTCACCGATTACGGCGAAATTCGCATCACGACCGAAGACGACAGCGACTTTGTAAAGATATGCGTGCATGATACCGGCTGCGGAATACCGAAGGAATCGATCACGGATATCTTTTCCGTATTCACCCAGGCCGATAATTCTGACACCCGCAGGGCCACCGGTACCGGGCTGGGCCTGGCAATATCCAGGAAACTGGTCGAGCTGCATGGCGGGCGGATCTGGGTGGAATCCGAGCCCGGAAAGGGCAGCACCTTCTGCTTTACCATGCCCAAGCCGGGGCGCGCGTAACACGTCTGCCCATGCGCCAACTAACAGTGGCCTTTTTCGGCCCTTGCGCCTAAATACTGGCAGGACTCGGCGGCAAGGCTGCCCATATCACGGAACACAAAATGGCAAACCACCTGTATCAGAACGACCTGCCCGACGGCCTTGACCTTGGTCCCGTTGTCGCCATCGACTGCGAAACCATGGGGCTGAACCCGCACCGCGACCGGCTGTGCCTGGTGCAGATGTCGGGCGGCGACGGCGACGCGCATCTGGTGCAGATTTCACAGGACCAGATCGAGGCCCCCAATCTGACGCGCATGCTGTCTGATCCGAATGTGCTGAAACTGTTTCACTTTGGCCGTTTCGACATCGCTGTGCTGCTGCACCGTTTCGGCGTGCTGACAGCCCCTGTCTATTGCACCAAGATCGCCAGCAAGCTGGTGCGCACCTATACCGACCGGCACGGGCTGAAAAACCTGTTGCAGGAATTGCTGGGTATCGACATTTCCAAACAGCAGCAAAGCAGCGACTGGGGCGCGCGCGACCTGACAGAAGCGCAGATCGAATATGCCGCGTCCGATGTCCTGTATCTGCACCGGCTGAAACAGGAACTCGACCCCAGGCTTGCCCGCGAGGGGCGCACCGATGTTGCGCAGGCCTGTTTCGATTTTCTGCCCCATCGTGCCCGGCTTGACCTGATGGGATGGCCCGAAACCGACATATTCTCGCATTGATCATGGACCTGGACAAAGAACAATCCGAATCTCTGACCGCTGGCCGCCGCGTTATCGGGCGCGAGGCCGAGGCCCTTGTCCTGCTGCGCGATTCCCTTGACGGCGGCTTTGTGCAGGCCGTCGATCTGCTGCTGGAGGCCAAGGGCCGGGTGATCGTCTCGGGCATGGGCAAATCGGGCCATATCGCCCGCAAGATCGCGGCAACCCTTGCCTCGACCGGGACGCCCGCGCATTTCGTCCACCCGGCCGAGGCCAGCCATGGCGACCTTGGGATGATGGCGCAGGGCGATGTGGCGCTTGTGCTGTCCAATTCCGGTGAAACCCCGGAACTCGCCGACCTCATCGCCTATACAAGGCGCTTTCGCATCCCCATGATCGGCGTAGCTGGTCGCGCCGAAAGCACACTGTTGCGCCAGTCCGACGTTGCCATCCTGCTGCCCAGCGCGCCAGAGGCCTGTGACAAGGGCATCGTGCCGACGACTTCGACCACCATGACCCTTGCGCTGGGCGATGCGCTGGCCATCGCCCTGATGGAACGCCGCCGCTTTACGCCCGAAAACTTTCGCCAGTTTCACCCGGGCGGCAAGCTGGGCGCGCGCCTGTCCAAGGTCGAAGACCTCATGCACACGGGCGACGCCCTGCCCCTGATCTCGCCCGACATGCCCATGAGCGAAGCATTGCTTGTCATCAGCCAAAAGGGCTTTGGCGTGGCCGGGGTCGTCGCGGACGGCAATCTTGTCGGCGTCATCACCGATGGCGACCTGCGCCGCCACATGGATGGCCTGCTGGAGCGCCGCGCCGAACAGGTGATGACCCGCAACCCGTTGACCACCACCGTCGGCACCCTCGCCGAAGAGGCGCTGGCGCTGATGAACGAACGCAAGGTGACAACACTGTTTGTCTGTGAAACCAATGACGGCGAAACGCTGCGCGGTATCCTTCACATCCACGATTGTCTGCGGGCCGGGGTGGGCTGAATGTTCCGGGTCGGCGAAAACTTCCACTCGCGGTTCATCGCCTGGACCAAGATCATCCTGCCGCTTGTGGCGCTTGCGATTCTCAGCTCGCTGTTCCTGTTCTCGAAAAGCTATGACCCCACAGAAACCATGCGAAACCTCGGCTCCAAGCTGGGAGAGCTGACCCGCAAGCAAAAGATCGTGGCCCCGAAATTTGCCGGCATGACGCCCGAAGGCGTGTCGATCCAGATTTCCGCACGCGAGGGCAGCCCTCGCGAAGGTGACGTTCCCGCATTTGATGCGGTTGACCTCAAGGCGCTGATCGAAACCCCGGACGGCAAGACAATTCATGTCGTTGCGGCCAATGGGTCGATCAATTCGCTGAAACAGATGGCCCGGCTGACCGGCGGCATCACCCTCAAGACATCCTTCGGCGTTACCGCCAAAACCAAGGGGCTGGTCTTTGCACTGGATCGCCTTGACATACGCAGCCAGGGAAAGATCACGGCAACCGCCCCAAGGTCGAAAATCGAGGCGGGTCAGATGTATCTGCACCTCGACAAGGGGGGCAAGAATGGAAAGCCGCCGGGCTATGTTCTGGTTTTCAACAACGGCGTCAGGATGATATACACACCCTAAGCAACAAGGGCAGAACACCATGAAAACATTCAAAAGCGGGCTTTTCCCGACGACCGTTGCCATCGCACTGGTCGTTACCGCAGCCTCGGCCCAGACGACCGTGCCCTTCGGCTCTGTGAATTACGATCCCAAACAGCAGATCGAGATCGTTTCCGACAGTTTCACGCTCAGCCAGAACAACGGCAAGGCGGAATTCGTCGGCAACGTGGTCGCCGGCCAGGGCGGGATGCGCCTGGCGGCCGACAAGATCGTTGTCGAATACGAACCGGCAAAAGACAAGGAAGAGCGCAAGATCAACCGGATGATCGCAACCGGCGGTGTGACCCTTGTGGCCGGCGACCAGTCTGCCGAAGCGGACCGCGCCACCTATTTCGTCAAGGACCAAAAGATCGTCATGGAAGGAAAGGTTCTGATCTCGCAGGCACAAAATGCGCTTTCCGGTCAGAAGGCAACGATTGACCTTGCCTCGGGCACAGCCAGGATCATCGGTCGCGTAAAAACCATCTTTGGCGGGGGCGGCAACTGATGACACCCCCTGTGTCGGGTTCAGCGGGATCGCCGGAATCGGCATCGTCGTCATCCGGCGACGGGCTCCGGGCGCGGGATCTTGGCAAGATATATCGGCACCGGCGCATCATCCATGACGTATCGCTTGAACTGAACAAGGGCGAGGTCGTCGCGCTGCTCGGCCCCAATGGCGCGGGCAAGACCACCTGCTTTTACGCGATTGCCGGGCTGATCACGCCGGAAACCGGCAGCGTGATGATAGACGGGCGCGATGTGACGCTGCTGCCGATGTATCGCCGCGCGCAGCTGGGCATCGGCTATCTGCCGCAGGAGCCCTCGATCTTTCGCGGCCTTTCGGTCGAGGACAACATCTATGCAATCCTCGAACACAAGATAAAGGACGTCAAGAAACGCCACGAGCGCGCCGAAGAACTGCTTGGCGAATTCTCGATCGGGCATCTGCGGCGCGCACCGGCGGTATCGCTGTCGGGCGGTGAACGCCGGCGGCTGGAAATCGCCCGCTGCCTTGCCAGCGATCCGCGATATGTGCTGCTTGACGAACCCTTTGCCGGCGTTGACCCGATCGCGGTGGCCGATATCCGCAAGCTGGTTGCCCAGCTCAAGAACCGTGGCATCGGCGTTCTGATCACCGACCATAATGTGCGCGAAACGCTTGGGATCGTCGATCGCGCCTATATCCTGCACGAAGGTCAGGTTCTGATGAGCGGAACTGCCGATCAAGTCATCGGGGATGAAACCGTCCGCCGGGTCTATCTCGGCGAGGATTTCAAATTGAACTGATCATGGCAATGAAACAGGGACTCAGGGTCAGCCAGAAACAACACCTGGCGCTGACCCCTTCCTTGCGCAGCTCTATCGCCATCCTGCGCATGTCATCGTTGGAACTGGCCGATTGTGGTGTTCTTTTCTTCGTTATATTTATTTAACAAACGTATTTGCTCTCGTAAATTATCGTGAAAAGACCACATTCCTTGACTTGGCCCTTCCCAACCGTGTTTTTCTAGATATGGAAATAACTGATTTTCTTTACGTACAAAACGTTTTTCAATAGTAGTTAATTGATTGAAAATATTAAAATACTT